>NZ_JBFAQH010000010.1:0-254906 GCF_040677165.1 Micromonospora sp. NPDC049374 | reverse complement strand
TGGTTTGCGGCTGGTTTTTATCTTCAAGCTGCCGCTAACCTCTTTTTCAACGGTTGCTGGTGGGGTGGGTGGGTGGGTGGGTGGGTGGGTGGGTGGGTGGGTGGGATGGGTTATTTGACGGAGGGGTGGATGAAGGGGGGGCGGGTCAGGTGGACGGGGGTGCGGCGGTTGCGGATGTCGACGTGCAGCTCGGCGCCGTCGGGGAGGGCGGGGGCGGTGTCGATCAGGGCGAGGGCGATGCCCTGCTTCAGCGTGGGGCTGAAGGTGCCGCTGGTCACGATGCCGACCCGGGTGTCGCCCGCGTACACGGGCATGCCGGGGCGGGGAATGCCGCGGTCGACGACGACCAGGCCGCGCAGCGTACGCGCCGGACCGGCGGCCTTCTCCGCGACCAACGCGTCGCGGCCCCAGAAGGTCGGCTTGTCCCAGCCGACCGCCCAACCCGAGCGGGCCTGCACCGGCGTGATCTCCAACGAGAGGTCCTGACCGTGCAGCGGGTACCCCATCTCGGTGCGCAGCGTGTCCCGGGCGGCCAGCCCGCACGCCTGCGGCGCCGGCTCGGCGGCGAACAACGCGTCCCACACCGCTACCGCGTCGCCGGCCGGGACGACCAGCTCGTAGCCCAGCTCGCCGGTGTAGCCGGTACGGCAGACGGTCAGCTCGACCGCGCCGAGCGTCGCCGAGGTGAAGCTCATGTACCCGTGCTCGGTGGGCAGACCGAGCCCGCTCAGCAGTTCCGCCGACCGGGGGCCCTGCACCGCCAGTACGGCGTACCCCTCGTGTTCGTCGGTGATCGTGACCTGCGGCGGCGCGGCGGCGCGCAGCCGGCGTACCACCTCGGCGCTGTTCGCCGCGTTCGGGATGAGGAAGACGTGGTCGTCGGCGTACAGGTAGGCGATGATGTCGTCGACCACCCCGCCGGTCGCCTCGTCGCAACAGAGGGTGTACTGCGCCCGGCCCGACCCGATGCGGCCCAGGTCGTTGCTGAGGCAGGCGTTGACGAAATCCGCCGCCCCCGGCCCGGCCACCCGCACCTTGCCCAGGTGTGACACGTCGAACACGCCGACACCGGTACGCACCGCGGTGTGCTCGCGCAGCACCCCGCCGCCGGCGTACTCCAGGGGCATTTCCCAGCCGCCGAACGGAGCGAACTTGGCGCCGAGCGCGGTGTGCCGGCCGCCCAGCGGAGAACGACGCAGCCGGGTCGCGGCGGCGTCGGTGGTCACCTCGGTCATGGGTGGCAACTTACCGGGACGCAGCGGGCTGGTTAGCATCGGCGGGACCGCCGGATCACCCGGCGGGGCAGCAATGACGTCCGGCGGGTAAATCATCCGCCGGGGAACTCCACCGCCGGTACGCCACCACGCGACCGGCCCGGCCCGCCCGGGAGCAGCCTCCGTGACATCGCCCAGCACCACCCTGAGCCTGGTCGACACCGACCCCGCCGAGCTCGCCGTCGACGCGATCGTGATCGGCGTGCACAGTACGACCGGCGAGCAGGACGCCACCAGCGGCCCCGCCGGCGCCCTGCTGCTCGCCAGCGGCGCCGAGAGCATCGCCGCCGCCTTCGACGGCAAGCTGACCGAGACGCTGGCGCTGCTCGGCGCGACCGGCGGCCCGGGCGAGGTGATCAAGTTGGCGACGCTGGGCACGGTCACCGCGCCGGTGCTCGCCGCCGTCGGCCTCGGCCCGGAGCCCAGTGGTGCGGCACCCGCCCCGGAGACGCTGCGCCGGGCGGCGGGCGCCGCCGTGCGGGCCCTGGCCGGCGCGGCCCGGGTGGCGATGACGCTGCCGCTGCCCGACGACGCCGACGCCGCCGACGCGCTGCGCGCGGTGGCCGAGGGCGCACTGCTTGGCGGTTACCGCTTCGCCGGGTACAAGACCCGGCCACAGCCGGCCCGCCGCGAGCCGGTCGCCGAGGTGCTGGTGGCCGTACCGGACGCCGCGGACGCGGCAGCGCAGGCCGAGGTGACCCGGGCCCGGACGGTGGCCGGCGCGGTGCGGCGTACCCGCGACTGGGTGAACATCGCCCCGAACGAGCTGCGCCCGCCGGCCTTCGCCGACGCGGTTGCGGAGGCCGGTCGGGCGGCCGGCCTCGAGGTCGAGGTGCTCGACGAGGTCGCCCTGCGCGAGGGCGGGTACGGCGGCATCATCGCCGTCGGTCAGGGATCGGAGGCACCGCCGCGGCTGGTCAAGCTGACCTACACCCCGGACGGTGGCGGCACCGGTAAGCGGGTCGCCCTGGTCGGCAAGGGCATCACCTTCGACACCGGTGGCATCTCGATCAAGCCGGCGCAGGGCATGTGGGAGATGAAGTCCGACATGGCCGGTGCGGCGGCGGTGGCGGCCACCATGCTGGCGGTGGCCGAGCTGAAGCCGTCGGTGGCGGTCACCGGGTACGTGCCGATGGCGGAGAACATGCCGTCGGGCACCTCGTACCGGCCGGGCGACGTGATCACCATGTTCAACGGCAAGAAGGTGGAGGTGCTCAACACCGACGCCGAGGGCCGCATGATCCTCGGTGACGCGATGGCCCGGGCCTGCGCCGACGGCTGTGACTATCTGTTCGAGACCTCCACCCTGACCGGCGGCCAGGTCGTCTCGCTGGGCAAGCGGATCTCCGGCGTGATGGGCACGATGGAGCTGTGCGAGCGGGTCCGCGGCGCCGGTGACGCCGTCGGCGAGCCCGCCTGGCCGATGCCGCTGCCGGACGACGTGCGCAAGGGCATGGACTCCGACGTCGCCGACATCTCGCAGGTCAACGCGGGCATGGACCGGGCCGGCCACATGCTCCAGGGCGGTGTCTTCCTGCGTGAGTTCGTCACCGACGACGTCGCCTGGGCGCACATCGACATCGCCGGTCCCTCGTACCACTCGGGCGAGGCGACCGGCTACTGGACCAAGGGCGGCACCGGCGTCCCCGTCCGTACCCTGCTCCACCTGATCGACGACGTAGCCGCCAACGGCTGAGGTGTGTGCGGGGCCCCTTGTCGTTGGGTGAGGGGCCCCGGCGGGCCGTCAGTACTGCTCGGGGCGGCGTTTGCGGCGCTCGTTGTAGTCGCGCATGCGTTGCGGGTAGCCCATCAGCGCCACGTCGTAGATCGGGATGCTCAGCCGGTACGCGAACCGCCGCGCGCCGTCCGGCCCGTCGATCCGGCGTCGGGTCCACTCGCCGTCGTCGGCGATCAGGATCACGGTGGTCTCGGTGACGGTGGTACGCGGCTCGATGTACGCCTCGACGCCGTTACGGGTACGGATGAAGTTCTCAAGATGCTCCAGATCGGCACGATTGGCCGTACGGTCAGGGTCAGCCGCACGTGCCCGCTTGCTTCGCCGGAACAGTCCCACCGAGCCGTCTCCCCAGTCGTGGCGTATCGAAGGCAGAGCCAAGGGTACGTGGCGGCGACGTGTCGTTGGGCACCTCGGTACGCGGGTGCGACGCGGTGGTGACAAGATGGCCGAGGTGGGGTGTGTCCGTGTTACCCCGCCGTGACCCCCGATGCAGCGAAGCGACCTGGGAGTTGGACGTGAGCGAGCCGAACGACGCAACCTTCGACATCGTCATCCTCGGAGGTGGTAGCGGCGGTTACGCGACCGCACTGCGCGCCACCCAGTTGGGCCTCTCCGTGGCCCTCGTGGAGAAGGGCAAGCTCGGGGGCACCTGTCTGCACAACGGATGCATCCCGACCAAGGCGCTGCTGCATGCCGCCGAGATCGCCGACCAGACCCGCGAGTCGGAGCAGTTCGGTGTGAAGGCCGAACTGGTCGGCATCGACATGGCGGGGGTCAACTCGTACAAGGACGGCGTGATCTCGCGGCTCTACAAGGGCCTGCAGGGCATGCTCAAGGGCAACAAGTCGATCACGATCGTGGAGGGGCACGGCAAGCTGGTCGCGCCGAACGCGGTCGAGGTGGACGGAAAGCGGTACACCGGCCGCAACGTGGTGCTGGCCTCCGGGTCGTACGCCAAGAGCCTGCCGGGCCTGGAGATCGACGGCGAGCGGGTCATCACCAGCGACCACGCGCTGACCCTGGACCGGGTCCCCGCCTCGGCGATCGTGCTCGGCGGCGGCGTGATCGGCGTCGAGTTCGCAAGCGTGTGGAAGTCCTTCGGGGTGGACGTGACGATCGTCGAGGCGCTGCCCCGGCTGGTCGCCGCCGAGGACGAGGAGTCGTCGAAGGCGCTGGAGCGGGCCTTCCGCAAACGGAAGATCAACTTCAAGGTCGGCAAGCCGTTCGAGAAGGTCGAGAAGACCGACAACGGCGTGAAGGTGACAATCGCCGGCGGCGACACCGTCGAGGCCGAGCTGCTGCTGGTCGCCGTCGGCCGGGGCCCGAACACCGCCGACCTCGGCTACGAGGAGCAGGGCGTGAAGCTCGACCGCGGCTACGTGCTGACCGACGAGCGGCTGCGCACCAACGTGCCGAACGTCTACGCCGTGGGCGACATCGTGCCCGGCCTCCAGCTCGCCCACCGCGGTTTCCAGCAGGGCATCTTCGTCGCCGAGGAGATCGCCGGCCAGAACCCGGCGGTAATCGACGAGGCGGGCATTCCCCGGGTCACCTACAGCGACCCGGAGCTGGCGTCGGTCGGCCTCACCGAGGCGAAGGCCAAGGAGCAGTACGGCGCTGACAAGATCAAGACCTACAACTACAACCTCGGCGGCAACGGCAAGAGCCAGATCCTCAAGACGGCCGGTTTCGTGAAGCTGGTGCGGGTCGAGGACGGTCCGGTGGTCGGCGTGCACATGATCGGCGCGCGGGTCGGCGAGCTGGTCGGCGAGGCGCAGCTGATCTACAACTGGGAGGCGTACCCGGGCGAGGTGGCGCAGCTCGTGCACGCCCACCCGACGCAGAACGAGGCCCTGGGCGAGGCGCACCTCGCACTCGCCGGCAAGCCGCTGCACGCACACGCCTGACCACGACGTACCCGCGGCGTCCGGCGACGGGCGACGCTCCCCCCACCAGGGAAATGAAGGAGTCTGGAGAACATGCCGGTATCGGTCACCATGCCCCGGCTCGGCGAGAGCGTCACCGAGGGCACCGTCACGCGCTGGCTCAAGCAGGAGGGTGACACCGTCGAGGTCGACGAGCCGCTGCTCGAGGTTTCCACCGACAAGGTCGACACCGAGATTCCGTCCCCGGCGGCCGGGGTGCTGACCCGGATCGTGGTGGGCGAGGACGAGACGGCCGAGGTCGGCAGCGAGCTGGCGGTGATCTCCGGCGAGGGCGAGTCGGCTGGCGGCGGAGCCGCCCCGCAGCAGCAGGAGGCCCCGGCCGAGCAGGCCGCGGAGGCGGCCGAGGAGCCCGAGGCCGAGGCGGAGCAGCCGGCCGTCGAGGAGCCGGCCGAGCAGCCGGCGCAGGCGGCCCCGGCGCCGTCGGGCGAGGGCACCCCGGTGCAGATGCCGGCCCTGGGCGAGAGCGTCACCGAGGGTACGGTCACCCGCTGGCTCAAGCAGGTCGGCGAGACCGTCGAGGTCGACGAGCCGCTGCTGGAGGTCTCCACCGACAAGGTCGACACGGAGATCCCCTCACCGGTCGCCGGTACCGTCCTGGAGATCAAGGTCGCCGAGGACGAGACCGCCGAGGTCGGTGCGACCCTGGCCGTGGTCGGTGCCGCCGGTGGCGCGCCGGCCGAGGCGAAGCCGGAGCCGAAGCCCGAGCCGGAGGCGAAGCCCGAGCCGAAGCCGCAGCCCGAGCCGCAGGCGAAGCCGGAACCGAAGGTGTCCGAGCCGACGCCCGGCCTGTCGTACAACGAGCCGGCCGCCGAGGCCGAGACGGCGCAGGAGCCGGTCAAGGCCGAGCAGGCGGCGCAGCCGGCAGCCCCCACCCCACAGCGCGCGGCGGCACCGTCCAACGGCGGCGAGCAGGCGGCCGGTTACGTGACGCCGCTGGTACGCAAGCTGGCCAGCGAGCACAACGTGGACCTCGCCTCGGTCAACGGCACCGGTGTCGGCGGTCGGATCCGCAAGCAGGACGTGCTGGAGGCGGCGGAGAAGGCCCGCGCCGCCAAGGCCGCTCCCGCCCCGGCGGCGGCCCAGCCGGCCGCGGCCACCCCGACGAAGCCGGCCGCCAAGCCGCAGCCGAGCGCCAAGCGGGGCACCACCGAGAAGCTGCCGCGCATCCGCGCGGCCATCGCCAAGCGGATGCTGTCGTCGCTGCACGAGATGGCGCAGCTGACCACGGTGGTCGAGGTGGACGTCACCAAGGTCGCCAAGCTGCGGGCGCAGGCCAAGGAGTCGTTCCAGCAGCGGCACGGCGTCAAGCTGTCGTTCCTGCCGTTCTTCGCGCTCGCGGCCATCGAGGCGCTCCAGGCGTACCCGATCGTCAACGCCAGCATGGATCTGGACGGCGGGACGATCACCTACCCGGACGCCGAGAACCTCGGCATCGCGGTGGACACCGAGCGGGGCCTGCTGGTGCCGGTCATCCACAACGCCGGTGACCTCAACCTGGGCGGTATCGCCAAGCGGGTCGCCGACCTGGCCGAGCGGACCCGGACCAACAAGATCAGCCCGGACGAGATCGCCGGTGCGACCTTCACGCTGACCAACACCGGCAGCCGGGGTGCCCTCTTCGACACCCCGATCGTGCCGTCGCCGCAGTCGGCGATGCTGGGTACGGGTGCCGTGGTCAAGCGTCCGGTCGTGGTGAACGACCCGGATCTGGGCGAGGTCATCGCGGTACGCCAGATGGTCTACCTGGCTCTGTCCTACGACCACCGGCTGATCGACGGCGCCGACGCCGCCCGCTTCCTCACCGCCGTCAAGGAGCGCCTGGAAGCCGGCAACTTCGAAGCCGAACTGGGCCTCTAACCCCAGCACAGCAGCAGAGCGCCCCGGTCCACAAGGACCGGGGCGCCCTACTGCCCCCACCCACCCCACGCCTACCCACCCACCCACCTACCCGCCTGTTGATCATGAGGTTAGCGGCGTTTTTGATCTCAGAAAGTGCCGCCAACCTCATGATCAACGCGGCCCCACGGCCGGGGAGGGTGGGTGGGTTGGGTTCTGGGGCTAGGGGGTGAGGGTTTGGGTGCTGGTGGTCCAGAGGTGGTGGGCGGATTCGGGGTCGAGGGCGTAGTCGGCTACGCCGGTGCGGGTGCCTGGCTGGTTGGGGCCGGCCTGTTGACAGTCCTCGAAGTAGCGGCCGCCGACACCGTCGAGCAGGGGTGAGGTGGCCACCAGGACGGAGGTGGCGGCGCCCTGCTCCGGGGTCTTCCAGGACGGCGCGGCCGGGCCGCTCTGGGCGCGCAGCTTGGCCAGTTCCTCCTCGGTCACGTACCGCTGGAGATTGGTGCGGATCGAGCCAGGGTGCAGCGCGTTGACCAGGATGCCGTCGTCCGCCCAGCGCCGGCTCGCCTCGACGGCGAAGAGGATGTTGGCGGTCTTGGACTGCCCGTACGCGGCCCAGGGCTCGTAGGCCCGGCGCTCGAAGTGGATGTCGTCGAAGACGACCGGCGAGCGCAGGTGCGCCGCCGAACTGACCGAGACGATCCGGGCGCCCTGCGCGGCGGCGAGTGCCGGGCGCAGTCCGGTGGCGAGCGCGAAGTGCCCCAGGTGGTTGGTGGCGAACTGCATCTCCCAGCCCTGTGGGGTACGCATCTCCGGCGAGGCCATGAGGCCGGCGTTGTTGACCAGGATGTGCAGCGGGCCGTCCCAGTTCGCCACGAAGGCGGCAACCGAGGCCGGGTCGGCCAGGTCGAGCGGGGCCACGAAGACCCGGTCGTTGCCGGTCGTACCGATGATCTGCGCCGCTGCCTGGTCGCCCTGCTCGGGCTTGCGGACGGCGAGGGTGACGTCGGCACCGGCGGACGCGAGCGCCCGGGCGGTCTCCACGCCGATGCCCGACCCACCGCCGGTGACGACGACCCGACGGCCGGTGAGGTCAATGCCTGCGACGACCTCCAGCGCGGTGGACTCCGCGGTGAACGGGGTGCTGATAGGTGTGCCGATGGTCATGATCCATCCTTGTCTCAGATGTGCGGCGGGTCTGTCCGCCGCTACGATCAGAAGCGGAGGCTCCTCCGTTACCGCCAGGCTAACCGGAGGACCCTCCGTTTGCCAACCGGACGGAGGTCGACTGTCAGGAGGAGTACGTGCCGGAGCAGCCATCCCGACCGTTGCGCGCCGACGCGCTGCGCAACCGCCAGCGACTGCTGGAGGCGGCCGTCCGGGCGTTTTCCCGGTCCGGTGCGGAGGTAACCCTGGAGCAGATCGCCCGCGACGCGGGAGTGGGTATCGGCACGCTCTACCGACACTTCCCCACCCGTGAGGCCTTGGTCGAGGCCGCCTACCGCAACGAGTTGGAACGCCTCTGCGACTCCGCCGCCGAGCTACTCGAACGGCTACCACCGGAGGTAGCGACCCGGGCCTGGATGGACCACTTCATCGACTACCTCGCCACCAAGCGGGAGATGGCCGACGCGCTGCGCCTGGTGATCGCAGCCGGCACCAACCCGTTCGCGCAGAGCCGGGACCGGCTGATCGCGGCCGTGGACCGACTGCTGACGGCGGGCGCGGCGGCCGGCACCGTCCGATCGGACGTGGACCCCGGCGACGTCCTCGCCGGGCTCAGCGGAGTCTCGCTCGCCGCCGGTGGACGGGAGCAGCGCGACCAGGCCCAACGCCTGCTCGACCTGCTGATGGACGGCCTGCGGTACCGCCGGGCGGACTGATCGGAAACGGGCGTACGCCCAGGCCAGCGCTGCCAGACTCAGCGCGTGGGCGACATGGGCTGGCGGGGGCGGCTCGGGCCGGCCGTCGGCATCGCACCCGGCGCCCGGGTCGACAAGTTCGAGATCTTCTTCGACCTGGTCTTCGTCTTCTCGTTCTTCATCATCACCCGCGCCACCGCCGCCAACATCAACGGTCGCCAACTGCTGCACGCCGCCCTCGTGCTGGCCGTGCTCTGGTGGTGCTGGGTGGTGCACACGGTGGTGGCCACCCGGATCCGCATCGGCGAGGGTTTCGTGCCGGTGCTGATGGTCGTCGGGATGGCCGCGCTGTTCTGCTTCGCCCTCGCCCTGCCGCAGGCGTTCATGGACCACAAGGACGAGGCGGGGCCGGTCGTCGTCGCGGTCAGCTACGTGGTCATCCGGGCCATCCACCTGATCCTGTTCCTGCACGTCGTACGCGACAATCCGGCGGAACGCCGGCAACTGCTCCGCTACGCCCCCGAGCTGGCGCTGAGCACAATTCTGCTGCTGGTGGCCGCGCTGCTACCCACCCACATCGCCGATGCCGGGACCGCCGCCCTCGTTCGGGACGCGCTCTGGGTGACCGTGGTGCTGCTCCAGTACGGCACCGGGCTGCTGGCCCGCACCTGGGGCTGGCAGGTGACCTCGGCGGAGCACTGGACCGAACGGTACGACCTGATCCTGATCATCGCGCTCGGCGAATCGGTGATCTCCGTCGGCGTCGGCAGCAACCTGCTCGGTCAGGCACCGACCTGGCCCGGGGTGACCGCCGCCGTGCTCGGAATCTTCTTCACCGCCGCCCTCTGGTGGGCGCACTACGACCTGATCGGCCCGGCCGCCCGGATCGCCCTGCACGCCACCCTCGGTCCCGCCCGGGTGCTGATGGCCCGCGACGCCTACGCCTACCTCTACCTGCCGATGATCGCCGGGATCATCCTGTTCGCCCTCGGCGCCGAGGGCATCGTGCACGACGTCGCCGAACCCGGCGTACCGGTGACCGAGCCGGCGCATGGGCCGGACGTGCCGATGCTGTTCGGCGGGGTGTTCCTCTACCTGCTCGGGAACATGCTCTTCCAGCTACGCACCCTGCACACGCTGTCCTGGACCCGGGTCGCCACGCTTGTCGTCCTCGTCATCGGCGTCCCGGTCGCCATGCCGATGCCGGGCCTGGCCGCCCTCGGCCTGCTCACCGCGATCTGCATCGGCCTGGTCTTCGCCGAGGTCATCCTGATGTCCGAGGCCCGGCACACGCTGCGCGCGGTGGTCTTCGAGGAGCGCACCGCCCACGAGACCCACGAGGCCGCCTACCGCGCCCGCTGGCACGGCCAACCCCCCGGCACGACCTGACCCACGATCCGGGCGAGTCGCAGCTTCCTCCCCCAGCGTGGGGCTATGGCAGAGCACGCGCCCCGGGAGATCACCCAGCGGGAGTTGCGCAAAGAGTCCGGGTCGATCATGCGAGGCGATGACGTTCAGGTATGCGCCGACCTGCCGCCTGGGTGAGCGGGCCGCACGAATCACCGGCCCAGCAGGGCCTGCGCGGTGAGCCAACGGTGCAGCGTCATGGCCAGTTGTACGGGCTGGTCGAGCTGGATCAGGTGACCTGCTTCCTCGATCAGCTTGAGCTGGGTGCCCGGGATGAGGTCGGTCAGTCGGTGGGCACGGTCGACCGGAATCCAGGTGTCGTCCGTGCCCCACACCACCAGGACCGGCAGGTCCAGACGGGGGTAAAGGTCCTGGATCTCGTCGGTGTAGCGCTGGTCCGCCTGGGCGATCTGCCGGTAGAAAGCGGCCTGCCCGGTCGCATCGAGCCACGGAGACACGAGTGCCTGCATCTGGTCGGGTGTGAGACCCCGGTGGCTGGCTCCGGCGATGTAGGCCCGGAGTGCTCCTTCGTGGACGGCGGGCGGCATGGCGCTGAAAACGTCGGCGTTCTCGCGTACCAGCCGGAAGAAATCCGACCCCCAGGGAGCGAGCGCCACCACGTCGACAAGCGCCAGCGACGCGAACGAACAGCCGTGCAGGAGACGAGCCCGCAGCGCGACGGCGCCGCCGTAGTCGTGCGCCACGACATGTGGGGACGGCAGCTCCCAGTACGAGAGGAGGTCGGCCAGCAACTCACCCTGGACGTCCAGCGACACCCGGTGCTCTGGCAGCTTCGAGGAGAGCCCGTAACCGGGCATGTCCCACAGGTAGACCGTGAACTGGTCGCTCAGGGCCTCGGCGTAGGGGCCCCACAACTGCGACGACCACGGCGTCCCGTGGCACAACACGACGGCGGGCCCGGAACCCGTCCGACCCCATCGGACCGTACGTCCGCGCCACTCGAACTCTTCCGTCAGATCCATCCGGCCAAGATTGCCAGACGGTCATCGGTGCGAGCAGCTTCGGCTGGCTACGCTGCCCTCGTGAGCGGAGGACGCGAGCAGCCGGTCGAAGAAGCGCTCGCCGTGTTGCGGAGCGAGTTCGGGGCCGATGACGGCTCCTTCCTGTTGCAGCTACGCATCGACCTGGAATGGGATCGCGCGGCCTTCGCCCGCCTGGCGGCGGCGATGCGCGTCGTCTGTGAGCGGTACGACCGCCGCGAGGCGCCCGACCAGTGGCTTGTGGAGGGCTGTCGCTCGATCCCGAGTTGGGTTGCCGGGCATACCGCGCACCCCAGCTTCCCTCGGCCAGAACCCGAGAGCTACTACGTCGCGAGCCTCGACCGGCTGCGGGACCTGGCCGCCTGCATCCTCCACGGCATCAAATGACCTCGGCCACCACCTTGACGGCTGCCGACCGCCCGACCGCACCGACCGAGAGCTGCTGGACGAGGTCGCCAGCGACGAGTGGTGGCAGGACGTGACCCTCCCCCACCGACCTCGTCGAGTTGGAATGGATGCTCGCCGACAGCGGTGTCGGTGCCGCCGACGTGGACCGCATCGACGCGATCCTCACCTCCGTACGCGCCACCGCCACCCCCGCCCACGAGGTCGCGTAGGGCGCGCTTGACTTCGAGTGTGCTCTAAACGCGACGCTTGGCGGCATGACGATGACACGGAAACTGGGTCGCAGCGGGATCGAGGTCAGCGCCATCGGCATGGGGTGCTGGGCGATCGGCGGGCCGCTGTGGGGCGACGACCGGCAGCCGTTGGGCTGGGGCGAGGTCGACGACGAGGAGTCGGTGCGGGCCGTGCACGCGGCGATCGGGCACGGGGTGACGTTCTTCGACACGGCCAGCAACTACGGGGCCGGGCACAGCGAGCGGGTGCTCGGTCGGGCGGTCGCCGGGCGGCGCGACCAGGTGGTGATCGCCACCAAGTTCGGCTTCACCTCCGACGAGGCGACCCGCCGGGCCACCGGCGAGGACCACCGGCCCGAGTACGCGGTGGCGAGTCTGGAGGCGTCGCTGCGCCGGCTCGACACCGATCATGTCGACCTGTTGCAGCTGCACCTGAACGATCTGGCTCCGGCGCTCGCGCTCGACCTGGTCGACACGCTGGAGGGCCTGGTCACCCAGGGCAAGATCCGGGCGTACGGGTGGAGCACCGACCACCCCGACTCGGCTGCCGACTTCGCCCCGGCCGCCCCGCACTGCACGGCGATCCAGCACGACCAGTCCGTGCTGCGGGACAACGCCGAGATGCTTGCGGTCTGCGACAAGTACGACCTGGCCAGCATCAACCGGGGGCCGCTGGCGATGGGGCTGCTGACGGCCGCGACCCGGTCGCTTGGCGACGACGACGTGCGGGGGCGGGCACCGGAGTGGTTGCCCTGGTTCACCGACGGCCAACCGGCACCGCAGTGGGCACAGCGGGTGGCACAGGTACGCGCGGCACTCACCGCCGACGGCCGTACCCTCGCCCAGGGCGCGCTCGGCTGGCTGCTGGCCCGCAGCCCGCGTACGGTGCCGATTCCCGGCTTCCGCACGGTGGCCCAGGTCGAGGAGAACACCCGGGTGCTCGCCCTCGGGCCGCTGCCCGCCGACGCCTACGCGGAGGTCGAGCGGCACCTGTCGGAGCTACGTCCGGACGGGGCCGCCACGCGGGCGTGACCGACTCGACGCAGCCGGGCCGCCGCGCGTACCCGAAGATGGAGGGCATGCGGATCCTCATGGCCGGCGCGTCCGGCTTCCTCGGCACCCGGCTGGTCGACCTGCTCGTCGCCGACGGGCACCAGGTGACCCGGCTGGTACGACGGCCGCCGCGCGCCGCCGACGAGCGACGATGGTCGCCGTCGGCGGCGCAGTTGGACCCGACGGTGGTCGCCGAGGCCGACGCGGTGATCAACCTGGCCGGCGCGGGTGTCGGCGACCGGCGCTGGAACGACAGGTATCGGCAGCTGATCCGGTCCAGCCGGGTGGACACCACCAGCACCCTGGCCACCACGATCGCCGGTCTGCCGGTTGCCGACCGGCCGGAGGTGCTGTTGAACGCCTCGGCGATCGGCTGGTACGGCAACACCGGCGACCGGGTGGTCGAGGAGGACGCGCCGGCCGGCGAGGGCTTCCTCGCCGACGTGGCCCGGGTGTGGGAGGCGGCCACCCGGCCGGCCGAGGATGCCGGGGTACGGGTGGTGCGGCTGCGCACCGGGCTGCCGCTGCACCGCGACGGTGGGCTGCTCAAGCCGCAACTGCTGCCGTTCAAGCTTGGCATCGCGGGCCGGCTCGGCAGCGGCCGACAGTGGATTCCGTGGATCTCGATGACCGACTGGCTCAACGCCACCACGTTCCTGCTGGCCCGGGCCGACCTCGCCGGGCCGGTCAACGTGGTCGGCCCGGCCCCGGTCACCAACGCCGAGTTCACCCGCGAGCTGGCCCGCCAACTGAACCGCCCCGCGGTCATCCCGATCCCGGCGCTGGCCCTGAAGGTCGCCCTGGGCGGCTTCGCTCAGGAGGCCCTCACCAGCACCCGCGTCCTCCCCGGCGTCCTGAACCGCGCCCAGTTCACCTTCCGCCACCCCGACCTCCGCACCGCCCTCCAAGCCGCCCTCGAAGCCTGACCCGGCCCACCCTGACCCGGCCCACCCCTCCCCGTGCACGCGTTGATCATGAGGTTAGCGGCGAAGATGATCTCCAGGACTGCCGCTAACCTCATGATCAACGGGGTGGGGGTGGGTGGGTGGGGTGGGGATGGGTCAGCAGCCGATTACCCAGTGGTTGGGGGCGGTCTGGCGCAGGGTGGTGGTGTAGAAGGTGTTGTAGAGGCCCATCCGCTGGTTGGAGCCGTTGGCGTAGGCGTAGCCGGCGGAGTGGTAGGCGCGGCCGGCGGTGACGTGGGCGTAGTTGCTGGCGGTGATGCAGGTCGGGGTGCCGGTGGGGGTCGGGCTCGCAGTCGGGGTGGGTGACGCGGTCGGGGTCGGGCTCGCGGTCGGGGTCGGGGTCGGGGTCGCGCCGCCGTTGAGGCCGAAGAAGACCGCGTCGTGGTACGTCGAGCAGATGGTGTCCAGGAAGTATGCGGCGGCGGTACCGCACTGGTCCGCGCCCGAGCCCGGGTCGACGGGGGTGCCGTGCCCCATGCCGGAGACCCGGTGTACGCGGACCACGTCGTTGCCGTACACCTCGACGCTGGTGCCCGCCGGGAGTTGCCGGGTACTGGTGGGCGACTGCGACACACCGAGCACGTTGGTCCACTGGTCGCGCGATTCGGTGGCGTTCGCCGTCGCCACCGTGTAGTCACTGGTGCCGTGCCAGATGGCCACCTTCGGACGGGCACCGGAGTAGCCGGGGTGGGCGTTGCGGACCAGGTCACCCCACTGCGCGGGAGTCTTGTCCACGCCGGGGCTCATGCAGGAGAAGGCGTTGATCATGCTGGTGGCGCAGCGGTGCGGCAGCCCGGCGATGATCGAGCCACCGGCGAAGACGTCCGGGTAGGTCGCCAGCATGGTGGCGCTCATCGCCCCGCCGGCCGACAGCCCGCTGACGTAGACCCGGTTGGCGGCCGTGCCGTACGCCGATCGGGCGTGGTCGACCATCTGCTTGATGGAGAGCGCCTCGCCCTGCCCTCGGGACGTGTCGCCGGTCTCGAACCAGTTGAAGCAGGAACTGGAGTTGTTGGCCGACCGCTGCTCGGGCACGATCAGCGCGAACCGCCACTGGTCGGCGTACTTCTGCCAGCCGGAGTTGGCGAAGTAGCCGCTGGCGTTCTGGGCACAGCCGTGCAGTAGCACCACGGCCGGGGCACCGGAGGGCAGATTGTCCGGTCGGTACGCGTACATGGCGAGGTTGCCGGGGTTGGAGCCGAAGCCGGTGACCTGGGTCAGGGACGCGGCCTGGGCGGGAGCGGCGACGGCCACCAGCGCGGTGGCCGCGAGGGCCAGCCCGGCCAGCGCACCGGCGAGCCGGGTACGGGTTCGGCGCACGAGAGCCTCCATGATTGTGAGCTGGATCACCAATGATTGCCGCGACGTTACGCAGTTGTGTCGCACCGATGACATGGTGTCCGTGCACACATTCGTCGATGTCCGGGTGTGGCGGGGCGGGTAGCCGCCTACCTGCCGGGTCTGACCGGCGTGTCCCGGTGCGGTTGGTAACGTCCGCTAGGTGCCCACCTCCCCGTCCGTGGCGTCCGCGCCCGCCTCACCGTCGCCGTCGCGGATCGCTCGCGACCGCCGCGCCGACCTGACCGTGGTGCTTGTCGCGTTGGCGCTCGCCGTCTGGGTGACCAGCGGGCTGTGGATCGACCCGAACGGGCGGGCGATCACCGTCAACTCCAGCGACCAGGCGCTGTTCGAGTGGCTGCTGGCCTTCGGCGGGCACGCGCTGACCCATGGGGAGAACCCCCTCTTCACCTATCTGATCAACGTCCCGGACGGGGTGAACCTCGCGGTCAACACCTCGATCACCGTGTACGCGGCGGTCTTCGCCCCGCTGACGTACCTGATCGGCCCGCCGGCCACCTTCCTGGTGGTCCTCACCCTCAACCTGGCCGCCACCGCCGTCGCCTGGTACTGGCTGCTCTCCCGGCACCTGGTCCGCAGCCCGCTCGCCGCCGCGGTCGGCGGACTGTTCATCGGCTTCTCCCCCGGGATGGTCTCGCACGCCAACGCCCACCTGAACTGGACCGCCGGCTGGCTGGTGCCACTGCTGGTGTGGCGGCTGTTCGCGCTGCGCCGGCCCGGCCACTGGCTACGTGACGGCGCCATCCTCGGCGTACTCGTCGCGGTCGCCTTCTCGATCGCCGCCGAGGGACTCTTCTTCACCGCGCTGGCGCTCGGACTCTTCGTCGCCGTCTGGGCGCTGCACCCGACCAACCGGGCCGAGGCCCGCGCCGTACTGCCGTCGTTCCTGCGCGGGCTGGCGGTGACCGCGGTGGTCGCCGGGGTGCTGCTGGCCTATCCACTGTGGCTGCACTTCGCCGGGCCGCAGCGGTTCCACGGCACCGGCTTCGACGCGGTCATCCATTCCGAGGACATCGCCGCGTACGCCGCCTACCCGCGCCGCTCACTGGCGGGCGAGGCCGGTCTCGGCACCTCGCTGGCGCCGAACCCGACCGAGGAGAACTCCTTCTTCGGGCTGCCGCTGCTGGTGCTCGCCGTCGGCTGTTTCGCGCTGCTGTGGCGGGCCGGTGACGCACGTCGACGGGCCACCCTGTGGGCGCTCGGGATCGTCGCGGTGGTGTTCACCGCGCTCTCCTTCGGGCCGGTGGCCAAGGTCGACGGCCGGCGCACCGACCTGCCGATGCCCTTCGACGTACTCGGGCATCTGCCGGTGGTGAATGCCGCGCTACCCGCCCGGTTCGCGCTTGTGGTGACGCCGGTGATCGGCCTGCTGCTGGCGTACGCGGTGGACAAGTTGCGTCGACGTCCGCCCTCCCGCCCGGCGGCGGTGGCCTGGACGGTCGGCTTCGCGGTGGCCCTGGTGCCGCTGCTCCCCACTCCGCTGCTGACCAGCGAACGCGAGCCGATCCCACGCTTCATCACCTCCGGCGCCTGGCGGGACCACGTCTCCCCGGGCGGGGTGCTGACTCCGGCGCCGCTCACCCTGGACGTCTACCCCGATGGGCAGCGCTGGCAGGCGTACGCGCTGGCGAACCGGCAGGGCGAGTTCGCCATCCCGTCCGGTTTCTTCCTCGGCCCCGGCGGCCCCGACGACCGGGGACGCATCGGTCCGGTGCCGCGCCCGTTCGGCGCGCTGCTGGACCAGGCCGCCCGCAGCGGTCTGCCGCCGATCGTCACCGAGGGCACCCGCGAGGAGGTCCGCGCCGACCTGGAGCACTGGCGGATCGAGACGGTGGTACTCGCCGACGAGGTGCACGGCGCCAAGTGGCCGGTGGACGAGGAGGCCATCCGCCGCACCCTGGCCCTGCTCTTCGGTGAGCCGGAGCGGGTCGAGGACGTCTGGGTGTGGCGGGTCCGGCGGTGAGCCGGCAGTGCCGACGGCGACCCGGCCGGTCCGGTGTGGCGGCGGGTCCGACGGTGAGCCGGCCGGTCCAGCGGTGTGGCGGCGGGTCCGGCGGTGAGCCGGCTCACCACTGGTGACCAGCGGGTACGGGTCTAGGCTGGATGCGTGACCGTGACGACCTCCGGCCTGACGGCCGTACGCGCCGGTGTCCTCGACTACGCCGCCGCCTGGGACGAACAGCGTCGCCTGCACGAGGCGGTGGTCACCGGCGGGCAGGGCGACACCGTGCTGCTGCTGGAGCACCCGAGCGTCTACACCGCGGGCAAGCGCACCGAGCCGTGGGACCGTCCGGTCGACGGCACCCCGGTGATCGACGTGGACCGGGGCGGCAAGATCACCTGGCACGGCCCGGGCCAGTTGGTGGGCTACCCGATCGTGCGCCTGCCCGACCCGGTCGACGTGGTCGCGTACGTCCGGCGGGTCGAGCAGTTGCTGATCGACGTGTGCGCCGAGTTCGGTCTGGCCGCAGGCCGCGTCGAGGGACGCAGCGGGGTGTGGGTGCCGGCCGATGACCGGGGCCCCGAGCGCAAGGTGGCGGCGATCGGCATCCGGGTCGCCCGAGGAGTCACCCTGCACGGCTTCTCCATCAACTGCGACTGCGACCTGGCGTTCTTCGACCGGATCGTGCCGTGCGGCATCCGCGACGCCGGCGTCACCTCCCTCACCGCCGAGCTGGGCCGCCCGATCACCGTCACCGACGCCCTCCCCGTAGTCGAACGCCACCTCCCCACCCTCCTCCCCACCCCCTGACCCCCCAACCCCGACCCCCACCCCCTGACCCCCACCCCCTGACCCCCACCCACCCACCCACCCACCCGGTCGATCATGAAGTTGTTGTCACGCCACGCCGGCATCGGCGACAACAACCTCATGATCGCCGCCGGCCTGGCCGGGTTGATCAAGAAGTTTGCGTCGGTTAAGGAGCGGATCCCCGACGCAAACTTCTTGATCAACCGTTCGGGGGCCTTGGGGTGGGGCGGGAGGGTGGGGGTGGGGGTGGGGGTGGGGGGCTGTTAGGGGGTTAGGCGGTGGAGGTCACGGGGGAAGGCAGTTGCCTCGCGGATGTTGGGGGCGCCGGTCAGGCGGGCGACCAGGCGTTCCAGGCCGATGGCGAAGCCTCCGTGCGGAGGCATGCCGTGCCGGAACGCGTCGACGTAGCCGGCGTACGGCTCCACCGGCTCACCCCGGGCGGCCAGCGCGGCGAGGTAGTCGGCGTGCCGATGCAGCCGCTGGCCACCGGTGACCAGTTCCAGCCCACGGAACAGCAGGTCGAAGCCGTTGGAGTAGCCCGGCCACGCCGGGTCCGGATGGGTGTAGAAGGGCCGCTTCGCCATCGGGTACCCGGTGACGAAGAGGAACTCCGAGCCGTGCTCACGCCGGGCCCACTCCCCCAGCGCCCGTTCGTGCGCCGGGGCCAGGTCCGGTTCGTCTGCGGGCGCGCCGGCAATCCGCAGCGCGTCGGTGAAATGCACCGCCGGGATCTGCGCCGGCACCGGTGGGGGCTCGACGCCGAGAGTGGCCAGCGCGCCCGCGGCCCGGTCGCCGACCGCGTCGAGCATCCCGGCGAGGGTGTCCCGCAGTACCGCCATCACGTCCCGGTGGTCGGTGACGAAGCCCAACTCGACGTCGAGTGAGGTGTACTGCGCCAGGTGCCGCACGGTGTCGTGCGGCTCGGCGCGGAACACCGGCCCGACCTCGTAGACCCGCTCGAAGACCCCGACCATGAGCTGCTTGTAGAACTGCGGCGACTGGGCAAGGTACGCGGGCCGGCCGAACCAGTCCAGGGCGAAGACGTTCGCCCCGCTCTCGGTCGACGAGGCGACCACCTTCGGCGTGTGGATCTCCACGAAACGGCGGGCGTCCAGCGCGGCCCGGAAACCGGCCACCGCCGCCGCCGAGATCCGCAACGCGGCCGATCGGGTCGGGTGGCGCAGGGCGACCGGGGCGTGGTCCAACTGGGTCGGCAGGGTGGCGGCCAGGTCGGGTCGGTAGAGGTCGAACGGGGGCGGCACGGCGGGCGGGCCGAGCGGCCGTACCGTCGGGTCGGTCAACTCCAACCCGCCGGGTGCCGCCGCGTTGGTGACCACGGTGGCCACCACCTCGACGACGGTCTCCTCGGGCAGCGCCGCCACGTCGGCGCGCACCGCCGGGTCGGTGACGACCACCTGGGCGAGGCCGGCGGCGTCACGGACGATCAGGAAGGCCACCGACTTGAGCAGGCGGCGGCGGTGGACCCAGCCGGCGATCCGGACGGTACGCCCGGTGTACGGCGTGAGCTGGTCGGACAGGATGCGTTGCACAGTGGGCTGCTCCTCGGTCGATCGCAACGCCCTCGCCACCTCGGATGGCGAGGCATCGCCTCAGCCCCGGGAGGTGTGGGCGAGCGGGAACCTCGCGGTGCCACCACACCTTCGCTCCCGTCGGGTACGGGAGCCTCGTTCGTCGCCTTTTCACCGGGGCCAGCCGGGCGGGCTCTACTGGGCGCGGATGCCGGAGCGGCCCTGCTCAGCAAGGACCGTCCAGTCACCGCACGCTGTTCTTCCCGCAGCTCGGGAGGGTCTTCGCGGCCCCGGTGCCAGACCGCCTCGCAGCAACCGGCGGCTCTCTTGAACTGGCGGACCGGTGCGCTACTCGGCTCCGTCGTCGCTTCGTGTCGGCACGCTAGCACCACCCGCCGTCACCGTGTGACCCGTTTTTTCCGACCCCGGTGTCCGGCGTCACAAGATTTCCGGGGTGACGGCCGTCGCCCGCCGTTCATCGACGGCTGCCGTCCGGCGTAGGCTCGTTTTGTGACGATCGAGCACTCCGCGCCGACGACCGGCAAGGCCGCGAGTACCGCGACGCCCGCCCCCGAGGGGCGGCGACTGCTGCGGATCGAGGCACGCAACGCCGAGACGCCGATCGAGCGCAAACCGCCGTGGATCAAGGTCAAGGCCAAGATGGGCCCGGAGTACACCCAGCTGCGCGGGCTGGTCGCCCGCGAAGGGCTGCACACGGTGTGCCAGGAGGCCGGCTGCCCCAACATCTACGAATGCTGGGAGGACCGCGAGGCCACCTTCCTCATCGGCGGTGACCAGTGCACCCGCCGCTGCGACTTCTGCCAGATCGACACCGGCAAGCCGGCCGAGTTCGACGCCGACGAACCGCGTCGGGTCGCCGAGTCGGTCGTGTCGATGGGGCTGCGGTACGCCACCATCACCGGCGTCGCCCGTGACGACCTGCCCGACGGCGGCGCCTGGCTCTACGCCGAGACCGTCCGGCAGATCCACGCCCTGCAGCCCGGCTGCGGTGTCGAGCTACTGATTCCCGACTTCAACGCGGTACCCGAGCAGCTCGCCGAGGTCTTCGGTGCCCGGCCGGAGGTGCTCGCGCACAACGTGGAGACGGTTCCTCGGATCTTCAAGCGGATCCGGCCGGCCTTCCGCTACGAGCGGTCCCTGGACGTCATCCGGCAGGCCCGCGCCGACGGCCTGGTCACCAAGAGCAACCTGATCCTCGGTATGGGCGAGGAGCGGGCCGAGATCTCCCAGGCCCTGCGCGATCTGCACGCCGCCGGCTGTGAGCTGATCACCATCACCCAGTACCTCCGCCCCTCCCCCCGGCACCACCCGGTGGAACGCTGGGTCAAGCCGGAGGAGTTCGTCGAGCTGCGCGAGGAGGCCGAGGAGATTGGCTTCGCCGGCGTGATGAGCGGCCCCCTGGTCCGCTCCTCCTACCGCGCCGGCCGCCTCTACCAGCAGGCCCTCGCCGCCCGCGAAACCGTAACCCTAACCACCCCCTAACATCCCCACCCCACCCCCAGCTCGTCGATCTTGCACTTGTGGTCGCCGTGCTGCGGCTTATGCGGCATACGCACCGACGAAAAGTGCAAGATCGACGGGGTCTGGGGCAGGACGGTCAGGATGGGTCGGTCAGCAGGTTGAGGCGGTGGGCCAGGGCGGCGGCCTCTACGCGGTTCGTCACGTCCAGTTTCGCGATGATCCGGGAGACGTGCACGCTTGCCGTCTTGGGCGAGATGAACAACTGCTCGGCGATGCGGCTGTTGCTGTGGCCCGCGGCGACCAGGCGCAACACCTCGCGTTCCCGCTCGGTCAGCAGATCCGCGCCGGGTCGACCCCGGCCGGCACCACGCAGCCCCACCCGGCGGGCCAGGGTGGCCGCCCGCTCGGCGAGCCGGACCGCACCGAGCCCGTCGGCGAGCGCGGCCGCCTCGCTCACCGCCGCACCGACCTCGTCCCGCTCCCCCGCACCCGCCGCCGCCTCGGCGTAGCCCAGCAGCACCCCCGCCAGCTCCCCGGGCTGACCGGCGGTCCGCCAGGCCGCGACCGTCGTCCGCCAGGCGGCGAGCGCCTCGGCACCGGATGCCACGGTGGCGGCCACCTCGGCGGCGTACGCCCGCTCGGCGGGGAACCGGGCCGCGACGCCGCTGGCCCGCGCGGCGACCTCGGCGGCCACGGCGTCATCGCCGACGTGTCGGGCGACCCGCCCCGCCGCAGCCAGCACCGGCCAGCTGTAGCGGGGATAGTCGACGATCGCCGGATCGGTCAGGCTCGTCTGCGCCGCCCGCAACGCCTCGGCCCGGTCGTCGACCGCGAGCGCCGCCTCCATCCGCAGCAGGTGCAGCGGAAGCCGGTTGTGCGGATGCAGGTACGGCTTGGTGAGAAAGCCCAGCGCCCGGGCGACCGTCTCGTCGGCGCGGGGATGCCCCTGCGCCAGTCGCAGCGCGGCCCGCAGTTGCAGCCAGTGCAACCCGGAGACACCCGGCGGGTCGAGCCGGGCCGCCTCGGCGCACACCTGGCCGGCCTCCGCCCAGCGACCCAACGCCAGCAGCGCCTCCGCCCGGTTGGAGAGCAGGTACGCCCCGGTGGAGCGGCTGATGCCGACCCGACGCGCCTCACTCACCCCGTCGGCGGCGGCCTGCGCCGACTCGTCGTACCGGCCCAGCTCGAACAGCACGTCGGAGATGTGCACCAGCGCGCTGACCAGCGCCGGTGCCTCCCCGGCGGTGCGGGCCAGCGCCTCACAGCGGCGCAGCTCGGCCAGCCCGAGATCCGCCGCGCCCTCCCGGCGTTTCAGCACCGCCAGCTGCACCAGCAACAGGGCGCCGTCGGCGTCGGCGCACCGCGCCGCGGTCACCACCTCGGCGGCGATCCGGGCCGCGTCGACATGGTCGATGCGGGCCAGGTGATCGGCGAGATCAGCGAGCAGTCGCAGTCGGTCCGGGCCGTCCGCCACCCCCGACACCAGTCGGTACGCCTCCCGCAGCTCGGTCGCGCCGTCGCTCTTGCCGAGCATGGCCAGCATCCGGCCACGCCGATCCAGCAGCCGCGCCGCGCGCAGCGGCTGCTCACCGGTGTCCACCTCGGCCAACGCGGCCCGGGTCAGGGTCAACGCCCGCTGGTAGTCACCGGCGGTGGTCGCCGCGCTCAGCGTCTCCTCCAGCACCGCCAGGTGGTCCATGCCGAGCCGGTCGGCCGCGTCGGGCACCAGCTCCCACAGTTCCAGCACCCGTTCCAGCAGTCGGGTCTGCTCCGCGTACGCGTACCGGTTGGCGGCGGCGCAGGCGGCCACCCGGGCGGCCACCAGGGCTCGGGGATGGTCGTGGGCGGCGTACCAGTGGTGGGCGATCTCGGCCGGAGCCCGGCCTGCGGCGACCAGGTGCGGCTGCGCCTCGATGGCGGCGGCGAACCGGGCGTGCAGTCGGGCGTGTTCACCGGGCAGCAACTCGTCGTGGACCGCCTCACGGACCAGCGCGTGACGGAATTCGTAGTCACCGTCCGGATCGGCGACCAGCAGCTGGGCGGCGACGGCGGCCCGCAGGGCGTCGTCCAGCTCCGGCTCGGGCAGGCCGGCGACCTCGGCGAGCAGTTGGTGCGCCAGGCGGTTACCGCCAGCGGCAGCGATCCGCAGTACCCGCTGGGCCGGATCGGGTAGCCGGTCCACCCTGGCCAGCAGCAGGTCGCGCAGCGTCTCCGGCAGCGCGGCACAGCCGATCGGGCTGCCGGCGGCGGCCAACTCCTCGATGAACAGGGGGTTGCCCTGCGTACGGTCGTGGATGTCGTCGACCGCCCGGGCGGCCGGCTCGGCACCGAGGAGCCCGGCGAGGACCGCCCCGGTGCCGTCCCGCTCCAGCCGGGACAGCTCGACCCGCTCCACGCCCCGGGCCCGGTCCAGCTCGGCCAGGAAGGGCCGCAGCGGGTGGCCCCGGTGCAGTTCGTCGGTGCGATAGGTGCAGACCAGCAGCAGCCGGCCGGTGCGGGCCGCCCGCACCAGAAAACCGATGAGGTCGCGGGTGGACCGGTCCGCCCAGTGCAGATCCTCGATGACCAGGATCAGCGGCTGTGCGGCGGCGAGCCGGCCGAACAACTGGCCGACCAGTTCGAACAGGTAGCCCCGCGGGGCGTCCGAGGGCGGTCCGGCGGCGGGCGCGGCGGCACCGGCCGGCCGGGCCAGCTCCGGCAGCAGGCGGGCGAACTCGGCATCGTACCCGTCGAGGACGCCGGTACCGTCGCGGCGCAGCACCGCCCGCAGGATCGCGGCGAACGGAGCGAACGGCAGGCCGGCCTCGCCGAGTTCGAGGCACTGCCCGACCAGCAGGCGGACGTCGTCGCCGACGGAGCTGCCGAACTCCTCCAGCAGGCGGGTCTTGCCGACCCCGGCCTCGCCACCGACCAGGACGGTGACCGGCTCCCCGGCGCGGGCGCGGCCGGCCGCCGCACGCAGCCGTGCCATCTCACGCTGGCGGCCGACGAGGACGGTACTGGTGGGGCGGACGGTCACGGCACCGAGCATGCCACGCCCACCCCCACCGCCCCGCCGGCCGTCCTCCCGACCTCCGGCCGCCGGGCCGCTGCTGGCGCCCGTCCCGGTGCCCGCGACCGTGCCGGTCGTACTGGCCGTGCCGGTCGTACTGGTCGTGCCGGTCGTGCCGGTCGTACTGGTCGTGCCGGTCGTACTGGTCGTGCCGGTCGTACTGGTCGTGCCGGTCGTACTGGTCGTGCCGGTCGTGCTGGTGACTGGGCCGCTGGTGATGCCTGGGTCGGTGCCCGCGCTGCTGCTGGTGCCCCTGCCGGTGCTGATGTCGCCGCCGGTGACCGTGCCGGTCCCGACACCTGCGGCGGTGTCGGGACCGGGCTTCACCTCAGCCGGCTGGTTTTCCCTCATGTCGGCGCTCAGTGGCGCGCCTCGTCGGTACGCGTCCGGTGGTGCCGGCGGTTCAGCCAGCCGCGTGCCGAGCGGCGCGGCAGCGACCTGGCCAACCGGTCCCGGGCGGCCTCGGCCCGCAGCTCCGCGGCGTGCGTACGGTAGAGGGTGAGCATGAGGTTGGCGTCGTGACCGAACATGTCGCGCTCCCTGCGATCGTCGTCAACTGGTGACTTTGACTCTGCTCGCGAAGGTGCCGCCGGGGCATGGGCACCGCGCCCGATCTCTGCCCACTCGCCCTCCTTACGCCGGGTCGCGGGCGGCGTAGCGGGGCCGTAAGGTACTCAGCCGGCCGCGGATCAACGGTGCGGCGGGCGACCACTAGACTCGACGCCATGGCAAAGCCCCAGGAGAAGGTCTCGTTCGGCCAGCGGCTGAAGCAGATCGGGTTGGTGTTCCGGTTCACCGCCAAGCAGGACAAGTGGTTCGCCCCCTTGGCCACCGGTGCGGTGCTGATCCCGCTCGCGCTGACCGTGGTCGCGGTCGCGCTCTGGGGCTGGCTCTGGTTACCGCTGGGCATCCTGTTCGCCCTGCTCTGCCTGTTGATCGTGCTCAACCTCCGGTCGAACCGGGCGATGATGAACGCGGCCGAGGGGCAACCGGGCGCCGCCGCGCAGATCATGGAGAACATGCGCGGTGACTGGCGGGTCTCCCCGGCGGTCAGCTCGACCACCCAGATGGACATGGTGCACCTGGTCATCGGCCGGCCCGGCGTGATTCTGCTGGCGGAGGGCAACCCGCAGCGGGTTCGCGGCCTGCTCGGCCAGGAGAAGCGTCGGCTGGCCAAGGTGATCGGCAACGCCCCGCTCTACGACTACGTCATCGGGCAGGACGAAGGCGAGCTGCCGATCCGTAAGCTGCGGACGACGCTGATGCGGCTGCCCCGCAACCTCAGCGGCAAGGACGTGAACTCCCTGGACAAGCGCCTCAAGGCGCTCACCTCTCGCCCTCAGATGCCCAAGGGGGCCATCCCCAAGAACCTCCGCCCGCCGCGCGGCGCGTCCCGCCAGATGCGCGGCCGCTGAGCCCACGACGCCCGCAGGGGGTCGGTCCGTGCGGGCTCGAGCCTGGAGGGCTGTCCGTTGCGGGGGCGGTCCGTGCGGCTCGAGCCTGGGGCTCGGGCGGAGGGGCCGGTTCGCCGGTGAAGGGCTCAGGCGCGAGGGCTCGTCCGTGAAGGCTCGGGCGGGTGGGCGGGTCAGCGCGGTGCGGCGGTGACGACCGAGCCGGTGAGGCGGTCGTGCAGGCCCCGTCGATGCTGGTCCATCAGCAGGGCGGGGACGACCAGGGCCAGCAGCACACCACGCAGCAGCGCCCGGAGCAGGCCGATCCGGCCGCCGTCGGTCCAGTCGACGCACCGGATCCGGGTGACGTACATGCCGGGGGTCTGGGCGAACAGGCCCAGGAAGACGCCGTACAGCAGGATCAGCACCAGCACGGGTGCCCAGGCGTCCCGGGTGGGGCTGGCGAACAGGCCCGACGCGAGCAGGCAGAGAATCCAGTCGATCACCAGCGCCCCGAACCGGCGGCCCAGGTCGGCCGGGACGAAGTCGGGATCCGTGGCGGGTGGCGGCGAAGGGCGCGGCTGGGTGGTCACCCGGACGAGCCTAGTCAGCGCCGCGGCCGACCCGGTGCGGGCCCGACGCCAGGCGGGAAGCATGCGCGTACCGGCCCGGTACGCCGGTGCCGTACCGGGCTCGGACCCGGGCGCCAGGCCGACCGGAACGGGCACCAGCGCCAGCCGACGCGGGGCGCCAAAAAGGACCAATCTCATCAAGTTTCACTACACTGGCACAGCCGGACCCGTTCCTCGGGTTGAGGTGTCCGGGTCAGGCGCCCGGGGTGACCCAACGCGAGGGACGTAACACGGCAGAAACACTGGAGACATGGCTGGGCAACCGCACGGCCATAGCGTCGCCAGGAGCCTAGCTATCCGTGGACGTGCCAGGAGGACGAGTGTTCGCCAATCCCGAGGAACTCCTGCGTTACCTCAAGAACGAGGACGTGAAGTTCGTCGACGTTCGTTTCTGTGACCTGCCCGGCGTCATGCAGCACTTCAACCTGCCGGTGGAGTCCGTCGACGACGACTTCTTCACCAACGGTCTCGCTTTCGACGGGTCGTCGATCCGCGGCTTCCAGGCGATCCACGAGTCGGACATGCTCCTGCTCCCGGACGTCGCCACCGCCTTCATCGACCCGTTCCGCGCGCAGAAGACCCTCGCGCTGAACTTCTTCATCCACGACCCGTTCACCCGCGAGGCGTACTCGCGTGACCCGCGCAACGTGGCGAAGAAGGCCGAGGCCTTCCTGGCCGCCAGCGGTATCGCCGACACCGCCTACTTCGGCCCGGAGGCGGAGTTCTACATCTTCGACTCCATCCGCCACGAGACCTCCGCGCACCAGGCCTTCTACTACATCGACTCGATCGAGGGCGCCTGGAACACCGGCCGTGAGGAGGAGGGCGGCAACCGCGGCTACAAGACCGCGTACAAGGGTGGTTACTTCCCGGTGCCGCCGGTCGACCACTACGCCGACCTGCGCGACCAGATCGTCCGCCGGCTGATCGACACCGGCTTCACCGTGGAGCGCTCGCACCACGAGGTCGGCACCGCCGGCCAGGCGGAGATCAACTACAAGTTCTCCACTCTGCTGCACGCCGGTGACCAGCTCCAGCTCTTCAAGTACATCGTGAAGAACACCGCCTGGGCCGCCGGCAAGACCGCCACCTTCATGCCGAAGCCGCTCTTCGGCGACAACGGCTCCGGCATGCACACCCACCAGAGCCTCTGGCTGGGTGGCGAGCCGCTGTTCTACGACGAGACCGGCTACGCCGGCCTGTCCGACACCGCCCGCTGGTACATCGGCGGTCTGCTGCACCACGCGCCGTCGCTGCTGGCCTTCACCAACCCGACGGTCAACTCGTACCGTCGCCTGGTCCCGGGCTTCGAGGCGCCGGTCAACCTGGTCTACTCGCAGCGCAACCGCTCCGCCTGCACCCGCATCCCGGTCACCGGCAGCAACCCGAAGGCCAAGCGGGTCGAGTTCCGGGTGCCGGACCCGTCGGCAAACGTCTACCTCGCCTTCTCGGCGATGCTGATGGCCGGCCTGGACGGCATCAAGAGCAAGATCGAGCCGCCGGCGCCGATCGACAAGGACCTCTACGACCTCCCGCCGGAGGAGTGGGGCGACGTCAAGCAGGTGCCGGGCTCCCTGCCGGCGGTGCTGGACTCGCTGGAGGCCGACCACGACTACCTGCTCGACGGCGGCGTCTTCACCCCCGACCTGATCTCCACCTGGATCGACTGGAAGCGGGCCAACGAGGTCGACCCGGTGCGTCTGCGCCCGACCCCGCACGAGTTCGCGATGTACTTCGACTGCTGATCTCCAGCCAGCGCCGTCCGGGCCGGTTCCGCACCTCGCGGAGCCGGCCCGCGGCATGTCGGCCCACCTAATACCTTCGCGTCCGATATATTCGGGGCGTGGACACTCCGCTACGCGAACCCACCTTCCTCATCCTGACCGCGCTCGCCCGCGAGCCGATGCACGGCTACGCGATCATCGGCGAGGTCGCGGCCCTCTCCGACGGGCGGTTGTCGCTGCGCCCCGGCACCCTCTACGGCGCGCTGGACCGGCTCACCGACGCCGGCCTGGTCGAACTCGACCGGGAGGAGACCGTCGACGGGCGGTTGCGCCGCTACTACCGCCTCTCTCCCACCGGCGACGCGACGCTGGCTGCCGAGACCGAACGGCTACGCCGCAACGTCGAGGCCGCCACCGCCCGACTGCGCGCCCGCGCGGTGCGCCCCCTCACCCCGCGTACCGCCGGAGGTCTGGCATGAGCGAGCGTCAGCGAGCGAATCATCAACGCAGTGCACTGGTGCCTCAGGCCGGCACGCAGCGAAGCGGAGGGCCGGCATGAGCAGCCTCGAGCGCCGATACCGGCACCTGCTGCGGGCGTACCCGACGGACTACCGCCGCGACCGCGGCGACGAGATCGTCGGGACGTACCTCGACCTGGCGGACCCGCGACGGCGCTGGCCCTCCCCCGCGGACGCCGCCGACCTCGTGCGCGGCGGCCTCCGCCAGCGGCTGCGGGCCGCCGGTGCCACCGACCTGATTCCCGGGGTACGCCTCGCGGCGCTGCTCGCGCTGACCACCGCCGCCTTCCTGGCCGGCTTCTGGGCACTCGTCGAACAAAGCCCACCACCTGCCGGGGCGGGCGTGCCGGTGTTCGACCCGTTCACGTCGGTCGGCATCGTCGCATGGCTGGCGTGGCTGGTCGTGGCGGTCCTCGTACTCGTCGCGCCCGGCCGACCCACTCGGGTCGCCATCGCGATGGCGGTGCTGGCCACCGTGGCGGTGCCCGTGGTGGGCCTGACCACCGGCCTGCCCCGGCCGCCGCTGCTGGTGCTGGCGCCACAGGTCGCCCTCGGCGTGCTGGCGCTGGCCGTCGCCGGTCACCTGCCGCTGGTCGCCCGAGCGCTGCCGATCACGGCGGTCGCCGGCGGCGGCATGGCCGCCTACGTCCTCGGGCACAGCAACTACTGGGGCTCCTACCGATGGACCGCCGAGCAACTGCTGCCGGCCACCGGTGCGGTGTTGCTGGTGGTCGCGCTGCTGCTTGCCGTCGGTCTGGCCATGCGACGGGACTGGCGGGGCGGCTGGGCAGTGGTCGTCCTGCTCACCCCGATCGGCCTACTCAGCGTGCACATCCTGGCCGGGGCGGTGGACGGCCTCGGCGGCGCTCCGCATCCGACCTACCCGACCCTGGTCGGTGCCGCCCTCACCGTCGGGCTGCTCGGGCCGATCGTGTTGCCGGCCGCCGTAGCCCTGCGACGTCGCATCGGCGGCAGCAGCCCCGGCGAACCCTGTCCCACCTGCGGCGCCCGCCGCTGACCCGGGCCCCTGTCGCATCGCGCCCCTGGCGGCTCGACGCAGCAAGGCTGGTAAGCGTGGCAGTTCTGGTGCTGCCGCAGCGGCGTGTCGGGCAACTTTGCTGCCACGGTTCGGCCGCCTACCGGCGCCTACCGATCGTCAGTGGGGTGGGGGCGACCGCTGTGATCGGCGGGCGGACAGGGTCCAGATGACTACGGCGAGGACCAGGATCGTCATCGCGATCGCGCCTGGGGCCTTGGTCAGCCGGGCCAGGCTGGTGCCGTCCGGCAGGGCGAGGAACGAGGCCAGCGCACACGGCAGCACGAACCAGCCGGTCCGGGTCGCCGCCACCGCGAGCAGGGCCAGCGGCCAAGTGGCGTACCAGGGATGAAACACCGGCGCGAGCACCACAGTGGCCGCCAACGCCACCCCCGCTCCCCCCAACACCACCCCAGCCGGGTTGATCATGAGGTTATGGCCTGGGCAAGCGCTTACCCAGGGCAATAACTTCATGATCGACCCGGCTGGGGTGGACTCGGGTGGGGGGTGGAGGGGGTGGAGGGTGTGGAGGGGGTGGAGGGGGTGGGACCAGAGAAGCGGGAGGAAGGCGGCCAGGAGGAGGAGGCCGGCGATGCGGGTCAACGGGACCGCGTTGGGGTGGCGACCGAACAGCTCGCCGACATAGTCGACGAGCATGCCGACGGCTGTCGGTGGCGAGGTCCACTGCACGGTGTCGCCGCTGCGGCCCAGCCCACCGAGCCAGCCGAGCCCGAGATCGGTCAGCAGTGCGGGGACTAGCAGCCCGCCGAAGGCCCCGACGGCCAGCAGGCCACCGTCGCGCAGCAGCGCCCGCACGACGGGCCGCCCCCGCACGGCGGCCAGCGCCGCGAACGGCAGCACCACCACGGCAGTGGCCTTCACCGACACCGCCAGCCCGAGCAGCAACCCGGCCACCAGCAGCACCCCCACCGACGGCCGCCACCACCGCGAGCCGACCGACCGCCGCCGCGAGCCACCCAACGGCCACCACCGCGAGGCTGGCGACGGCGCGACGTCGGCTGGCACCGCCTGCGGGCCCGCGTGCAGACCATCGGGCTTCGGTGCGCGGCGGACCAGGAGCAGCAGGGCGGGCAGGAGCAGGCCGAGCATCACCGCGTCGTTGTGGGCCCCGGCCACCAGGTGCACCCCGACCAGCGGGCAGGCCAGCAGCAGCCAGGTCGCCCGCCGGGGCGGCACGCCGGCTGCCCGGGCCAGGCCGGGCAGGCAGGCCGCCGCCGCCAGCACGCCTGCGAGCGCCAGGATCCGCAGCAGTACCACCGTGCCGACCAACCCACCGCCGAGCACCACGGCCAGCGCGGCGAGCAGCACGAAGAACGGCCCGTACGGGGCCGGGGTGTCCCGCCAGATCGGCGCGACCGCCTCGACCCAGGGGCAACCCGCCGCGGCCACCCCGGTGGCGTACGGATCACCCCCGTCGGCGTAGATCCAGCCCTGGCAGGCGTACGAATAGACGTCCCGGCTGCCCAGCGGAGCGGTGACCAGCAGCGGCAGCGTCCACCACCCGGCGGTCAGGTACGCCCACCTCGTCGACGGCGCACCATCGCGCAACGTCCACCAGGCGCCCACCATGGCGGCCGTGCCGAGCAGCCACAGGGTGACGGTCAGCGGGCCGGCGTCGGTGTTCCACACCCGGTCGGTGGTGGCGTCGGGCAGCGCACCGCCGAGGTAACCGGCGACCGCCAGCAGCAGCGCCCCCACCAATCCGGTGTACCGGGCGACCCGGTCCCGCGTGCCCACCGCCCGGGCATCGGGAGCACGCCCGAGACCCAACTCCGTGCGGGCACCGGACGCGGAGCGGGGACCGGGGTGGGAACGGGCGCCGGGATCGGTCACCGGCGGTACCTCTCCTCCACTGCGGGTCAGGAATCGCCCGCCGGACTGGCCTACTCGACGGGTACCGGTTGACGGGCCGCCGCCCGGGCCTCCTTTGCCGACCGTACCAAGCGGACCGCCACCACGATCACGAACAGCGTCATCAGCGGCGCACCGACCGTCTTGGTGTAGCGGGGCAGGCCGGTGCCGTCGGCCAGCACCAGGAACGCGGCGTACCCGGTCACCGCGCTGAACCACCAGGTGCGCTGCGCGGTGGCGGCGAGCAGCGCCAGCGGCCAGAACCAGTACCAGGGGTGGAACAGCGGGGCGAGCGCCACCGTCGCGGTCAACGCCAGCGCGGCGTGCCAGAGCGGCTCCCGGTGGCGGGCCCGGAACCACAGCCACACCAGCACCGCCGCCAGCACCAGTACCGCGATGCCCCGGGTCACCGGCAGCGCGTCGATGTGCTGGCCGAACGGCAGCGCCAGGTAATTGACGGTCTGCCCGACGGCGGTCGGCGGGGAGGTCCAGGCGACCACCTCGTTGCCGTGCGACAGCCCGGTGATCCAACCGAGGTCCAGCCCGGCGGCCAGGGTCACACCGAACAGCGTGGCCACGGCGCCGCCGACCACCGGCGTACCGTGGCGCAGCAGCGCGCGCAGCGAGAAGCCGCCGGTGATCGCGGCGAGCGCCGCGAACGGCACCACCACCAGCGCGGTCACCTTGATGCCGGCGGCCAGGCCGAGAACGACGCCGCCGGCCAGCAGCGGCCAGAGCCGCCCGGGGCGACTGACCACCACGGCCAGCCCGGCCACCAGCAGCCCGACCATCAGCGCATCGTTGTGTACGCCGGAGATCAGGTGTACCCCGACCAGCGGGCTGGCCAGGGCGAGCCAGAGGGCCCGGCCGACCGGCACACCGCACCGACGGGCCAGCACCGGCAGGCAGGCCGCCGTGAGCACCACACCGGCCACCGCGAGTACCCGGAACAGCGCGATGCTGCCGATCAGGGAACCCGTCGCGGCGACCACCGCGCCGGAGAGCACCACGAACAGCGGACCGTACGGCGCCGGGGTGTCCCGCCAGATGTACGACATGGTGTCCAGCCACGGGCAGGGCAGCGTGGAGACGCCGTACTCGTACGGGCTGATGCCGTTGGCGTAGCTCGCCCCCTGGCAGGCGTACGCGTAGGCGTCCCGGCTGCCCAGCGGCGGGGTGACCAGGAACGGCAGCGCCCACAGCCCGGCGGTGACCAGGGCCCACCGGGCCGACGGCACCCGGTCCCGCAGCGTCCACCAGGCCATCGCCATGGCTGCGGTGCCGAACAACCACAGCCCGATGATCAGCGGCCCGTTCGGCCCCAGCCAGATCTTGACCGGGTTGGGTCGCAGGTCACCGTCGGGCAGGGCGCCACCGAGGAACGCCGCCACGGAGAGCATGATCGATCCGGCCAGTCCGGTCCAGCGCACGAGGTGATGGGGCACGTCCGACATGCTGCCAGTACCGTGCGCGCGGTCCGGAGGTGGGCATCACGCGGCGGGCACGCGCCGCCCTGCCCGGCCTTCGCCACACCGCCCGCCCCCGACAACCACGCACCGGCGAGCGCTCAGCGCCCAACCGCCCAACCGCCCCACCGACCGCCCGACCCACGAGCGGCGAGCGGCGAGCGGCGAGCGTCAGCCGGGCGGGCAGTGGCCGGACGGCCGCAGGCTGCTCGTGACCTCGAACGTGCCCGCAGTGCGGGCCCGTACCGTGGCCCACCCGTCCGCGTCGGGGCTCAGGCACCCGTCGCCCGCGGACAGCGACAGCCAACGGGACCAACGGACCCGGACGAGCACGTCGGCGGGCGCGTCGACGGTGAAGCGCACCCCCGCGTCGTCGGAGGTGACCAGCCGAGCCGGACGGGAGACAAGTGGTGCCGGATCGAGCACCTGGTACAGGCGCCACTGCCCGGGGCGACCGACCTCCCGCAGGTATGGCTGGCCGGCCAGCACGAGCGTCGCCTCGTCCTGGCCGTACCGGTCGAGGGCCGCGTCCGGCGCGACGGCGACGTAGCTGACGGCGTTGCGGCGCAGCCATTCGCCATACCGGCCGGCATCGAGACTGCCGTCGTAGAAGAGCGGGTTACGTCCCACGTCGACCTGCCGCTCCCAGCCTCGGGCCAGTGGTACGGCCGCGGCCATGAAGGCACTCTCCCAGTGGTCCCGCAGCGGCACCACTTCGATCCGGCCGACCGGTGCCCGCCGGTCCAGTTCGTCCAGCAACGGTTCGTAGAAGGTGGCGTACGCGGGTGCCGACCCACGGCGGGCGATGTCGTTGGTCATCACCGGGGACTGCCACCAGAACAGCGCGACGAGCAGCGCGGCCAGCCACCGCCGGCCCAGTCCGACGTACGCCGCGACGACCGGCAGCGCGAAGAGCATCGGCAGGCGCAGCGCGTTCGAGCCGATCGGGCTGGGCAGGTGATAGGCCGCGACCAGGAGCAGCGCGGTGAGCGCGGCACCGACCCGCAGTGCCCGGACCGGTACGAGCGCGAGCACCACCACGGCCAGGGCGAGGTTGATCCGCAGTGATTCGGCGCTGAACGGCTGCCAGCCACCGTTGCCGAAGAGCACCGCCATCGGTGCCACCGTCACCAGCGGCGCCAGACAGAGGACCAGGGCGGCGGTTCCGGGTCGCCGGTCCCGCCAGACGTCGAGGACCAGCAGGGCACCGCCGGCGACGCCGATGAAGAGGCCGGCCACCGGGCTGGCGGCCGTCGCGAGCACGGCTGCCGCACCGGCCGCCGGCAGCCGCCACCAACCCGCCCCCCGAGGGACGGCCACCGCACAGAGCGCGAGCAGCGCCCACATCAGGCCCACCGCGAAGGTGATCCGGCCACTGGCCAGGTTACCCACCAGGACGGCCGCACCTAGCAGGCTGCCGAGCAGCGGACGGCGGGCGCCGGTGAGGACCAGCAGCCAGGCCAGGGCCACGGCGGAGACGACCGCCGCGACCGCACCGAGCGGACGCACCCCCACCAGTGCGCCGAGCGTCTGGGTGTAGAGGCTGTAACCGAACTGGTTGACCCCGCCGTACCAGGAGAAGTCCAGCGGGGCGAGACCGTTGCGCTCGGCGAAACCGGCGCGCGCCACCTGCGCGGAGAGGTCGGTCCCCATGGGCGGGGCCAGCAGGAACGCGACAGCCAGCAGCAGCGACACCGCCAGCGCGCCGAGGACGGGGTAGCCCGGCCGCGGTGCGTCAGCACCCGTGGCAGCCTCGGCGGCTTCCCCGTCCGGGACGGCAGCATGGGTCGATGTCGGCACCGAGCAGTCCTACCACGATCAGTGACCGGCCCTGGTGGCGGGTCACCAGGACGGCTGCGCTACATCTCCAGGACGCGTTCGGTGGCGGCCCGGGAACGGCGGCCGGTGCGCAGGTACTCGTCGAGGAACTCGCCCGGGTCGTCGCGGCCGAGCAGCCGGACCACGCCGGCCAGTTCCACGCCGTGCCGGGGCAACTGGTCACCGGCGCGGCCCCGGACCAGCATCAGCGCGTTGCGGACCTGCGCGGCGAGCGTCCAGCCGGCCGCCATCGCCTCGGCGTCCGCCGGGTCGACCAGGCCCGCGTCCCGGGCGGCGGCGAGCGCGTCGAGGGTACGCGTGCCGCGCAGCTGCGGGTACGCGCCCGCGTGCCGCAACTGGAGCAGTTGCACCGCCCATTCCACGTCGGCCAGGCCGCCGCGGCCCAGCTTGGTGTGGGTGGCCGGGTCGGCACCACGGGGCAGCCGCTCGGTCTCCACCCGCACCTTGATCCGGCGGATCTCGATGACCTGTTCCCGGGTCAGCCCGTCGGCCGGATACCGGATCGGGTCGACCATCTGCTCGAACCGGGTGCCCAGTTCGGCGTCGCCGCAGACGCAGCGGGCGCGCAGCAGCGCCTGCGCCTCCCACACCCGTGACCAGCGGGCGTAGTACTGCTGGTAGGCGGCGAGACTGCGGACCAGCGGCCCCTGCCGGCCCTCGGGACGCAGGTCGGCGTCGACGCCGAGCGGTGGGTCGGGTGCGGGCATGCCGAGCAGCCGCCGCAGCTCCTCGGCGATGGCGTGCGCGGCGGCACTGGCGGAGCTCTCGCTGACCCCTTCCGGCGGGTCGTAGACGAAGAGCACGTCGGCGTCGGAGAGGTAGTTCGACTCGTACCCGCCGAGCCGGCCCACCCCGATCACCGCGAAGGTAAGTCCCGGCATGGCCGGCTGGGCGGCCCGGGCGGTCCGCAGCGCGGCGGCGAGGGTCGCGTCGGTGACGTCGGAGAGCGCGGTGCCGACCGCCGTGATGTCGGACAGGGCGGGCGTGGTCCGACCGCCTTCGGGGCGGGCCGGGGCGAGCGAACCGGCCCGGCTGAGCACATCGGCGCAGGCGAGGCGGAGCAGTTCCCGGCGGCGCAGCGCGCGTACCGCCCGGGTCGCCTCGACCGGGTCGCTGTGCCGGGCCGCGGCGGCGGTGAGGCCGTCGAAGAGCACCTCGCGCGGGCGGGGGCTCAGCTCGCTCTCCTCGGCCAGCAGGCGCAGCGCCTCCGGCTCGCGGGCCAACAGATCCGCGACGTACCGGGAGGAGGAGAGCACCCGGGCCAGCCGGCGGGCCACCGGCCCGGAGTCGCGCAGCAGCCGCAGGTACCAGGGGGTGCTGCCGAGGGAGTCGGAGACCTGGCGGTAGTTGAGCAGCCCCCGGTCCGGCTCGGGGGCGTCGGCGAACTCGCTGAGCAGCACCGGCAGCAGGGTGCGCTGGATGGCGGCGGTACGGCTCACCCCGCCGGTGAGGGCCTGGAGGTGACGCAGCGCCCCGGCCGGGTCGGCGAAGCCGAGGATCTCCAGGCGGTTGCGGGCCGCCTGCGGGGTCAGCCGCAGCCCGTCGGCCGGTACCCGGGCCACCGACTCCAGCAGCGGCCGGTAGAGCAGTTTGGCGTGCAGCCGGCGTACCTCTGAGGCGTGGGTGACCCACTCGGCGCGGAACTCCTCGACGGCGCTGCGCCCGGGTGCGGCGGTGTAGCCGAGCGCGGTGGCGAGCCAGCGCAACGCACCGGGCTCGGTCGGTACGGTGTGGGTGCGCCGCAGGCCCTGAAGTTGCAGCCGGTGCTCGACGCTGCGCAGGAACCGGTAGCCGCGCAGCAGCGCCTCGCCGTCGGCCCGGCCGACGTAGCCGCCGGTGACCAGCGCGCGCAGGGCGGGGATGGTGCCGGGCGCCCGCAACGTCTCGTCGCCCCGGCCATGCACCAGTTGCAGCAGCTGCACCGCGAACTCGATGTCACGCAGCCCGCCGGGACCGCGTTTGATCTCGCGTTCCAGCTCCTTCGGCGGGATGTGGTCGATGATCTTGCGCCGCATCGCCCGGACGTCCTCGACCGCCTCGGGGCGTTCGGCCGCCTGCCAGAGCAGCGGTGCCAGCGCGTCGATCCACTCCTGGCCGAGCGCCAGGTCGCCAGCGGCCGGACGGGCCTTGAGCAGCGCCTGGAACTCCCAGGTCCGGGCCCAGCGCCGGTAGTAGGCCAGGTGACTCGCGAGGGTCCGCACCAGCGGCCCCCGGTTGCCCTCGGGCCGCAGGGCCGCGTCGACCGGCCAGGCGACCAGACCACAGATGTGGATCAGTCGGGTGGCCACGGTGGTGGCGGTGGTCAGGTCGTCGTCCTCGGCCGCCACGAAGATCACGTCGACGTCGGAGACGTAGTTCAGTTCGCCGCCGCCGCACTTGCCCATCGCGACGACGCCCAGTCGCGGTTCCCGGGTGCCCTCGGGCAACTCCGCCACGGCGATCTGGTACGCGGCCGACAGCGTGGCGTCGGCCAGTGCCGAAAGCGCGGCCATGCTCTGTTCCAGGCCGCGCCCGCCGGTCAGGTCGGCCGCCGCGACCCGCAGCAACGCCAGCCGGTACGCCCGCCGCAGCACCGCGACAGGATTACCCTCGCCGGACAGGTCGAGCCGTCCGTCCGCGGTCGGGGCGAGGCCGTCCGGCTCGGTACGCAGCACCGGCCACTGGTCGGGGTTGGCCACCAGGTGGTCGCCGAGCGCCGAGGAGGCGCCCAGCACGGCGAGCAGCCGGCGACGCAGACCCGGATCGTCGTGCAGCGCGGCGAGCAGCGCCGAGCCCGCTCCGATGCCGCCGACGGCCCCCTCGGTTGTCTCCTGGCTCCCGGCAGCACCGCCATTGTCGGCGCCATCCCCGTTCCCGGTGTTCCCGCCCTGGCCGGTGGGGGTCGCCGTGACGCGTCCGGGCCCCGCACCCCGCTGCCGCACCGCCGCTCCCGGGCCGGCGGCGCCGTTCGGGCCGGCCGCCGCACGGTGCTCCGCCTCGACCAGTCGGTGCAGCTGACGCAGCGCCAGATCCGGGTCGGCGGCCCGGGACAGCGCGGTGAGCAGCTCCTGGGCCTGCTCGCCGGTGGGTTCCTGCGTCTGCGGGCGCCACAGGTCGAGCCCGTCCGGCCCGAGCAGGTCGGCGGCACGGGCGCCCGCGTCGTCGTCGGTGACGCCGAAGCCGTAGCGGGCGAGCCGGCCCGTGGCGTTGGTCGGCCGGCCCATCAGTGCCCGAGCAGGGGCAGGCTGCGCCGGGACCCCTCGTCCAGTTCGCCGAGGGCGAGGGCGGCGAACCGCGCCGCGAACGGCTGCCAGACCTCCTCGACGTCGGCCATCACCGCGTCGCAGGCGGAGATCACCAGCTGCGGGTCGTAGCCCAGCTCGGCCAGCAGCGCCGAGTCGGCGGCCCATTCGGCGATCATCGCGGTGTCGCACTCGATGTGGAACTGCAACCCCCAGGCCCGGTCGCCGAGGCGGAACGCCTGGTGCGGATAGCGGGTGGAGGCGGCCAGCAGGGTGGCACCTGCGGGCAGCTCGGTGATCTCGTCGGCGTGCCACTGCAACACATCGGGGATCAGCGGAACGTACCGGAAGAGCGGATCGGACTCGGCCGCGTCACGCCGGCCGACCACGGCGGGCCCGACCTCCGGCCCGGACGGGCTGCGGACGACCGTGCCGGCGTGGGCGGCGGCGAGCAGCTGCGCACCGAGGCAGACGCCCAGGGTCGGCAGCCGGTGCCGCACCGCCTTGCGGAGCAGCTTCTCCACCGCCGGGAACCAGGGCGCCGCCGGCACCCCGTCGACCAGCGGGTAGGCCTGCTGATCACCGCCCAGCACCACCAGGGCGGCGTACCCGTCCAGGTCGGCGGGAAGAGCTTCGCCCGCGTGCGGGCGGACCACCGCCAGCTCCAGCCCGGCTTCGGTCAGCCACTCCCCCAGCCGGCGCGGGTCGTCGGTCGGGTCGTTCTCGATCACCAACGCGGTTGCCACATCGTCGAGGCTATCCGGTCCGGCCGACCAGGCCGGCGCGAGGGATCGGCGCGGTGTCCAGCAACGTCGGCAGGGTCCGGGCCGAGATCCGGTGAACGATCCCGGCCACCGCAGTAGGCTCTGCCGCTGTGTCCGACCGCATCGCGCCCGACGACGTCGTACGCCCGCCCGCCCTGCGCCCCGGCGACACGGTGATGCTGGTGTCGCCGTCCGGACCGACCCGCCCGGAACGGGTGGCCCGGGGCGTGGAGCTGCTCACCGGCTGGGGACTGCGCCCGGTGCTCGCGCCCAACGCCTACGCCCGGCAGGGCTACCTGGCGGGGGCGGACGCGCTGCGGGCGGCCGACCTCAACACCGCGTTCGCCGATCCGCAGGTGCGCGGGGTGATCTGCACCCGGGGCGGGTACGGGGCACAGCGGGTGGTGGATGCGATCGACCTGGCGGCGGTACGCCGTGACCCGAAGGTGGTGGCCGGGTTCTCCGACATCACCGCGCTGCACCTGGCGCTCTGGCGGGGTGCCCGGTTGGCCGGGGTGCACGGTCCCGGGGCGGCCTGGCGCGACGAGCGCACCCCGCTGGCCTCGGCCGAGTCCCTGCACGCGGCGATGACCAGCACCGAACCGGTCACCGTACGCGCCGTCGAGGGCGAGGAGACCTTCGGCGTACGCGTCGGAGGACGGGCCACCGGCCGGCTGCTGGGCGGCAACCTCTGTCTGGTCGTGGCCTCGCTCGGCACCCCGGACATGCCCGACCTGACCGGCGCGGTGCTGCTGCTGGAGGACGTGCAGGAACCGCCGTACAAGGTCGACCGGATGCTGACCCAGCTTCGCCGGGCCGGCGCGCTGGACGGGCTGGCCGGGGTGGCGGTGGGACAGTTCACCGACTGCGCCGACGGCTGGGACACCACGGTGGCCGACGTGCTCGTCGAGCGCCTCGGTGACCTGGGCGTACCGGTGCTGGGTGGCCTGCCGATCGGTCACGGCCCCGGGCAGCTCACCGTCCCGGTCGGTACCCGGGCGACCCTCGACGCCGACGCCGGCACCCTCAGCGTGGTCGCCGCCGTCCGCTGACTCTTTGTCGGACACGTCCGGATTTCAGTCCGGATTGCCAGCTCGCTGACAGCTTCACCATGGTGCACGCCCAGCCAGGCTCGTCACTGTCGGTGACGTCATCGCATCACCGACGAGTTGGAGGAACGATGTCCCGCACGATTTCGAAGAAGCACCTGCTGGCCGGCCTGGCCGCGGCGGGCGTGCTCGGCGTGGGGATCGCCGCTCCCACCGTGGCGCTCGCCGACGACAAGCCCACCCCGAGCGCCAGCGCGAGCAGCGAGCCGCAGGGCGACCGGCAGGAACAGCGGACCGCACGGCAGGCGCAGTTCGCCGAGGCGCTGGCCGAGGAGCTGGGCGTGCCGACCGAGAAGGTGACCGAGGCGCTAAAGAAGCTCCGCGAGCAGCACAGGCCGCAGGGCAAGCCGGACGGTGAGCGCCGTGGTGGCGACCACCCACGTGGCGGCGACCGCGGGCCGCAGGGTTCCCCCGAGGACCGTAAGGAGGCCATGGCCGAACGGCTCGCCACGGCGGTCGAGGAGGGCAAGCTCACCCAGGAGCAGGCCGACGCGATCACCGCAGCCGTCGAGGCCGGCGTCCTCGGTGGCCCCGGCGGCCGGGGCGGTCAGGGCGACTCCGCGGGCAAGTAACCCGGCAGTTATGCGACGCGACGCCGTACCGGCCGTGACAGCCCACGGCGCGACGGCAGGCGGGGCGGCATCCGACAGCTGGATGCCGCCCCGCCTGCGCACTGGCTAGAACCGATGGCCGGTCCGGGTCACCTCAGGGGCGGTCGACGTCGACCGCCCTCCGAGCGGGCTGCCTCAGTCGTCAGCCGCGACCGCGTCCCCGACACCGTCCTGTCGGTGTGACAGTTCGCGATCCGACCAGTTGGGATCGGCGAGCGGTCGGAGCCGTCCAACCAGGTCGGGGCGGCGGGCACCACACCGCCGCCGGAAGCTCTCCGCCTCCGAGGCCGAGACCGGGTCCCGGCGAAGTTCGAGTTCGTACAGGCGCACAAGCACCTCGGCACTGAACTCATCCAGCCAGTCGGCGGGCTGGCCCCGCCCCGCAGCGCCGCCCCGGGCACCCACCACAAGACGGGGAACGAGGGCACTGAACCGCAGGTCCGCCTGCCGGTCCCGGCCGAGGAACGCCAGCACACAGCGAAACGTCGACACCTGCAAACCCACGGTCAGATACAGCTCCGCGAGACGACGGAGCACACCGGCCACGAAGCCCGGAGGCAACTCGATGTCGGCGGTCATGCGTTCCAGCAGCAACGCGACGATCCCGCCCTGATCGGGGTCCTCGTCGTACGAGTCGAAGGTGGCCACCAGACGCTCGTACGCCCGCTCACGTCCGGCAACGCCTGCGGACGACAACGATGCGAGCGCCACATCGAGCAGCAGTCGCGCCTCCGACCGGTCTCCCTCCGGGAAGGTGTAGAAGCTCTCCAGGTCCGAACGGGCCAGCGCCTCCTGCCGCACCCCCTCGGACAGGAGGAAGTCGAAGGGTTCCACCACGTGCAGCACCGCCTCGACCGCCCGGTCGCACTCGAAGTAGGCGGTGTGGTGAAGGACCTCGATGTCGTTCCCGCTCTGCGCGTACACGTACCGGGCGTCCGTGTCGACGGCATCATCTCCGCTGCCGTACTGCCAGCGGAGGTCGATGCGGGCTGGGAGCGGCTCGTCCGGCGGCCGGATCGACAGGATCAACTCCTGGCCCCGCCCCGCCCACGTCCTGATCGGGCGCACCGCCGCCAGCAGACCGAGGTGGTCCTCCACGGGAAGCTGCGCCCGCCACCACAATGCGTCACGCCGCCACCGGTCTGTACCCCCCGCCGGGGCCGAGTAGAGGACGGCACACGACAGGTCCCCCACGCACAGGGCGAGCACCAGCAGGTTCGCCGAGTAGACCGCGTACCGGGCAGGCACCGTCAGACCGCTCGGCCGGTACGAGTCGAGGCGGCGCGCCCTGGACTCGTACGGCGCCGACCGGAACAGCCGCAGCAGCAGATCCGTCCAGGCGGACCGCCACTCGTCGTCCCGGCTGGCGAGCCGCTCGGTGAGGAATCCGAGCACCGGAGCCCGGATGGTGAGCACCGCGTGGGACAGCAAGGCGTGCAGCAGGTCGTCGTCGACCGGTGCGCCGCCGAGGCCGCCGATGCTTGCGGCCTCCCGGGCCACCAAATCGTCGACCACCTTCCAGGTGAAACGGGCCACCAGGTACTCGCCGAACGTGGCGTGCAGGAACTCGTACGTCTCCCGTCGGCCGTCGTCGGTGGACGCCCTGGAACGGTGGATGAAGAAGAACCGGCCCAGCACGACCTCGGCGCCCCGCAGCGGGCTGCGCAACCCGCTCCGGTCGGCGGGTGCCGTCCCGCCGACGGACAACGCGGCCAGATCGGCGTCGAGATCCTGCTCGCTCACCCACTGGGCGCGGCGGTTGAACATGGCGAACGCCACGACCGCGAGCCGCCGCAGCTCCTCCTCGACCGCCCGGTCCAACTCCCGCTCGGGCAGGCCGTCGCGCTGTTTGGTGATCTCCCGCCGGGCGAATCGGCGCAGCAGCCGCTCGTACAGCTCACCCCGGCGCAGCTCGCCGGCATCCCGCAGGTCGTTGCCCTCGGCGTCGTAGAGCGCCAGCATCAGCAGTAGCAACGGCTGCCCCGCCAGGTCACCGTGCGCGAGCACGGTCGCCGGGTCCAACGGCTGGACACCGAGTGCCCGGAACGAGGCGCGGTTCGCCCGGTTCCAGGTCGTGACCCAGGTGTGGACGCGCATCTCGTCGAACGGCTCCAGGCGGACCGCCACCGTCCCGGGTGGTGGCTGCGCCCGGTCGGCGACGCTGGTCCGGCTGGTGACCAGGACGGCCACCGGCCGCCCCTGATCGGCCTCCCGAAGCTGGAAGTTGGCCACCCGGCGGAGGTAGTCGGTCTGGCTGACGCCAGTGGCCTGGAGCAGTTCGTCGAAGCCGTCGAGCAGGACGACCGGCAGCGCGTCGGCCGCCGAGCGGGACAGCCTCCGCCAGTCCGTCCGGTCGCCGGTGTCGTCGCGCACAGCCTGCTCGATCTGGTCCTGCAGGTCGCCGGCGGCGTACACCTCGCGGAGCACCACCCGGACGACGAGGAAGTCGGCGGCCGGTAGCTGCGCGGCGAGGACCCGGGTCAGGACCGACTTCCCGGAGCCCGGCTGCCCGAGGACGAGCAGGGGCGCCCGGGTCGCCGCCGGCGAGGTGAGGTGGACCACCAGGGACTGCCACAGATCGTCGCGGAGCGTCTGGCCGTCCCACCACGATTCGTCGGCGGGCCGTGCGCCGGCGCCCAACTCCTCGATGCGGCAGAGAGGCGGCACGTACGACTCGCCGAGCGTCGGCACCGTCAGCCCCGCCGGCACGTCGCCGGAGCTGACGATGGGGCGGCGCAGTTCGGCGGCGTACGCTGCGGCAAGGGCGGCGCGTCGCTCGTCGGGCTGGTCGCCGGTGGTGATCGCGCTGAGTGCCTTACGTAGGTCGGTCAGCCCCAACGAGAGGGATCGGACCTGGGTCCTGGTCGCCTCGTGTTCGTGCAGCCCGATCCAGAACGTCACCTCGGGGAAGTCGGTCGCGAGCTGGGTGAGCAGGTCCCGGTGTCGGTCGACGGCGGCCGTCGGCAGCCGCAGCATATGCTCCTCGGCTGTGCGCCGACGCTCGGCTTCCAGGTCCTCCCAGGCGACCAGCCCGCGCAGGAAGCGGAGCAGGCTGCCGACCAGCCCGTCGTAGTACCTGGTCAGGGCCGCGCGGAGATCGGGATAGGGCAGGTGCGGGCCGGGCAGCGGCGCGGCGGTGGCGAAGAGCGCATCCGTGAGAGCGTCATCAACCACCGCCCCGGCACCGGCGAGCGCCAACTGCTCCGCCTTGCTGACACGCAGCGCAGCGACGTCGGCGGGGAGGCCGATCTCCTCCAACGCCTCGAAGAACGCCGTCACCGCGATCACCGCGTGCGCCGCCTCCAGCCGCTGCGTGCGCCCGTACCGGGACAGGCCGGAACGCTTTTCACCGGCCGTCCGCAGCAACTCGTGACCGAGCCTCACGAACTCGGCCTTCGCATCGAAGACGCCCAGCAGTGCCGGCACCGGCACCGACGCGGCCAGCAGCGCACCCCCCGTCAGCTTGTCGAACCAGTCGACGAACCTGCTCTTCCCCCCGCCCAACAGGCGCACCGCGTCGGAGTAGCTGAGCGTGTCGGGCACGCGGTCCTCCCAAGGAACGGCAGACCGACCAGGATCCCGGATCGGCAAGGGCAGCGCTGTCGGGTTTCAGACCAGGCTGAGCGGGCGGACGCGGTCACGCGGGACGTCCGGATCCCCGGGCGCAGTTCGCGGCGGGCGCTGCTCGACACCTGCCGGCCGCCCCGCGACGCCATGGGAGCGGCCGGCTACGGCGAACGCTCAGGCGATGCAGGCGCAGACGATCAGCGCGGCGCCGAAGTGGCTGGCGGCGCTGACCCGGGCCACCGGGTGCGGCTCGTCGGCGCAGATGACCTCGCCGAGCTTGCCCGGCGTGATCAGATCCAGCACGAAGAAGGCCAGCGCCATGATGCCGAGACCGATCAGCCCGAAGATCACCGTCGAGGCCAGCCCCTTGGCGAAGTCGCTGTAGCTGGTCAGGATCGCGGTGAAGACGATGCCGGCGACGCCGAGCTGGTTCGCGGCGAGCAGCAGGCCAGCGTTGGCGTTACGGCGTACCCAGATCAGGTCCCGCAGTTTGCCCGGGGTGAGCAGGTCGACCAGGACGAAGCCGGCGGCCATCAGGCCGACGCCGACGATCCCGAACACCACGCTCTGCCAGGCTCCGCTGAGCAGATCCTCCAGCACCGACTGCCTCCCGACGAGTCTCCGGCCGGCGGGTGCCGGCACGGTGATCGAGACGATAGCGGCACCGGGCAACGCCCGGCAGCCCGGCGGGGGGCCCGTTCCCACGGACCCACCCGCAGCAGCGGCCGCCGCGACAGACAGGCCCGCCCGGTGGCAGCGGCTACAGCGACAGGTAGTGCTGGCGCTCGTAGGGAGTGACCTCGCGGCGGTACTGCTCCCACTCGGCCCGCTTGTTACGCAGGAAGAAGTCGAAGACGTGCTCGCCGAGCACCTCGGCGACCAGTTCCGAACCCGCCATCACGTCGATCGCCTCGGACAGGTTCTCCGGCAGCGGTTCGTACCCCATCGCCCGCCGCTCGGCACTGGTCAGCGCCCACACGTCGTCCTCGGCGCCCGGCGGCAACTCGTACCCCTCCTCGATGCCCTTCATCCCGGCGCCGAGAAGCACCGCGAAGGCGAGGTACGGGTTGGCGGCCGAGTCGGGCGAGCGGATCTCCACCCGGGCCGAGTTCGGCTTGCCGTACGCCGGCACCCGGACCAGCGCGGAGCGGTTCAGGTGCCCCCAGCAGACGTACGCGGGACTCTCGGTGACCCGGTCCGGCAGCGCCTGCGGGAACAGCCGCTTGTACGAGTTGACCCACTGGTTGGTGACCGCGGTGTACTCCCGGGCGTGGGCCAGCAGCCCGGCGATGAACGCCCGGGCCACCTTGGACAGCTTCATCGGGTCGCTGGCGTCGTGGAACGCGTTCCGTTCCCCCTCGAACAGCGACAGGTGGGTGTGCATCCCGCTGCCCGGCTGGTCGGTGAAGGGCTTGGGCATGAAGGTGGCCTGCACGCCGGTGGAGAGCGCCACCTCCTTGACCACGTGCCGGAAGGTCATGATGTTGTCGGCGGTGGTCAGCGCGTCGGCGTAGCGCAGGTCGATCTCCTGCTGGCCGGGGGCGACCTCGTGGTGGCTGAACTCCACCGAGATGCCGATCCGCTCCAGCGACAGCACCGCCTGGCGGCGGAAGTCCCGCGCCACGGCGTGCGTGGTGTGCTCGAAGTAACCGCCGGTGTCCACCGGCACCGGCACGGTGCCGTCCATCGGTCCGTTCTCCAGCAGGAAGAACTCGATCTCGGGGTGGGTGTAGAAGGTGAAGCCCTTCTCGGCGGCCCGGGACAACGCCCGACGCAGCACATGGCGGGGGTCGGCCCAGGAAGGGCCGCCGTCGGGCAGCAGGATGTCGCAGAACATCCGGGCGCTCTCGCCGCTGACCCCGCCCTCGAACGGGAAGACCTGGAAGGTGGTCGGGTCCGGCATGGCGACCATGTCCGACTCGAAGACCCGGGCGAATCCCTCGATGGCCGAGCCGTCGAAGCCGATGCCCTCCTCGAAGGCGGCCTCCAGTTCGGCGGGAGCGACCGACACGCTCTTGAGCGTGCCGAGCACGTCGGTGAACCACAGCCGGACGAAACGGATGTCCCGCTCTTCCAGCGTACGGAGGACGAACTCCTGCTGACGGTCCACTTCCCCAACCTTCCGCGACACGCTATGTCCGCCTTCGGTCGGACTCTGCCCGACCTGACCGACCAGTCTCCACCGACCCGATTACGCAGACGTTAACCGAACCGCAGCCGTTGCGTCCCGTCCCGTCCCGACCGGCGGTCCGGCCCGGTCGCACTGCCCCACGCCGACGTGTCGTGCCCGTGCCACTGGGGCAAGATGAGGACATGCCCACCCTGCGTCTCGCCCTGTGCCAGGTCAACCCCAGTGTCGGTGACCTCACCGGCAACGCCGGTCTCGTCCGCGCCTGGACCCGCCGGGCCGCCGCCTCCGGCGCCCAGCTCGTCCTGTTCCCCGAGATGATGCTGACCGGGTACCCGGTGGAGGATCTGGTCTTCCGGCGGTCCTTCGTGGCCGCCTCCCAGGCGGCACTCGGCCGGCTCGCCGCCGATCTGGCCGCCGACGGCCTGGGCGACCTGCCGGTCGTGGTGGGTTACCTGGACGCCGACGGTCCGCCGCAGGTCAGCGCGGACGCCGAGCCGGGCCGGGGGGCGCGCAACGCCGCCGCGCTGTTGCACCGCGGTGAGGTGGTCGCCACCTACTTCAAGCACCACCTGCCCAACTACGGCGTCTTCGACGAGGACCGCTACTTCGTGCCCGGCGACATGCTCACCGTGGTCCGGCTCGGTGGGGTGGACGTGGCGCTGACCATCTGCGAGGACCTGTGGCAGGCCGGCGGGCCGTTCGCCGCCGCCCGGCGGGCCGGGGTGGGGCTGGTGGTCAACATCAACGGCTCGCCGTACGAGCTGAACAAGGACGACCTGCGGCTTCCGGTGGTCCGCCGGCGGGCCGCCGAGGCCGGCGCCACCATCGCGTACGTCAACATGATCGGCGGTCAGGACGAGCTGGTCTTCGAGGGCGACTCGATGATCGTCGCGGCGGACGGGACGGTGCTGACCCGGGCGCCGCAGTTCGTCACCCACCTGCTCGTGCACGACGTCGACCTGCCCGCGGCCGGCGAGGCCACCGACGGCACCAGCGGGAGCGACGATGAGATCGGGGACGGCGAGCGGATGGCCGACGGGCTGCGGGTGGTGCGTCGTACCGTCGACGGGATCCCGCCCGCGCCCACGGGCCCGGCGGCTACCGGCGGCCTCATCGAGCCGGTGGCCGACGAGGCCGAGGTGTGGCAGGCGCTGGTGCTCGGCCTGCGTGACTACGTCGAGAAGAACCGCTTCCCGTCGGTGGTGCTCGGGCTCTCCGGCGGCATCGACTCGGCGGTGGTGGCGGCCATCGCGGTGGACGCCCTCGGCGGCGACCGGGTGGTCGGTGTCTCCCTGCCCAGCCAGCACTCCTCGGAGCACAGCCGCTCCGACGCGGCCGACCTGGCCAAGCGGACCGGCCTGGACTACCGGGTGGAGCCGATCCAGCCGATGGTGGACACCTTCCTGGCGAACATGTCGCTGTCCGGGGTGGCGGTGGAGAACCTCCAGGCCCGGGTACGCGGCGTCATCCTGATGGCGTTGTCGAACCAGGAGGGCCACCTGGTGCTGACCACCGGCAACAAGAGCGAGCTGGCGGTCGGCTACTCGACGCTCTACGGCGACTCGGTCGGTGGCTTCAACCCGGTCAAGGACGTGTGGAAGACCCTGGTCTGGCGGCTGGCCAAGTGGCGCAACACCGAGGCGGCGCGGCTGGGTCTGACGCCACCGATCCCGGAGAACTCGATCGGCAAGCCACCGAGCGCCGAGCTGAGCCCGGGCCAGCTCGACAGCGACTCGCTGCCCGACTACGACGTACTCGATCCGATCCTGATCGGCTACATCGACGGTGACCTCGGCCGGGACGGCCTGATCGCCGACGGCCACGACCCGGCCGTGGTGGACAAGGTGCTGCGGTTGGTGGATACCGCCGAGTACAAGCGCCGACAGTCGGCGCCGGGTACGAAGATCTCCATGAAGGCGTTCGGACGGGACCGACGGCTACCGATCACCAACCGGTGGCGCGAGAACGGCTGACCGGCTTCAGGGTCCACTCGGCCGGCCCGCGCCGGCCGGCCGGAGTGACATCCTCCACTGCGCCCTGCCGCCGACCGTCCGCACGGTGGGACGATCGCGGCGGAACCCGGGGACCGCGTACGCGGCCTCGAGGAAGGAGAACATCGTGGAATCCACTCCGGCCGAGGTGACCGCCCTCTACGGCGGCCCGGCCACCCGTCGCGTCCGCACCCGCGACCTGCTCGCCGCCAAGGAGCGCGGTGAGAAATGGTCGATGCTCACCTCGTACGACCAGTACACGGCCTCGATCTTCGATGCCGCCGGTATCCCGGTGCTGCTGGTGGGCGACTCGGCGGCGAACAACGTGTTCGGCTACGAGACGACCCTGCCGGTGACTGCCGAGGAACTGCTGCCGCTGGTCCGGGCGGTCGTCCGGGCCACCCGGCAGACCCTGGTCGTCGGTGATCTGCCCTTCGGGTCGTACGAGGAGGGTCCGACCCAGGCGCTGCGTACGGCCGTCCGGTTCATGAAGGAGGGGGGCTGTCACGCGGTGAAGCTGGAGGGCGGCCAGCGCTTCGCCGCGCAGATCGAGGCGATCGTCGGTGCCGGCATCCCGGTGATGGCGCACATCGGCTTCACCCCGCAACGTGAGCACACCATCGGCGGATACCGGGTGCAGGGCCGCGGCGAAACCGCCGACGAGATCCTGGCCGACGCGCGCGCGGTCGCCGGGGCGGGTGCCTTCGCGGTGGTGCTCGAAATGGTGCCCGGTGACGTCGCCAAGCGGGTCACCGCCGAGCTGCCGATCCCCACGGTGGGCATCGGCGCCGGCCCGGACACCGATGCCCAGGTGCTCGTCTGGCAGGACATGGCGGGCCTGCGCACCGGCAAGGCGCCGCGCTTCGTGAAGCGCTACGCCGCCCTGGCCGACACGCTCGACGAGGCCACCCGCCGCTTCGCCGACGAGGTCCGCTCCGGCCAGTTCCCCGCCGCCGAACACACCTTCTGACCGTCCGCGGGTCTGTGGCGGACCCGGCCACGACCATCAACTCACCCGGGCGACCGTCGGGGCGCCCGGGTGACGATGGGTGGCCGGCCAGGGCGACGATCGGGGAGCTCCGGCCACCGCCCGTCGGTAGCAGCCCGGGCTGCCATCGCCGTGCCACGCCCGGCCCGACCGCTGCTTTCCACCGACCCACATCCCATCGGCGCTGCCGGATCGTCCGTGGGCGATCGGCCATGGACCACACCACAGCGACAGGCATGAGCCCGCCTACGCAGCGGCGCACCGTTACGGTTGATCGTCAGCTACGACTTGACGGTCAGGGCGGGTGCGTCCGGCGAACGGGTCGACCGGACGGACGCCTCGCGGCCTGCCGTTCCGCCCCGTCCGGCAGTCGCGCCTCCCGGCTGGCCGTTGGACGGGTTACGACCGCGCGGGCTCGTGGCCCGGCAGGCACCTGCCCCAGCAGTCGCGACCCGGCGGACAGGGAGGCCAGCTGTGCCGGGGCGGTGGACACCAGCGTGGGCGAGCCCGCCCCGGCGGGCATCGAAGTCAACGGCTTCGACCGGCCGGACGCCGGCTCTGCTCGCCACGGCATCCCGGGCGTAGGCGAGTGGTGTAGGTGGTTGCGACGGGGACGCTGATCGGGGTCGAGCCAGACGGGCGGGATGAACTCCGGATGACCGTCGGCGGCGAGGTGGACCTGCCAGCCGTGCTGGTGCACGTGACGATGATGGTGACGGCAGAGCAGCACCGCATTGGCGAGGCTGGTGACGCCGCCGTCGGCCCAGTGCCGCAGATGATGGCCCTCACACCAGCGGGGTGGCCGGTCGCAGCTCGGAAAGGCACAGCCCCGATCTCGCAGCACCAGGGCCCGCCGCAGCGGCCCGGTGATGAGCCGACGTTGCCGACCAACGTCGAGGACCTGACCTGCGCCGCCGAGCACTGCGGGCAGGACCGCCGCGTCGCAGGCCAACCGGCGCACCGTTGCGGGCGTGAGGGTGATGCCGCTGTCCAGCGTGCCGGGCCCGAGGCTTCCGGTGAGGGTGTCGAACCCGGTGGTGACGACGAGCTGGGCGGTGTCGGCGCCATGCTCGGGCAACTCGCCGGTGCCGAGGACGAGCCGACAGATGTCGCCCAGGGCGTCGTGGCGTCGTTGCCCGGGCGAACGGGGATCGTCCGGGCCGGCTGGTGCGGTGAGCGGCTCGATGGCAGCCCGCAGCAGCGCGGCGGTCTCCGCGTCGAGGCTGCCCGCCAGCCGCGTGCGCCCATCCCGCTGGTCGGAGAGGGTTACCTGCCGGTCGCGTGCGGCGCGGGCCGCCTCCGCTTCCAGCGCTCTGCCGGTGGCCGCCTCGGCGATCTCGGGTGCCACGTGATCGAGAATCCGGCTCCCGAGTCGGCGCAGGGTGGACGGCTCGAACTGCCCGGCCCAGTCGAGGAGGAGTGCGACTGCCGACCCGGCCGCCTCGGTGCCGGCCGCACCTCGAACCGTGGCCGCGACATCGGCGATGACCCGGACCTGCTCCAGATCGACCCGGCCGTCGGCGAGTGCGGCGGTCATCTCGCCGGACTCGCCGCCGAGCGCCTCAGCGAGGTCGACCAACCGACGGGCCGCCGGCACGCCGAGCCGGAGCCGATCGCGGAGCCAGACGGCGGTGGACGACGCCCCCTGCGCCACCGCCACGCCACGGCCGTCCAGCTCACGCACCAGCGCCAGCTTCACCGCGGCGAGCCGCTGCTCGAGCCGGTGCGCAGCGTCGAGAGCATCGATCAGCTCGCTCTCCGGCATGGCCCAGACAGCGGCGTCGACGCAGGAACCCGTCGCCACCTCTGCCCGCGCCAACTCCTCCAACACGCCACCGACGATAGAACGTACGTACGACAGTTCCGGTCGATCTCCACGGTGGTCATCGGCTCCGTCGCGACTGGACGCCCACTGCGACGATGCGATCATGACCGATGACATCCCGGCTGGTCGGCGCTGGCGCTGGTGGACGGTGTTGCGGCTCGGCGTCGTCGCGTTGTGGCTGGTTGCGGCCGGAACGGCTTGGTGGACGGCGCCTCGGCAGCAGAGCTACGACCAGGCGGAAGCGGATCTGGCTGCCGGCCACGTGGTGGCCTACCAGTGGGGTGACCGGTGGGACGCCGACCAGCGAACCCCGTGGTTTGGCACCGCTGACCTGGAATCGTCCGGCACTCTCGGTCCGCTGTTCGGGTGGCGCACGCCCGACGGTCGGGTCTGGTGGACCGACACCACCTACTTCGATCAGCTCACGATCGCCGGCACCGTCCGCGAGGAGTCCTACGCGGGGCCAGGCGCGATCGGCATCGCCGAACAGTTGCAGGCTGCGGGCCTGGACAGCCGCAGCAGCGTTCTCCAGCCACTCGGGAACCTCGTCGCTGGAACGGGCCTCGCCGCCGCCGTGGTCATCATCGGTGTCCTGCTGACCGGGCCCGCTCCGGTGCTGGGTACGCGGTGGTTCTGGTTCTGGCTGGTCTGCCTCGTACCGTTCGGGCTCGGAATCCTGTGGTGGTTGGCCCGGGAGCACCCCTGGGCGCGCGCCGCCTCCCCGCCCGCCTGCCCACGCCCGCAAAGTCATGGTCCACTCGGTTTCGCCCTCGGCGTCGGCACCGCACTCCTGAGTGGCATCCTGTTGATGGTGCTCGGCCAGCTTCTCGGCGATCGGTGGGTGCCGCGACTGGACGCCGGATAGGGCGAGCGGAATTTCCCGGGAACCGCTACGGTTCTCGCTCGTGAATCGGATCCGTGCTTCTTTGCCTGTCCTGGCCTGCGCCGCTCTGCTGATGTTGACCGCCTGCGGTGGTGAGGACGAGGCCCCGACGGCCGGAGGGTCGCCGTCGGCCACCCCGCCGTCCGCCGCCGCCACCTCGGCCAGCCCGGCACCGCCCACCGCTGACGCGGCGGACGCGGTCAGCGACAAAGAGCTCTGCCAGTCGGCGAAGCAGGCCAGCGACAAGATGAAGGAAGACCTGGTGGCCGCGGTGAGTTCCGGCAGCGAGCCGTCGCCGGCACTGTTCCAGAAGATCCTGTCCGGGTTGCAGAACGAGGTGACCCGGGTGGCCGCCACCGGCGCCACCGACAGCAAGGTGGTTGCCGCGCTGGAGCAGTTCGGCGCCGAGGCCGGCAAGTCCGCCAACGCCACGGATCCGGCGGCGGCCGCGGACAACCCGGCCTTCGAGAAGGCCGGCGCCTCCCTGACCAAGGCCTGCAAGGCGGCCGGCGTCAACGTCACCTTCTGACCGCCGGCCGCCCCTGACGAGGGATCCGGATCCGTGGCAGTTGCGGTAGTGGACACGCCGGCCGGCTGACACCTTTTCTGCCACGGATCCGCTCTTGGTTTGTGCAGTCAACGACGGTGCCACGGCTCGGCGGGCTGGCAGGTGGGGCCGGGGTCGCCGTAGACGACCGCGCCGGCCGGGTCGGCGTAGCAGCGACCAAGCTTGTCGAACGGGGTGAACAGCGGTCGCCTGTCGATCTCGACGCCGACCCTGTCGTAGGCGACCAGATCCGCCCCGCCGTCTTCGCTGATGCCCGCGCCGACGAGGCCGAACGCGCCACCCGCGACCCGGGCCGGCGTGATCGTGCCGTCGGCCTGCTGCAACACCACCCGGTCAACTCCTGGTCGGTCGGCTCCATCTGGATCGTCACATCACACTATGGCCAGCAGGCCCGGCGGCGTTGCGTCGACGGCGACGAGCGGGGTACGCGCGCTCAGAGGTCGGTGACGCGGACGCCCGCGTGCGCCTTGTAGCGCTTGTTGATGGCGATCAGGTTGGCGGTGAACGCCTCGATCTGGTGGGCGTTGCGCAGCCGACCAGCGTAGATGCCACGCATCCCGGGGATGTGGGCGGCGAGCGCGCCGACGATGCCGACCAGCTCCCGCTCCTCGGTGCAGATCAGCACGTCCAGCTCGATGCGGTCGATCTCGGGGTCGGCCAGCAGCGGAGCGCTGACGTGGTTGAAAGCGGCGCACACGCGGGAGTCGGGCAGCAGCGCGGCGGCCTGCTGGACGGCGCTGCCCTCCGGCACCGGCAACGCGTACGGGCCCTGCTTGTCGAAACCGAGCGGGTTGACGCAGTCCACGACGATCTTGCCGGCGAGTGGTTCGGCGAGCGCGCCGACCGTGGCGGCGTGCCCGTCCCAGGGCACCGCAATGATCACCAGGTCACTGCGCCGGGCCACCTCGTCGTTGTCGGCACCGGTGACGCTGCCGCCGGCCGGCACACCGGGCAGCGCGGCGATCTCGGCGGCCGACTCGGCCGCTCGCTGCGCGGAGCGGGAACCGATCAGCACCGTCAGACCGGCCCGGGCGAACCGGTAGGCGAGCCCTCGGCCCTGGTCGCCGGTGCCACCGATGATGCCGACGGTGAGCCCGGAAACGTCGGGCAGGGTGCTCGGGTCGTATGCCATGGTCGTCATCCTCGCAAATCAGCTGGCCCGGCAGCAGCGCCCGACGCTGTGACAATGCCCGCTGCGCCGGTCGCGACAGACAGCGCAGGTCGCGGCGTGACGCCGAACCGCCAACACAGGCCGCCGCGCGACCGCAGGCGCAGGTCGCGGCGCGATGCCGAACCGCCGACACAGGTCGCGGCGCGACCGCAGGCGCAGGTCACGGCGCGACCGCAGGCGCAGGTCACGGCGCGACGCCGACCCGTCAGGCGAGTTCGAAGGCGACCGAGCGGGTGGCCGGATCGGCGGCGACCAGCCGGACCCGGACCCGGGTGCCCAGTGGCAGCTCGCCGACACAGCGGGCGCGTACCGGCGGGTCGTCCAGGGCCACCATGCCGCCGCGTGGGCGGCCCGCGCGGGTCTTGCCGTTCGACGGTGCGTCGACGTCGAGCACGGCGGCGTCGAAGGTCTCGCCGACCCGATGGGCCAGCAGCACCGCCTCGGCCAGATCGATCGCGCCTCGGCTCGCCGCGGACGCGGTGCGGTCCGTGGCGGCCATCACCGCCGGCAGCCGGGGCAGCGCCGCGCGGACCCAGTCGGGCACCTCACGGCCGTCGTGCAGAGCCAGGCAGATCTCCGTGGCGTACCGATCGGCGAGTCGTCGCAGTGGCGCCGTGACATGGGCGTACGCGGCCGCGACCCCGCCGTGCGCCGGCCGCTCGGGCGACTCGCCGTCGAAAGGGGTGTACGCGGCCGACCGCATCAGCTCCGCCGCCTGGTCGATGAACGCGGCGGCCCGAGGCTGGGCCGGATCCAACCGGAGCAGCAGTTCACCGACGCTTACGTCGTCCGGCCAGTGCACGCCCAGCGGGGCGGCGGCGGCCCGCAGCCGCTGCACCGCCTCGGGCTTCGGCGCGGGCATCGTCCGCAGCAGGCCGACCCCACCGGCCAGCATCAGGTCGGCGGCGGCCATCCCGGTGAGCAGGGAAATCTGTGCGTTGTGCTCCTCCATCGGCACCGGTGCCCGCAGCACGAGCCGCCAACCGTCGCCGTCGGCCTCCACGTCCTGTTCGGGGATCGGCAGGTTGACCGCGCCCCGACGCAGCCCTCGGGCGGTGAGCAGCGCACCGACCTCGGGTAGCAGGGCGATCGGCTCGGGCAGCCGGCCCGCGTCGGCGTCGGCCTGCACATGCGGGTAGGCCAGTTGGGCCCGGCTGCGCACCAGGGCGCGCTGCACCACCACCGCGGTGGTGCCACCGTCGGCGTCCAGGTCGATGGTCCACAGCACGGCCGCCCGGTCGACGTCCGGCAGCAGGCTCGCCGCGCCCTCGCCGAGGGAGTGCGGGTGCAGCGGCACGTTGCCGTCGGGAAGGTAGACCGTCTGCCCTCGGCGCCAGGTCTCGTCCGCCAGCACACCACCCGGGCGTACGTGGGCGGCGACGTCGGCTATCGCGTACCGCACCCGGTAGCCGCCGCCGGCGCGGCGGCTGAGGTGCATCGCCTGGTCCAGGTCCCGCGAGCCGGGCGGGTCGACCGTGACCAGCGGGACGTCCGTGCAGTCGACGGCCGGCCGGGGAGGTGCGGCGGCTGCCTCGTCGGCCTCCCGCTGCGCCGCCTCCGGGTAGCTTTCGGGCAGACCCAGTTCTCGGCGCAGCGCCCCGAAGTCGATGCGCGGTGCCAGCACACGTCGGATGACCATGCGCCAATCCTGACAGCGCCGGACACACCGCGCCCTCCTCCGAGCGACGGGTCGTCGGCGTACGCCGGGTCAGCCGGCCGTCTAGCGCGCGGTGCCGGTCCGCCCGCCGGACGCGGCGCGCCCGGTGTTCCGGGCGGCGGCCGTTCTCGCAGGCGCCTTCTTCGCCGCCGTCCTCGACGCCGTGGCCTTCTTCGCGGGCGCCTTCTTCGCCGCCGCCCTCGACACCGTGGCCTTCTTCGCGGGCGCCTTCCTCGCCGCCGGTGCCTTCCTCGCTGGTGCCTTCTTTGCCGCCGTCTTCGATGCGGGCGCCTTCTTCGCAGGGCCTCTCGACGCGAGCGCCTTCTTCGCGGGGGCTCTCGACGCGGCCGTCTTCTTCGCCGCCGCAGTCGTCCGGCTCGCCACCGTCGCGCTCTTCCGAGCCGGTGCCTTCTTGGCAGCCACCGTCTTCGCGGGTGCCTTCTTCGCAGGTGCCTTCTTCGCCGCCGTCTTGCGCGCCGCCGCCGAGGTGTTCTTGCGCGCCGCCGCCTTCTTCACCGCCGACGTCGCCGTCTTCGCCGGTGCCTTACGCGCGGCCGACGTGCTCCGCGTACCCGTCGTTTTCTTCGCGGGCGCGGTCTTGCGGGCCGGGGCCGCCTTTCGCGCGGACGCCGCTTTCTTCGCGGGGGCCTTCGCCGCCGTGCTCCGTGCGGATGTCGTCTTCTTCGCGGTGGCCCGCTTCGCCGCGGTCGTGGTCTTGCGCGGACCGGTCGCGGTCCGCGTCGACGTCGAGGTGGTCCGCGCGGCGGGCGCCTTGGTCGGTGCGGTCTTCGCCGATACCGTCTTCTTCGCAGGTGCCGCCTTCCTGACCGCGGCGGCCTTCCGCGCCAACTCGGCCGCCCTGGTCTCGGGCGCGGTGGCGGCGTTCTTCGCCGGCCGTCCGACGCCGCCGGTCGCCTTACGGGCGGCCGGCGTCGTGCCGGACGCGCGGCGGGTGGACGGGGTACGGGCGAGGCCGGCGGTGCGTTCCGTCGCGGCGGTCTTCCTCGCGGGCGTACGCTTCGCGGCCGGGCGGGTGGCCTGTTGCGCTTCGGCCATCTCGGTTCCCTTCCTGGGGACGTGCTGCCGCCCTCGCGACGCACGCAGTGCCTCGGCGCGGGAGGCGTCCCGCGCCGTCTACCTGTCCTCCCCGGTCCAGCGGGCGTCCTCGGCCTCCCACGCCTCGTTGCGTTCCCGCACCTGTTGCAGGGCGTTCTCCGCGTCGGCGGCCGAGTCGTACGGGCCGAGAACGTGCCGCGCGGGGCACACGTCGGCACCGGACTCGACCCGGTGGTGTCGCGTACACCAGTAGTAACGTCCACGTCCGCTGTCGCTCATGGCATCACTGTGCACCGGGAAACGACCGACCGCCACCGGAACACGGCAAGTCACCGCGCCCTTCCACAGTAGACGTGCTCCCTGGTCGAGGGGCATGAACTGCGAAAATCGTCGCCACCGGCCCGGGTGCGGGCGGGGATGGGCGGGTTGGCTAAGGTCTCCGGATGGGCGTACCGGACTACATCCTGCGGATGCGCAAGCACGTCGGCCACGACCTACTCTGGCTACCCAGCGTAAGCGCGATCGTCCGCAACGACGCGGGTGAGCTGCTGCTCGCCCAGCGGGCCGACGACGGTCGCTGGTCGGTGGTGAGCGGCTTCGTCGAGCCAGGTGAGCAGCCTGCCACCGCCGTCGTGCGCGAGGTGCTGGAGGAGACCGGCCTGGCAGTCGAACCGCTGCGGCTCAGCAGCGCGGTGTCGCACCCGCACACGTACCCGAACGGCGACCGTTGCGAGTACCTCAACCTCGGTTTCCACTGCCGGCTGCTGGGCGGCGAGGCACGCGTCAACGACGACGAGTCGCTGGACGTCCGGTGGTTCCCGCCGGGGCAGTTCCCGCACCTCGACGAGCACGCCCGGCTGGTCATCCGGCACGCCCTCGGCGGGGAGTCCGCGGCGTTCTTCCTGCCCGCCGGAACGCAGTGGGGCGAGCCCGGTGAGCTGGAGTACGCCTGAACCGCTGCGGCGGTACCTGAGCGACCTGGTCGCGGTCGCCGACGAGGTGCTCGGTGTCGAGCTGGGCGGGGCGTACGCGGCGGGCTCGGTGGGTCTGGCCGCGTACCAACCCGGACGCAGCGACGTGGACGTGGCGCTGATCTGCGCCGGCCCGCTGGACCACGGGGTCGCCGAAGAGTTGGTGGCACGGCTGCAGCACGAGGCACTGCCCTGCCCGGCGCGCGGCCTGGAACTGGTCGTGTACCGACAGGAGGTGGCCCGATCAGGCACCCCTGAGCCGGGTTTCGAGGTCGAGCTGAACACCGGCGCACGGATGGACTTCCGGGTGTCGTACGGCGCGGCGCGGCGCCCGAGCGCGGACGGTCTGTTCTGGTACGGCCTGGACCGCAGCATCCTGCACCAGAGCGGGCGGGTCCTGCTCGGTCCGCCCGCCGCCGACGCCTTCGCCGACCTGGCCCCCGACGATCTGCGCCGGCTGGTCCTGGACGCGCTGCGCTGGTGGTTGGCGCGACCGGCGCCTGCCGGCGAGGTGCCCGCCCCCGGAGCGGAGGACGCAGTCCTCGGTGCCTGCCGTTCCTGGGTCCGCCTGCGCACCGGGACGTGGCTGCCCAAGCAGGCCGCCGGTCGGCGGCTGTTGGACGAGGCCGGACCGCTTGTCGACGCCGACACCGCCGAGTTGGTCGAGCGGTCGATCGCTGCCCGCGAAGGCGGTGTGCCACCGACCGGCGCGTCCGCTCGCGCCTTCCAGCGACGCGTGCTCGCAGACCTCGCCGGCACACCGGCCTGAGCCGGCCGTCGTCTCGTCCCGCATGCTGCGTGCGGGCAACGTGGCTGCGCTCGGCTGTGCCGCTGGATTGCCGACGCATTCGCCGAGGTAGCAGACGAACTCGTGCTCCTGGCATCAGCCGCTGCGGCGGTTCTCGGCCGCCCCGGTGGTCACCCAACGTGGCCCGCTCAGCCCGTTCGCGCTGCACAAGATGCGGTTAAGAGGTTGCATGTGCCAGTCTCATCCGAGATTTCTTCGCCCCGGGACGACCGCCGGTGCGCACCCACAGCTCGTCAGCAGAACCTGGAGAGGCACGTGGCAAACCTCGACACCGCCCTGAAGGACGCCATGACGATCGACGGCGCCATCGGCGCCGCGCTCGTCGACTACACCAGCGGGATGACCCTCGGCGTCGCCGGTGGCACCCCGGAGATCGACCTCACCGTCGCCGCCGCCGGCAACACCGATGTGGTACGCGCCAAGATGCGCACCATCGAGATGCTCAAGCTGAACGATGACATCGAGGACATGCTCATCACCCTCGGCGGCCAGTACCACATCATCCGACCGCTGACCGGCCCCAACGGCAAGGGGCTGTTTCTCTACCTGATGCTCAGCAAGTCCCGGTCCAACCTGGCGCTCGCCCGACACCAGCTGCGCACCATCGAGGAGCAGCTGGAACTGTGAGCACCGGCGACACCTTCCTCCCCCGCCGTACCGCGAAGCAGCCGGACCTTCCGCCACCGGTGCGGCTCCCACCGTCGCTGGCCGGTGACCCGTCGCTGCCGTACCCGGCGATCGGCACCGAACTGCACGAGCTGCGCCTACAGATCCCCGGGGTGCAGGGAAGTGTCCTCGGCGGAGTCGACGGCCTGCTCATCACGCACGACGTTCCCGACACTCTGGACCCGGACGACCTGGCCGCGATGGCGGCGGCGACCTTCGGCCTCGGCCGGCAGGTCAGCCTCCGCCTCGGCCAGGGCGAATTCCGCCAGTCCACCGTCCGCAACGAGGCCGGCTACTTCTCCGTGTACGCCGTCGGCCCGCGCGCACTGCTCTCGGTGGTCGGCGCCGACGCGATAAACGTCGCCCGACTGCACCTGCACGCCCCACCGGTAGCCGAACGTCTCGCCAAACTCCTCGCCCCCGCCTGATCCCCGAGTCGCCGGGGGTACCTCGGTCAGATGGCGCCCGTCGAGCCGTCGGTCAGTTCGCGGAGAATATCGGCGTGACCGGCGTGCCGGGCCGTCTCCTCGATCAGGTGCACCAGGATCCAGCGCACCGAAACCTCCCCGAGCTGCGGGTGAGGCACCACATGGTCGAGGTCGAACCGGGCCGCCACCTCCCGCGACCGGGCACACTCCGCCTCGTACGCCGTCGACAACCGCTCGACCGTGTCACCCTCGGCCAACGCGAAGCTGGCCGTCGCGTCCTCCTCGGAGGTGAGGTAGACGTCCTCCGGGCCGGGCGCGAGCAGACACCGGAACCAGTTCCGCTCCACCACGGTGAGGTGCTTCACCAGGCCGGCGAGGGTGGTCGCCGACGGCACCAGGCGACGGGCGGCGGCGGCGTCGGAGATCCCCCGCACCTTCCCCAGCACCACGGCACGATGAAAATCGAGGAACGCGTCGAGCACGACGCGTTCCTCTCCCGTGCTCGCCATCATCGCGGTGACCACGTGGTCGGAGCGGCTCTCCACCATCCCCGGACTCTAGCGACAGTCCACCCACCCCCGCTGCCCGCGAATCGCCACCAGCGCACGCCGCTCGACCCGTCGATCACGCCTGGTCGACCCGAACGATCAACACCTAACATGTGGCCGATGACCGATCAGGACCGACGGCCCATGCCCGTCCCGGTCGCCGCAGCCGCGATCATTTTTCCGCTGGGAAACGCCCTCCAGGCAGCCCAGATCAAGACGAGCACTGCGGCCAGGGCCACCGAGCCGAGGGCGACAATCTTCGCCGTGGGACTGATCCTTCTCTCGCTGGCCTTTGCGTACGGCTTGTGGCGCCAGATCGGGCGCGCCCGGATCCTGACAGTCGGCTACGCCATCTTCAACATCGCGTACGGCCTGACGGAACTTCCCGACATCGCCGAACTGACGGCGTTGCGAATGATGGCATTCGTGGCCGTTATCGGATTGCTGCTGGTACCCACATCGTCTCGACAATGGTTCCCGCCCGGCACCTGAGTTGACCCGGCACCGGATCCCTTGAGATTCGATCAGCTCGTAGCCTTGATCACGGCCTCTGAGCTGGTGGGCGACGGACGAGTCGACCTGTACGCCGGATTATGAACTTGATTTGCGCCCTGAGCAGGCGTTTCGCTTGCCTGCAACCCGTTCAGGGCGTCGCCAGGGCGTCCGGGTTGCACGGCCCAGGTCTGGCCACCTTGGCTGTCAGTCGTCGAACTCGAAGCCGCTCGCCTCGGCGTCCCTAATCAACCGCCGCATGCGTTCGCCGTCGGTGGCGACCGCGTTCATTCGCGCTTCCAGCTCTTCCAGCGCCCCTCGATCGGTGCCGTGGGCGCAGAACGTGCCGCCCTCGCAGGCATAGACGAATCGACCTTCGAGCGACTGAGCCTCGGTACTGACGAGAACCTGCGCCACGCCCTCCCAGAAGTACCCGTTGGGCTCGTGATCGAGTTCTTCGATGAGGTCGTCGACCGGCGTGGTCCCCGCGTTCAGTAGCAGCGAATACTCACCGGGGGTTGCCTCGATGATGAATAGCAAGGTCATCGGGGAAGCCTGGCAGCCGTCAGGAGTTGGCGACAAGATCCCGGTGGTCGCTCTCACGATGGCGATCCCGCGTCTCCGGACCCAGGCTCGAACAGGCGGTCGATGGCCTGCCGGGTGCGTTCCTCGCTGGCGGGCATCAGGTGGGTGTAGACGCGGAGGGTGAATCCGGGATCCGCGTGGCCGAGGTAGGACGCGAGGGCCTTGATGCTCTCCCCCGCGTCGAGCAGCGACGAGGCGTAGAAGTGCCGGAGCGCGTGCATTCCGGTGGCCCGGGTCGGCGTGATGCCGGCCGCCATGACAGCGGGCCGCCAGCTCTTGTTGTCGAAGGTGCGTCGGTTGATCGCGCCGCGCCGGGTGGTGGTGAACAGCAGCGGGACTGTGACCCGCTCGTCGCCGGCCGGGTCTTCCCACGGCAGGGTGAGCGACACCGGGGCGAAGTCGTCGACGTGCTGCTTCAGCACCTGGGCGACGGAGTCAGGCAGCGGTATCCGGCGGTCCCGATCGTTCTTGGGCAGCCCGAAGACGAGCCGAGACCGGACGAGCTTGACCTGACGCGAGACGTGCACCCAGCCCGCGTCAATGTCGATGTCATCGACCCCGAGGCCGAGGATCTCTCCCTGTCGCAGACCGCAGCCGGCGCCCAGGTCGACCATCGGGCGGTACCGCTGGGCGAGGCCACCGCGGATTGCCGAAACCTGTTCGTACCGCCACGGCACCACCCGACGTTGCACCGGTCGCGGAGGCTTGACCGACTTTGCCGAACACGGATTCTTGGCGATCCGCTCGTCGTCGACGGCCGCGCCGAGGATGGTCCGCAGGTGAGCGAAGACCACGGCCCGAGTCGCCGGGGCCAGCTTGCCGACCATGTCCGCGTCCCATGCCCGGATGTGGCCCGGCTTGATCTCGGCCAGCTTCTTGGAACCGAAGAACGGCAGCAGGTGCTTGCGTACTCGGAACTCCGTGCTCTCCCGGGTCGACTCGTCGAAGGAACGGGTGCGTAGCCAGGTTTCCGCGTACTCCGCGAAGGTCATCCGACCGGCGATCGGGTCGACGTACGAGCCGCGCAGCTTGTCCGATTCGGTCGAGACGAGGAACGCCTCAGCCTCTCGCTTGGCCCGGTCCGGGAACGACTTCTTGCGTTCCTTGCCGTCCGGGCCGATGTAGCGGACCCGGTAGCGCAGGCCCTTGCCGAACAGTTCCGTCTTGACCCGCTCCCGTCGCCCGCCCGAGTGGCGAAGCGTCTTGTACCAGCGATCCTCTATGTGTCCCATCAGGCCGCCGCCTGCTCACGTACCCAGGAGCGGACCGCTTCCGGCTCGTACCGCAGGTGTCGGCCGACCCGAGCCGCCGGCGGACCGTACTTCACCTTGCGCCAGCGGTACAGCGTCTCGGTCGGCACCCGCAGGTACGCCGCCACGTCCCGGATCGTCCAGAGCCCATCGTTCGCCGCCATTACTGCCCCTCCCCCGTCGTGTCATCCGTCTCCGTCGCCGGTTCGGTGTCGGGGAGCTGGGCGGCGCGGTCCTTGGCGGCAAGGAGTTCGGAGCGCCAGCGGGCACGTTCACCGATCGCCCGCAGCAGCCGGTGGGCCATGGGGCCGACGTCGGGATCGTCGGGTCGGGCGAGTTCCCAGGCGTACCGAACCGGTTCGACGGTGGCGCCCTGGTCGTCGACGCCCTCCTGGCCGACGCTCACGCCGAGCAGCGCCCGCACCCAGGCCCGGATGTCGTGCTTGTGGTCGGAGAGGGTTTTGCCGGACCAGTCGCGGGAGATGAGGATGCGCCGGCCGCCGATGCCGAGGGTGTCCCGCTGGTGGACCTTGCCCTTGCACCGGCCGGGCTTGAGTTTCGCGTGTGCCCGCTTGGGTTGGATGCCGTAGAGCAGCCAGTTCGCGCACCGGTCGGTGCACGGGGTGACCTGGAGTTCCTGCCAGAGCCGGTCGAGGTGCGCGCGTTGCCGGTCAGTCGTCGCCTTGTGGACGTCGCCGGTGTGCTTGGTGATGTACTTCGTGACGTAGCGGATGGTCCGCTCCGCGTCCTCGGTGCCGGGCATGACACCGCGTGCGTCGACCTGGGCGCCGAAGCGCACGACGTGCACCGGTTCCGCATCCGGGTCGTCGTCGATGGCGTCGAGTGCTTCCGTCCAGGTGGACAGCGGCGCGTGGGTGTCCGGGTCGACCCACGCGGAAGCTTGCTCGTCCCAGACGGGTAGCCGGTCGAGGGTGTACCGCTGGACATCCACGGCGGGCCACCACACCTGGTGATAGGTCGCCGCCGCCACGGTGCGCAGTACGTCACGCGGAATGGTGCCCCGGATGGCGAAGTGTGCGTGCGGGGCGAGTCGGCGTTGGGGCTCGACGCAGCCGGCGTACTGGACGTTCCAGCCCTCGCAGCGGCGCAGGTTCTGCCAGAACCGGTCGAGCAGCCGGGGGAAGTGCACCGCGTCCCATGCCGCGCGGCGGTAGTCGTACCGCTCGGGGTTGAGGGGGGTGCCGTCGGGGCGGACCGGGCCATAGGAGTCGAGGGTGAGGGTCAGCCACATCGACGGGCGGTAGGTGGTGCCGTCGGGGGCGGTGTAGGTCTTGCCGACGGTGCGGCGCTCGACCTTGCGGCGAGGTAGGTCGGGGGCGTCCTGTCGACGGCGAGTCGAGCGCTTGCGGCGCCGGCCGGTGTCGTCGTCGGCCTGGTCCTCGTCGCCGGTTGAGTGCGGCGGGGCTACCCGGCCACGGAGCCCCTCGGCTGTGATGGCCTCTTCGACTTCGCGGATTGCCTCGTCGAGGTCGGCGACCTGGTCCCACTGGCTGGCTCGGGATGCCTCGTCGCGGGAGAACTCCAGGTGACCGCGCAGCAGGATCAGCGCCTTCTGTTCCTCGGTCGCCGGCTCCGGTGGCGGTAGCGGCTCGTCGTCGCGGTGCCAGCCTTCCCGGATCTGGGCCTGCCGCAGCCGGCGGTTCTTCTTCGCGCACGGCCCGCACTTGTCCTCCCGGGTCGCGCCGCAGGGCAGGTCGATGACCTCGGTCAGGCCGGTGTTCAGGTCGGTACGGCGCATCGCCAGCGGGCGGACGCACACGCCGTACTCGGCCGCGATCTCCTTGAGCACGTCGACGGAGCGGGGTAGTGCCATGCGGGCCGCCCGCGACCCCGGCCGAGGAGGTGCAGCCGGGGTCGGGGCGGGTTCGAGACCGGGCAGGGTGGGGGCGGTCATCGGATGATCCCCACCACCTGACGCCGGTCGGGCTGGACGACGCCGCGCGGAGGCAGCACCGACACTGATGCCGGCGGCATCACCTCAGCAGGCGGCACAGGCTCGGCCTGCTCGGGTTCGTCGTGCCGGTCGCCTTGCGGTTGGGCCGGCTCCGGTGCCGGCGCGGTGGCGGGTGCGCTGGACAGGACGACCTTGACCAGGGCGAGGAAGGCCAGCGAGGGGACGGCGGCGACGATCCAGCCCCAGACTGAGGGTTCGGCTTCGGCGACCTGGGCGGCGAGGGAGAGCAGGGCGAAGGCGACCAGGAGGACGCCGACGAAGCCGACCGGTCGACCGTTGCGGCGGCGGGCGCGGATTTCGAGCCCGAGGTAGATGGCCATGAGTTCGACGGCTACGGCGTTGGCCCAGCCGATCCAGTGTGGTTGGCCGTGGGCGACGGACAGGTCATGGACGTGGGTGAACGCGGCGGCGCCGGCCATGGTGCCGATGGCGAGCAGGATGGTCAGGCGTACGGCGGATTCGATGCGGTCGCGGGTCACCGGCGGCTCCCGGTGTCGCGGACGGTCAGGGTGATGCGGATGCTCTGGCCGTCGAGGTCGCGGCGGCGGTTGACCATGTGCGCCAGGCCGTGCAGGGCGGCGGCGAGCCGGTCCGGGGTGCCGTCCAATTCGATGTGCAGGGGCTTGATCCGGTGGGTGGGGAGGAAGAAGCGCTTGAGGGACATCGGTTACCTCCGGGCCGGGGCGACGCGGGTACGGATGTGCTCGGGTGGTTCGCCGAGGGAGGCGACGGCTTCGGAGAGGCAGCGCCACAGCGCCCACGCCTCGTCGGGGGTCAGGTGCATGCGACGCCGGCCGCCGCCGACGGCGAGATAGACCGGATATGGGTCGGGCCGCTGCGGGTCGACGCGGACGGACACGGCGGTGCTGGTCTGCCCGTCGGGGTGCGGTGCGCGGAGCCGGTAGAAGGTCGGGGTGGTCACCGCGGCTCACCCCCGTCGGTGTCGCGGAGGATGTTGAGCAGCGAGTCCGGCAGCAGCGGCCCGCGTGGACGGGGCAACGGCGGACGGGTGGGTTCGGGGGCGGTTTCCCGGCCAACCTGGGCGAGGATGTCCGCCGCATCAGCCGGCGCGCTGTACTCGGCGGCGAGCTGGCGGATGTCGTCGTCGGTGATGTGGGAGAAGCGGACCCGGGCGGGTTCGGGGGTGCCGTCGAGGATCACGTACCCGACGCCCTTGGCCCATCGGGGCATCTGGTCGGCCAGGGCGCCCCGGTTGCGGGCACCGTCGCCAAGGATCAAGTCGACCTGAGCGGCCTCGGTCAGGCCGAGCGCGATGCGGGTCGGGAACAGGTCCCGGAACGGCAGTACCTCTTTGCGCGGGTCCTGCAACGCGGCCACCACCAGGACGCCGACGCCGGCCCCCTGGGACAGCAGCAGCCCCAGCGAGGAGGCGATGCGCTTGCGCAGCTCGACGTCCTGGAGGTAGGCGGTGAGGGCGGCCATCTCGTCGATGACGACCACGACCAGGGGGTCAGCCTCGGTCGGCGTGTGGACCCGGACGGTGCCGGCAAGGCGGGTCTGCCGCTCGCGCAGCACGGTGACGGCCTCGTCGAGGAGGTCGGCCATGGCCTCGAAGGACTTGCCGGCGAACCGGGCGAACAGCGGTCGGCCCATGGCGAACTCCATGCCGCCCTTGGGGTCGATCACCCATAGCCGCACCAGCCCCGACGAGATCCCACCAGCCAGGGAGCGGACCAGGGACCACAGCACGGAGCCCTTACCGGAGCGGGTGGCTCCGCCGATCAGGACGTGGGTGGCGAGCAGGTGCAGGGACCAGTGCCGCAGGTCTTCCCGCCGGGCCAGGGGCAGCGCGGTGAGGTCCGGCACCGCAGGTACGTCGAACGGCTTCACCACCGTGCGCAGCGCATCGGTACGGACCACGACCAGGTACACCAGCGACGGCCGATCCCGGTACCGCAGCCGGTCGATGACGCCGAGGACGAGCGCCCAATAGCCGGTCCGGGCCGGCGGATCGCCGGGCCGCTCGGAGTAGACCCGGGCGTGGCGGCGGCCGAACGCGTACGCCAGATTGGCCGTGACCTTTTGGAACTCCTCCGGCGTCTGCCCGCGCACCATGCGGACCGTCAGCACGTCCAGCGCCTGATCCGAACGCACCCGCAGCAACTGCGGCATGACCGGCCGATGGTCATAGGTGCGGGTCAGCCCGCACAGCGTCATCGCCTCCCGCCAGACCCGCCGGTAGACGAACACCTGACGGAACCAGCCCAGCACCGGCCCCGCGCACCAGGTCCACCACGATGTTTCGTGCTTCCACCGCCACAGCGCCGATACCAGGCCGGCTAGGACCAGCGGCACGATGAGCCCGGCCCGACCGAACTCGGCGTACAGCCACACGCCTGCCACCAGCAGGCCCACGATCACCGGATGCCGCACACACCAGACAGCAGCCCGGAACAGCCAGCGCAGCAGCATGCCGAGCGCGATCAGCCACAGCGGCAGCTCAAGCCGCCGAGGGCGGATCACCATCAGATCTCCGGCCGTGGTCATCACGACCTCACCACGCGGCCGGCGGATCATCGGACACCCCGCACGACCGCTACCAGCACCCGCCCAACGACGGGCATACCCTTGGACACGTCACGACCTCTCTCGACAGAGCAGGGGAAGAGACACCAGGGGGCGGGGCTGCCGTCCGCCAAGACCAGACAGCCCCGCCCCCACCAGATGCGGCTACGCCGCCGCCTTCTTGCCGCCGACCACCGGCGCGCGCAGGCCGGTCGCCCGCAGCGAATACGCCATCCGACCGTTGTTCGCCACGTACGGCGTCACGGTCATCCCGTCGAACTCCACCGCCTCGAACGGCGCACCCGACGGCGGCACCGGCTGGTAGTCAGCCGAGATCTTCACCGTGGTCTCTCGGGACCGTTTGCCCAGCTCAGGGTCAAGGTCCATCACCCGGACCTGCCACACCCGCTGACCGGTCACCTTGTCCTTCGCCGGGGACCGCCGACCCGTCTTCTCGTCGTAGTCCTCGACCTCACCCAGCGACTCGGGCACCAACGCGCACCCCGCCGGGAACACGTCCTCGAACCGCACGGCGAACCTCGTACCGCCACGCAGAGCCATCGCTCACCTCCAACTTGTTGACTTGTCTGCCAAGCTGCGGTCCAAGGTAGACGGCACTTGGCAGACAAGTCAACAAGTAATCGCCACTCCATCGATGACCCAGACGGCCCGGACGGGACAGCGGTGACGACGTGAGCACGTTAGGTTGTGAAGACCTGCAACAACCTGATCGATGGAGAACGATTCGTGAGCGATGCGCTCGATGACATCGCCGAGCTGGAGGCCCTGCGCCGACAGGCGGAAGACTTGTCTCAGCGACTGGCGGCAGGTGAGCGAGAGGCGGCCGAGTCATCGGCACGGGACTCCCGAGAGGCTGTGCGGGTGTCCCTCGGCCGTGACGGTCACATCGCCTCGGTAGAGGTGTTCCCTCAGTGGCGCAGACAGCTCGCCGCCGGCCAGTTGGGAGCGGCGATTGTGGAAGCCGCCGAAGAGGCAGCACGTCGCAGGTCAGAGGCATGGGCTCACGGAGTAGCCCACTCGGTAAGCGGCGAGGTACGCGAGCCAGCGCCCGATGCGGACCCCACAGTCGCCAGCACCCGAGAGCCCGTCGACGATTCGGCCGTCGATTACGCCCGGAACCTGCTCTACGTGCTTAGGGACTCCTACGCCCGGCTCGACGATCTCGAAAGCGAGACGGAGCAGGCTGCGCTGTCCCAGACGACCGCCAGCGACCCCGATGGACGAGTGCGGGTGACGCTCGACGGGGAGCGCCTTTCGGCGGTCAGCGTCGACCACGTGTGGCTGAGATCGGCGTCCGCCGTACACCTCGGCGCAGCGACTACCCAGGCTCTACAGCAGGCGTATGCCAACCGAAAGGAGGCAGTGCCGCTCCGCCGCTCCTGGCCCTACAACGAGCTTGAACGGATTACTGCCGACCCGGCACAGCTTCTCGCCAACCTCGGCCTAGCGCCGAGGCAGATTCGGAGGAGTGACTGAGATGCCACCGCCCGGAGAGCAGAAGCTAAGGGTTTCAATCGAGGTTCTACGCCAGGATGCTGCCGTCTGGGACGACTCCGGCGACATCATGCGACGCGCCGCCCAGGTCGCCGCCCGCCTCGACCTCGCGGCCCTGCACTTCTCCTACATTGGCGACAAGGTCGGCCTCGTCGAGCTGTACCGGCAACTTCAAGACCGCATGATCCGGCTCCTCAGCGAAGGCAGCGAGACGTGCGAGACGATCGCCACATCCTTGCGTAGCGCCGCAGACGGCTATGAGCGCGACGAAGCCGCCAACGCTCACGACATCAACAACATCTACTGAGGAGCTAGCAGTGACACGCCCACTCCCCATGTCCGAAGGCGAGTTCGGCGAGCTGATCCAATCCATCAACGAGGGAATTCAACGTGTCGAACGACTAGGCAACCAGATCATCGACCGAGTCAGCGACAATCTGGAATGGCTCGGGCCGCTCGGGCGTGACGCGATGGACTTACTCCGTAGATTCGGTGAGCTGCTGGGAAAGTTCTTCTCGGAGGTGGGCAAGTTCTTCACCCGCTGGGGAGTGCCCTGGACGCTGTATTCCCACGGTGAGACCTGGACCCAACAGGTAGGCGGACCAACACACGAGATCGCCGGAAGAGTCGACATCGGGCAGCTGCGTGTCGACGACTACTGGACCGGCGTTGCCGCCACCGCCTACACCGGTCTGCTCCCGCTTCAAGGCAAGGCGCTCAACGCCGTCAAGGCAGCCGCAGACGACATAGACGACGCACTCTGGAAGGTGGCCGGCGGCATCATTGCCTTCTGGGTTGCTATCGCGGCCGTGCTCGTTCCGTTCATCATCGAGCTGATAACAGCTGCCGCCGCGGCACTCGGCATCATTACCGCTCCGGCGGCAGCGGCCGGTGCCGGAGCATCGACGGCGAAGGCCATCGCACTCACCGCCGCTGTAGTCACGGCAGCCATCACGTACCTGACGACGCTCTGGACGCAGATGCGGGATCTGGACCAGCGGTTGCACAATAGCGACGGCCTACCCGGCGGAAAGTGGCCGGCTCTCGTTTCCGACATCTCAAACGGCCGGGTCTACGACGGCGGTAAGTCCCTCGACTGGAACATCAAGCCTTGACGGAGAGCAAACCCGTGGACGTAAACGCCGACCGCATCCCACTGCCCGACCCAGCGGCAGCACGTCGGGGAGCCCGCCGGACGGTCCTCGCCGGAATCGTCCTCGTCGTTCTGCTCACCGGGTTCACCGCTGGCGGAGTCGCCATGCTCACCGCTGGTGAGATCCCCGGTTTGCCGTTCGCTGTCGGTGGTGCTCTCGCCCAGCTCTCAGTCATCGTCGTCGTGGTGACCGTGTTGCGGACCCGTGCTGGAGGCGACGGCGTCAGCATCTCGCGACTCCGGATCGCCTCGGCCAGCCGGATCCTGGATGTGCTCCGTCGAGTGCTCCTCGTCGCCCTGGTCGTACTTGCCGCGTACGCGGTGGTCCGCTTCTTCTTGGGCGACCCGTGGACCTTGCTGACCGGCGCATTCGTAGCGCTGTTCCTGTGGTTGCTCTACCGGGGTGCCGGCCGCATCCGACAAGGTCTGACTGACCAGCCGACCTGACGTGGCGCAGATCCGCATTTCAAGCCCCATGCGTGTAGGGCGCGGCCGTGGGTACTGAGCGGCCATGGCGCGCGACAACAGGTCCGTAGACGACGAGCACTCCCGCCCAGAGGGCGTCGATGACACCACCGTCGAGGCACTCGGCGAGCTGAGCAAGGCCCTGGAGACCATCCACCGCGTACGCGGACACCTCTACTCAGCCCATCAACTCGTAGGCGGCGCGGACCTGACCCTTGACCGAGTGGTGAAGCTGCTCCGGGACGCGGGGCACAAGCGCGTCGCCGACCGAGTCGAACACGAACTGTTGGGCCGCAACCTGTTACCTGGCCGCTGGACCTTCCAGATCATGGAGGAGTTCGATGACGGCTACTACGCGGCGTTTCAGGAGGTCGAGCGGTACGCGCGGGAGACTCTGGCTGGCGGTCGGCGGCACATCTACGAGGCGGAGATGAAGGAGCGTCGGCGTACCCCTGGGATGCCGGGGCATGAGGCTACGCCGCAGGAGTGACCGGCAGCCCGTTCGGGAGCATCGTGGCCAGGGCTTCGGCTCTGGCCTCGATGATTTTCATGCGGCCTTCGTACTCGATGGGTTCGCGGTGGGCAGCTTGGCTGGTGACCTGGCCGGGCCATTTGCGGTAGAGCAAGCCGTGCTCACGTGTGAAGTAGCCCTCGCTGACCGCGCTCGCCGCAAGGAGCAGGCCGGTGTCCTCGGAGGCCGGGAGTGCCATCCAGCCGCCGAGCGCCAAGAGCAGATCCCGGCGGATGCAGAGGGTGGCGGGATGGACCTGAGCGCGGTAGCCGTTGGCTTGCCAGAAGGCCAGGACGGCACCGCGGCTAATGGGTCCGCCGTCAGGGTCCATGTCCCATCCGACGGTTGACCCGTCGGGCATCAGGTCCAGGACGCGAGAAGTCGTCCAGCCGATGTGCGGGTGAGTCTCGAAGGCCGCGATGTCCCGCGCGAGCGCTCCGGCCATGAGTTGGTCGTCAGCGTCGAGCACCTTGACCAGGTCGCCGGTGACGCGGGAGAGAGCGAGGGTGCGGGCGACGCCGGGGCCGCCGGGACGACCGCCGCCGATGCTGATGCGAGGGTCGTCCGGCAGCACCTGGGCCAGTGTTCCGGTCTGCCCGTCCTCCTGGACGAGCCACTGCCAGTCCCACCCGTCGGGCATGTCCTGCTTGACCAACGAGTCGTACGCGCCGGCCAGGTACTCGACGCTGGGCGCATGGACTGGGGTGATGACTGAAACGAGGTGCGTCAAGTCTTCCACCGTTGCAGTTTGTGGGAGTAGACCAGTTCCGTCCGGTCCCCCGGCATCACCACGTCGGCCACCTCGACGACCCGGCCGGTGGTGTCGATGGAGGTCTTGCGCACGGTCAGCACCGAGACGCCCGGGTCGATGTCGAGGAGTTCCGCCTCATCTGGCGACGGCGGACGCGCCCGAACCTCATCCTCGATGCGATCCAGCTCGACGCCGACCGTGTAGAGCTGGTGCTGTGAGCCGCCGGGCCAAGGTTCATTGCTGGCGTCGAGCAGGTCCGGGTTCGCGGCCACCAGCTCATAAGGAAGGTACGAGTACGACATGGTCAACGGCGCGTTCTCATGCCGCGACGACGTCCAGTAGACCCGGCGCAGCAACGGCGTACCCGGCTCCACTTGCAGGGCCGCCGCCATGTCCGCGTCCGCCTCGACGCGGGTGTACTCGGCATGGAACTTGAGGTCATCGACGGTCAGGCCAGTGTCATGCTCAGTCGCGCCGGTCTTGAGCCGCTCGTCCTGGTCGAGCAGGACCCGATCCTTCTCCCACTGGTACCGCTCCGCGTTACGACGCCGTACCCGTTGGCGGGGTGCCCGTACGTAGGTGCCGCGTCCCTGCTCCGCGCGGACCAGGCCCCATTCGCGGAGCTGGCGGATGGCGTTGCGGACGCTGGTCCGGGACAGGCCCGACGTGTCGGCCAACTCCGTCTCGGACGGCATCAGGGTGCCGGGGGCGAGTTCCCCGCTCGTGATCTTGACCCGCAACTCTTCGGCGAGTTGCAGGTAACGAGGGCGCCAGTCCCGGCCATGCACACCGGTCACCGTACCCCCTAGACGTTCCAACGACTGCCAGGTGGTCCCACCCGCCGGCCGCTCCGGCGCCGCAGCCACCTCCACCGCCGGCCCACGCCGACGAGACACCACCGCAGGAGTACGACGGGAGTTGCGGCGATCAGTCGCGGTCATAGTTGCCCTCCAACGGTCGCCCCTTGGTCATCACGCGCCAGCGGGCGTAGGTCAGTTCGTAGATCAGCCGGTCGAGCTGCACCCGCGACAGCAGCACGGATTCCGTCCCGCCGGAACGGGTCGCGTCGACCTTGACGACCGGGTCGCGGCGACGGAACCGGTCCAGGAGCAGTTGCACACTCACCCAGCCGCTGCGCTCGGTGCCCACCGTGGCGAGCAGCCCCCGGTGCATCGGATCGTTCGGGCCGCAGCCACGGCACCAGTCGGGACAGTCGGAGTCCTTCGCCGCCCTGGCCGGCCGCGCGCCGGTGGGCTCGTCAGTCGCCGCCATGCTCGCCCCCTTCAGGCTCGGCCTGGGCCAACAGCGACCGCAGTTGCTCCACCAACTGCCTGACCTGAGGCAGCGGCAGTTCCGCCCAGGGACCGCCTATCCGGCAGGACACGTGCACCATGACTCTCGGCTCCTGGCCGTCGGACCCGACCAGGTACGACACGACCGACCCGGACGCCCAGGCGTCACCGACCTTCAGTGACGCGCCCCGGTGACGCCGAGGCATGTGCGACATCACCGGCGGGACCAGATGCCCGCACCGATCCGACGCGCACCAGTCCGGATGCACAGGCTGCCTCGTCGGCCGGCGCGGCGCACTCACTTCGGCCACCTCCCGCCGTTACCCCGGTACGCCTGCCCGAGGGTCATGAAGGGCGGCTGCCGCAGCGCCGGCAACTCCCGCGTCCACTCCGCCGCCCAGCGCGACGAATTGCGGAACATAGTGGCGGGATGAACCTCGTTACGGCTGCCGGCTGCCGCCGGGGCGATTCGGTTTGGCCGTCGGCGCGACCGCCAGGACGAGAACCAGGCACGTCGACGATGAGAGCCAGGCATCGCACCTCCACACGTAGGGAGCCGGCGACCGACCAGGGGGACCAATCGGCCGCCGGCCCGACAGAGGGCACGGCGCACCGCCCGACACCGGACGGGTCGGGTATCGCCGAACCACCTTGTACGCGCGGCCACCGCAACCGGCCCACCAGGACGCCGCGCCTCCACACGACCAGGCCGACGCAGCACCACCCCTGATACATGCCGTCATCCCAGCCGCACCCTCGGAAACGTACCTACAAGTGGACGAGTTGTCTACACATCAAAACGAGGCTTCCGCTTGGCACTTGGTAAGACAAGTGCCAGGTACTGTGATCAGGTGCCCACCCCGCACTACGGACAGCCCCGCTACCGCGCCATCGCCGACGAGTTAAGAGAGCGCATAGAGACCGGTGCTATCCCAATGGGCACCCTACTACCGCCAGAGAGCGCCCTCGCTGCGGAGTTTCGGGCCAGTCGCGGCACAATCCGCCAAGCCATCGCGGTTTTGCGCGAGGAGTTGATAGTCGCAACCGAACATGGCCGCGGCACGTACGCGACTCCACGCGCATTCGAGGGGATGCTTGGAGAGGCGTCCGAATCGGAGACACAGCAGCGTCATGTCGCCGCCGACCCGGAGCTTGCGGCCCTCTTCGCCGTCGAGGTCGGCTCGCTCCTAGTGGAACAACAGATTGTTACACAAACAAGTGGGACGGTCTGGACGGTCGCGAGAATCTACCGACGACGTCCGTCGCAGGGGCATCCGCACGACCCGTCAAGCTCCGCTTGATATGGAAGACAGAGCGAACCACCTTTCCGCGAGGCAGAGACAACGGCACGGGATGGCACGGCCAAGCTTTAAGCCCAACCTGTCTCGATGCATTAATCCGATGCAGACGAGCCTCTTCTTTGAGGAGCGGTAGAGGAAGGGTGAAACCAATGGTTGGGCGAGCCGCTTGCCGGCGGAAGCTTGGGTGTTTGGGAGGAACGCGCCATGGATAGCTCATCGATATTTGTCCAAGACGCCACGGTCGGAATAATTAATGGGGTAATTGATGCCATAGAAGCAAGTGCTTCAATCGCAGGCGTTGACCGCATGGACGTTGCGGTGGCTTATGCAAGCGCAGCTGGGGTCGACTTGCTGGAGAGCAGACTGAGCAATATGGCCCGTTGGCGACGATGGCAAAAGCGTTTCCTCGTAAGCATCGACTTTGGCACAACCCAGCCGTCTGCGCTGGACCGGCTTCGCCGTTTACCAAACTCAGAGGTGCGAGTCCCCCGCGGCAGAGAGGTCCTAGCGCGTGCCGGGTTAGCACCCAGAGTGCCGTTCCATAGTAAAGCATGGATCTTCTATAGGTCGAGGTACCGAACCCCCGCGTCGGTAGTTATTGGTTCGGGAAACCTTACAGTTAGCGGTCTTGCCACGGGCGGCGAAGCCGCCTTAGCGCACGTGTGGCCTATCGGCTCACGAGATACTCCAGGACAGGCAGGCACCGAGCAATTAACGAATTGGTATGAGCAAGTGTGGGACATGGCCGATCCCGTCGACGCGATCCTTCCATCTTATAGGATTAATGCATCGAGGTCAGTTATGGGAGGGCTTCCTGCTGAAGACTCCTCACCTGCTGCGACCGCCTATGACGAAGCCTCAGTGTCGGAGGGCACCGTTCCGCCAGATCTAACTGCCATGCACGCAGGCGCCGAAGCACTATACGTGTACGTGGACAGGGCGATCCGCAACAGGGGCCCAAGTAGGCCGGGGAGCCAGATTGATACACCGCTGGGCACTAGCACCTTCTTTGGGATGCCCGCAGGAAGAGCGCCCGGTGTCATCGGCACAGTATCCATGCGCATTGCTGGCTTTCCACCGGTCCCTCGAACCATTCGGGTCGGCTCCAATGGGATGGACAAGATCAATCTACCGATTCCCGGCCGAGACGCCCCCGATACCTACGACAACTCAATCCTTATCTTTAAACGCACTAGTGAACTAGATTCCGACGGCAATGACCTGTTCGACTTGGAAGTTACAGACGAGGACGGCTTGCGACACCGCGAGTATTTTGCCACTGCCGTTTGTCCGCTCCGCATGGCCGGCGGACGCAAGTATGGCCTACTGTTCGGCGCGCTTGATGGCTCGTAGGGGACGACGCCTTGAAGGAACTCCTACTACCTGGCTAGGCGAACCACTACACAGCACGTACCACGACCGGCCACGCGCTCCGCAGAACGCAGCCGCCGAAGCACGGGCAGGTACGCTGCCCAGCACTGGTCCACGAACGTCTGGATGACCTATGCCCCCCACCGCTGTGCTAGCCGCCGTCAGCCGCCTTGCCTCTCGGGAAGGCACCCGAACGGAAGCGGACATCCAAGCCGACGTCTACTTCCTCCTCACCTCCGGGAGCCTGGCGCTTCAGCCGTGGCAGGTTGCAAGGCTTGAGGTACCGACCAACGACGGGACCAGGCGTCGCCTCGACGTAGAGATCGGCCACTGTGTGATCGAGGTCAAGAAGGATCTCCGGCTTTCTGGCGTGCGTTCGGATGCCGAAGCCCAGTTAGCCGGTTACGTACGGACGCAGACGGATCGGCTGGAAGCTCGGTACGTAGGAATTCTTACTGACGGCACCGATTGGTGTCTGTATCACCTGGAGGGCGGAAATCTTCAACAAGCAGCGCATCTATCTCTGAACCCAACTGCGCCGGACACCGATCGACTGCTCATTTGGCTCGAAGCCATTTTAGCCACGCAGCCTTCCGTGCAACCCACTCCACTGGAAATAGCCCGTCGGCTCGGCGCGGACTCTCCAGCGCACCTGCTTGACCAGGCAACTCTTCGTGCAATGTATGACGAAGCCGCATCAATCCCGGAAGTGAAACTAAAGCGGGACCTATGGGCGAAGCTGCTACGCACTGCATTCGGTCGAGCATTCATCGACGACGAGCGCCTGTTCATCAACCACACATTACTTGTACTCACAGCGGAGATCATCGCTCACGCCGTCGTCGGATTCGATGTATCCAATCCGGCAGAAATGCCCGCTGCGACGCTCGTCCAAGGCGCCGCCTTCGCCAGCGCAGAAATCCACGGCGTCGTCGAGGCCGATTTCTTCGACTGGGTTCTCCATGCTCCGGGGGGATCGAAGTTCGTTAGTGAGCTTGCTCGTCGTCTAGCTCGGTTCAACTGGAGCAAGGTCGAGCACGACGTGCTGAAAACGATATACGAATCGGTTATCGCAGCTGAATCTCGGGCCAGCCTGGGAGAATACTACACACCAGACTGGTTGGCCGATCGTGTCGTCGATGCCGCCATTGCGGAGCCGCTCACGCAGCGCATTCTTGACCCTGCCTGCGGTTCCGGCACCTTCCTCTTCCACGCTGTGCGCGCCTATCTAAGAGCGGCTGACGAGGCGGGTGTACCTAACGGCAGAGCAGTAGCCGCTCTTACTGAACGCGTTTGCGGAATGGATATCCATCCCGTAGCAGTAACGCTGGCTCGCGTCACTTACCTCTTAGCTATTGGAAAAGAACGGCTTGCTGCCGAGGACCGAGAGCCCATCGCGATACCCGTATACTTGGGCGACTCAATCCAGTGGGAGCAACGCCGGGATCTCTTCGGTGGTCTTGACACTGTTACCATCTCAACTGCAGGAGATGATCTGGTTGACGGCGGCGCGGGCGTGCTGTTCGGGGACGACCTTGCCTTTCCTCGGAGGGTTCTCCGCGATGCTGCGACCTTTGATCGGCTTGTCACGGCGATGGCCAATAAGGCGACCGAAAAGGTCAGCAAGTCTGGCAAGTCAAGCAGAGATATTGTAGCTCCAGTGCTACGGCAGTTTGGCATCCACGCAGATGACGTAGATCAATTGACGGCAACCTTCGACACAATGCGTCGACTGCAGAATGAGGGCCGTAACCACATCTGGGGATACTACGTCCGCAACCTGATCCGACCCCTGTGGCTCTCGGAAGAATCCAACAAGGTTGACGTTCTAATAGGTAATCCGCCATGGTTGCGATACTCGAAGATGACCAAGCCAATGCAGGATCGATATAAGGGACTGGCTGGCGAACGGGGGTTGTTGTCCGGCGGCCTGGGCGCGTCCGGCCGTGACCTTTCAACGCTCTTCGTTGCTCGAACTGTGGAGCTTTACCTTAAAACAACTGGTAGGTTTGCGTTTGTAATGCCCCACGGAACTCTGACTCGAAAGCCTCACGACGGGTTTAGGTCCGGGGCTTGGAGTTCACAGACCGTCGGTAATTTGGCTGTCAAGTTTGATGAACCGTGGGACCTGTCCGCAGCGCCTACAGGATTTCCAATGGTGTCGTGCGTTATTCACGGGACTCTAGGCCCAGGTCAAGCCAAGCGAATGCCGTCGACCGCCAAGGCGTGGACCGCAAGGCTGCCAAGTCCGAATGTTACTTGGGCAGCGGCGCAAGGGAAGTTTTCGACCACCAGTAAGCGCCTGTCGGCACTTGATGGGTCCGACCTATCTCCGTCTCCCTATAAGAAGCGCTTCCGGCAGGGAGCAATCTTCGTACCGCGCGCCCTGTTGTTCGTCACCGAGGCCCCAGCGGGCCCGCTCGGAGCAGGAGCCGGGCGTATTCGTCTGCAGTCGCGCCGTACAAGTAACGAAAAACCTCCGTGGAAGCATGTCCCGTCCCTTAACGGGACAGTTGAGAAGGCTTTTGTACGGAGAGTCCACCTGGGGGAAACTCTTCTGCCGTACCGCATGCTTGAGCCATTGCGCGCGGTGCTGCCCATCTCGGCAACTGGCATCCTGGCGCGTACGGTAGTCGAGGAGTATCCGGGACTCGGAGCCTGGTGGGCGGAAGTCGAAAAGACTTGGGACGCGCACAAGTCGGAAGGGGATGGTTCTACGCTGCTGGAGCGCCTCGACTACCACGGGCAACTCGCCGCCCAGTTACCCGCAGCAGGCCACCGCGTATTGTACAGCAAGGCTGGCAACACTTTGGCGGCGGCGCGCATCTCTAATCCGGATTTTCAAATCGATCACATGCTTTATTGGGCGGCCGCAAGCAGCCTTGAAGAAGCTCGCTACTTAACAGCCATCCTGAATTCGACGACCGTGCTCGAAAGAGTCAAGCCCTTGCAGGCTCTGGGGCTATTCGGTGCACGCCATTTCGACAAGGCTGTCTTCTCCGTGCCTATCCCGACCTACGATTCAGAGGACTCCAACCATAATCAGCTGGTTGCGCTGGCAACTGAAGCCGAGGAAATTGCACATGGGATAGAGCTTGGAAATGTTCGCGACTTCAAGGTTGCCCGGCGGCTTATTCGTGATTCCCTCGCCAGCTCAGGCCTCGCTCGAAAGCTCGACGAGACCGTTGCGCGGGTGATTCCCGAACGTCAAGCCTAGTTCAATCGGCGCTACCTCTAGGCCGAAGTGCATCGCTATCGCGCTTGCCTGCTGCTTCTCATGGGGCGCATGAGGAACGCAATGGCGGTTCGCGCCAAGGACCGGAGAGGGCCAACGCCTTGTAGGCGAGATACTCATCATGCCCCTCTCATTCCCCTTTGCCGAATTCCTCTCTTATGGATCAAGGCACCGCGCTCCGCGCGGTGCAGGGCGGGAAGCCCGGCCGGCGGCAAGCCGCCCCGGCCGCCTACGGCACCGGGGCGGTGAGCCACCGACAGCCGCCGGGACACCGCCCCCAGCACGTCAGGAGCCAGGCCCTGCGAGGCCGTGACGGAAGCTAGCGAGTCGGCCTGGTCGCGTGGTCAAGGCTTCCGGCTGCCGCGCCAGTCCAACCCCGGGACTGGCTTGCCACCGTGTCACGGGGTCGCGGCACCAGCTCCACCGCCAGGACGTACCCGGCCCTCCCTCGCCGCCGGCCCCGACGCAGAACCCCCGAGCGCCGACCCTGGAGAGCCCTCACGACGGCGCAGCCCGTCCGGCCCAAGCCAAGCCAACTGAGCCCACGCTCAGGGCGTCTCCAGGGCGTCAGGGCGTCTCCAGGGCGTCAAACGCCGCCCAATGTTGACCATGAACGACCATCGACACCCGAACATAGAGCCAGCTCAGGGCCTTGATCACGGCTCTGAGCTGGTAGGCGACGGACGAGTCGACCTGTACGCCGGATTCTGTGCCCGGCGCGCACCTGGGGTGCGTGCCGGCGGCGGCCATCCATCTCGGCCTGCCGTTGCCGGCAGGCTCATGCGGCCTACCCGCAGACATCGGGCGGGCCGCCCTCAAGCGTCTGCGCGGGCGTCATCCTGCGATGACGGCCCTTACTTGGCCTTGCTCCGGGTGGGGTTTACCGAGCCATCCCGGTCACCCGGGATGCTGGTGGGCTCTTACCCCACCGTTTCACCCTTACCGTCCCCGATGGGGCCGGCGGTCTGTTTTCTGTGGCACTGTCCCGCGGGTCGCCCCGGGTTGCCGTTAGCAACCACCCTGCCCTGTGGAGTCCGGACGTTCCTCGGCGGCGGGCCGCAGCCCGCCGACGCGACCGCCCGGTCGACTCGTCCGTCGCGCACCCATCCTAACGACCTCAGGTCCGCGACTATTGCCGCGCCTGTGTCAGGGTCGGCGGGCACGAGGCTCGCGCAGGTCACGCGGGCAGCCCCGACCCCGCCGCCTGGCCTGGTCGACGCGCCGCCGACGATCCGTGGCAGTGGAGGTGGTTCCTGGCCGGCGTGTCGGGCACCTTTACCGCCACGGATGGCGCACACCAGACGCTGACGTCGCGGGCACGGCGGCACCGGGGGCCGGGGGCAGGGGTGGGCACGCGATGGTTCGGCGGCGTGGGGGTGGGCGTACGGATAATGGTGCCGTGACGATGCCGCCGTTTCCCGAACCGACCGCGCCAGCCGACGGGCGGGCCGAGGTGTTTCTGCGCTACCTCGATTATTTCCGGGAAAGCGTCCTGGCGAAGGCTGCCGGGCTGACCGAGGAAGAGCGGCGGGGCAGCCGACTGCCGTCCGGCTGGACCCCGCTGGAGTTGCTCAAGCACCTGCGCCACGTGGAACTTCGCTGGATCGAGTGGGGGTTCCAGGGGCGCGACGTCGCGGACCCGTGGGGCGACCAGCGAGACGACCGGTGGTACGTCGCGCCGGAGGAGAGCTTCGCGGAGCTGACGGCCGCGCTGCGGGCTCAGGGCGCGCACACCCGGGCGGTGGTCGAGGGCACCGACCTGGCGGCACGCGGGATGCCGGGGCCACGGTGGGAGGGCGCGGATCCGGCGTCGCTGGAGCGGGTGATGTTCCACCTGGTCCAGGAGTACGCCCGCCACCTCGGGCACCTCGACATCGTGGCCGAGCTGGCCGGTGGTCCGCTGGGCGAGTAGCTCCGGCGAGGGTACGGGCCGCGATCTCCCGCAGCCCGTCCGGTCGGGCGGCGGCCCGCGTCCCGGACAGCTAGCCTGCGGATCATGGAACTCGCCGAAGCCGCGTTACTGCTCGCCGCCGGTCTCGCCGCGGGTACGGTCAACGCGGTGGCCGGTGGTGGGTCGCTGATCACGTTTCCGGCGCTGCTCGCGATCGGGTTGCCGCCGGTGCCGGCGAACGTCACCAACTCGCTGTCGGTCGCCCCCGGGTATTTCGCCGCCGTGGCGGGCAGTCGGGTGGATCTGCCCCGGTCACGGCTGCTGACCGCGTTGGTGCCCACCACCGTGGTCGGCGCGTTGGCCGGTGCCGGGCTGCTGCTGGTCACCCCGGCGCGGGCGTTCGAGCTGGTCGTACCCTTCCTGGTGCTGGGGGCGACCGCGCTGCTGGCGTTCCAGGATCCGCTGCGCCGGCTGGTCGGCCATCCGCGTGACCTGGGGCCACGCCGCCGGGCCGTGACGGTCCAGGTGGTGGTGGCGCTTGCCGCGGTGTACGGCGGCTACTTCGGCGCCGCCGTCGGGGTGATGCTGGTCGCCGGGCTGGCCCTGGTGCTGGACGCGACGCTCGCCCGGGTGAGCGCGATCAAGAATCTGCTTTCCGCCGTGATCGGCCTGACCACCGTGGTCGTCTTCGCCATCGCCGGCCCGGTGAACTGGGCCGGGGTCGCGGTTATCGCTCCGGCCACGCTGGTCGGCGGGTACGCCGGCGCCCGCCTGGTCCGCCGGCTCCCCTCGGCGGTCCTGAAGACCATCATCGTCGTCTTCGGCACCCTCATCGGCACCTACCTGCTGTGGCGCGCCCTCGCCTGAACCGCCGATCTTGCGCCTGGTGTCCCCGCAAATCGGGCATCAGTTACCTATCGACGACCAAAAGTGCAAGATCGACGAGGCGAGGCGGGGCGTGGGGTGGGGCGGGTCAGAGGTGGGCGAGGTGGGCGGTTTCGTTTACGGAGCGGACGGCGACGCCGCCGTCGGGCCAGCGGTCGAGGACGGAGATGCCGGCCGCGTCGAGGTAGAGGCGGTGCAGGAAGGAGTCGGTGGCGGCGAGCGCGTCGCGCAGCATCAGCTTGATCGGCGAGACGTGCGAGACCACCACGACGGTCTGACCGGGGTACGCGTCGAGCAGTCGCCGCGCCACCCGGGCACACCGTTCGGCGACCGCGGCGAACGACTCGCCGTCCGGCGGGGCGACCCGGGTGGAGGCGAGCCACGCGTCGAGTTCGCCGGCCCAGCCCTCGCGTACCTCGGCGAAGGTGCGCCCTTCCCAGGCACCGAAGTCGCATTCGATGAGTTCGTCGTCGCGGCGTACCGGCAGGTCACCGACGGCGGCGGCGATCGCCTCGGCGGTCGCCGTGCACCGGGACAGCGGTGAGCTGACCACGGCCACGGCGTCCGGGGCGAGCGCGGCCACCCGCGCGGCCGTGGCCCGCACCTGAGCCTGCCCCTTGCTGCTGAGCGGGATGTCACCGCGACCGGAGTAGCGGCCCTGCTCGGTGTACTCGGTCTCGCCGTGCCGGACCAGGATGAGCCGGGTGGCCGTGAAGCTGGGTCGGGGCTCCCAGGACACCGGGGCGCTGGTCAGGTCGGCACCCGGTGACTCGGCCCGGGCGGCGACCTCGGCGGCACCGCCGCCGGCGGGCTCCGGGCCACCGAGGCGGCGCGGCGGCTCGACCACGCGGGGCGGCTCGACGGTCGGCGTGGCGACGCCGGACGCGGCCGCGGCGTCCATCGCGGCGTTGGCGAGGGCGTCGGCGTGGGTGTTGCGGTCCCGGGGGATCCAGCTGAACCGTACGGCGGTGAACCGGCTGACCAGTTGGGCGGCCTCGGCGGCCAGCGGGCGCAGACCGGGGTGCTTGATCTGCCAGCGGCCGCACATCTGCTCGACGACCAGCTTGGAGTCCATCCGCACCTCGACCTCGTCGGCACCCAGTTCGGCGGCGGCGGCCAGGCCGGCGATCAGTCCCCGGTACTCGGCGACGTTGTTGGTGGCGGTGCCGATCGCCTCGCTCCGCTCGGCCAGCACCTCGCCGGTTGCCGTGTCGCGGAGCACCGCACCGTATCCGGCCGGGCCGGGGTTGCCCCGGGATCCACCGTCGGCCTCGACGAGGACCGTCCGCGTGGCCATCGGCTACAGCCCGGACTCGTTGGTGCGGACCATGATCCGGCGACACTCCTCGCAGCGGACCACGTCGTCCGGGTCGGACTTGCGGATCCGGGCCAGGTCGGCGCCGGAAAGCTCCAGCCGACATCCGCCGCAGCGGCCGGCGGTCAGCAGCGCCGCACCGAGTCCGGAGTCGGTGCGGATCCGGTCGTAGAGCTGCACCAGGTCGGTGGGCAGGTCGTTGGCGAGGGGCTGCCGGGCGGAGCGCTTGAACTCCTCCTCGCGACCGATCTCGGCGAGGCTGTCGTCGCGCCGCTGCTCGGTGGCGGCCCGCCGTTCACGCACCTCGGCCAGCCGCTGCTCCACCCCGTCCAGCACCGACTGGGCGGTCTCCCGCTGCTCCATCAGCTCCAGCTCGGCGTCCTCCAGGTCGCTCTGCCTGCGGTTGAGGGAGGCCAGCTCGTGCTGGAGCGCCTCCAGCTCGCGGGCCGGGCCGGTGCCGGCGGCCAGCCGGTCCTCGTCCTTGGTCTTGCGCGCCCGGACCTGGTCCACGTCCTTCTCCAACCGGGCGATGTCGCGGTCCAGGTCGTCGACCGCCACCTGGGCGCGGACCCGCTCGTCCTCCAGGGCGGACAACTCCCGGGCGAGGGCCTCCAGTTCGGCCCGCTCGGGCAACGACCGACGCCGGTGGGCGAGCTGGGCGAGGGCGGTGTCGATCGCCTGGAGATCGAGCAGGCGGCGCTGGACCTGGGGGTCAGCCTTCACGGTCGGGCTCCTTGTCGTCCGCTGCGGGTTCGTCCGGCGCGGGTTCGTCCGGGTGCGGTGAGGCGGCGTGCACGGTCCACGGGTCGGTGTCCAGGTCGGACACCAGGGTCTCGACGCCGGGCGCGGCCCGTAGCAGCGCCGCGAGGTCGTCCAGCCACGGCCGTTCGGTGGCCCAGTGGGTGGCGTCGAGCAACGCCGGCCCTCCGGTGGCGAGGTGCTCGCCGGCCGGATGGTGGCGCAGGTCCGAGGTGAGGTAGGCGTCCACCCCGGCGGCGGCGGCGTCGGCCAGGAAGCTGTCCCCGGCGCCACCGCAGACTGCCAGGGTACGCACCATGCGGTTCGGATCGCCCGCGGCGCGCACCCCGGCGGCGGTGGCCGGCAGTACGGCGGCGGTCCGGCGGGCCAGTTCGGCGAGGGTCAGCGGCTGCGGCAGCCGGCCGATCCGACCGGCACCGCGCCCCTCCCCCTCGGCGGGGGTGCCGGGGCGGGCCGGTTGCAGCGGGCGCAGGTCGAGCAGGCCGAGCCGGGCGGCGAGGGCGTCGGACACGCCCGGCACGGCCACGTCGGCGTTGGTGTGCGCGACGTAGAGCGCGACATCGGCCTTGATCAGCTGGTGGACGATGCGGCCCTTGTAGGTGGTCGGCGCCACCGACGACACCCCGCGCAGCAGCAGCGGGTGATGGGCGATGATCATGTCGACGCCCGCGTCGAGCGCCTCCGCGACCGTCTCGGGCACCACGTCCACGACGCAGAGGATCCGGCGTACGGGGGCGGACGGCTCGCCGAGCACCAGGCCGACCCGATCCCACTCCTCGGCCCAGGCCGGCGGGTAGTGCCGCGCCACCTCGGCCACCACGTCGGCGACGGTCGGTACGGCTGCGGTTGTGCTCACGGCCGGTGAGCTTACCGGCGTCAGCACTTCTACCGGACGTCACCCGGGCACACCGGGCCGGGCCGGTGTGCCCGGCCCGGGAGGCCAAGGAGCGGCTCGACCCGCTGCCGGCCCCGTCACATGCGAACGCCGTGCAGCGGCTCAGCCCGTTGGCCGCACGCAGACGCCGTGCAGCGGCTCGGTCCGATGCCGGTACGCGGACCTCGGAGACCCGGCCATGGACCTTGCCGCGGCTGGACCGTGAATTCTCCGGCGGTCGGTCCCGAACTGTCGCCCGGGCCCGACCGGCGGCGTCAGCCGTGGGCTGCCGCTCAACCGGTCCGGCAGAGGCGGTCACGCACGACGGTAAGCGGCAGCGCCCACGGGAAGGCATGCTGGTGCCGCTCACCCGTCCCCGGCGGATGCAGGGGGTAGACGTCATCGCCGAAGAGCACGCCCACCCCCCATTCGGAGAGCCGGGCGAGGCCCGCCCGGAAGGCGGGGTGGGCGGCCATCGCCGCGTTGGTGTACGGCACGGCCACCAGCGGTATCTCCCGGCCCTGGGCCTCCACCAGCAGCCCCAGGGCGAGGGTGTCCGCGATGCCGGCCACCCACTTGTTTACGGTGTTGACCGTGGCCGGGCAGACGATCATGGCGTCGGCGGTGGGCAACACGTCGGGGTCGCCCGGGTTCTTGTAGTGGGTGCGTACCGGGTGACCGGTCTGGCGGGCCAGTGCGGTGCGATCGACGAACTTGGCACCGTCGGGCGTGGTGATCACGCAGACGTCCCAGCCGTCCTGCTGGGCCAGGTCGACGAGCCGGCCCACGTCTCGGGCCAATGGCGAACCACAGGCGATGATGTAGAGCACCTGGCGGCGCCCGTCGTGGCGGTGCGAACCGGTCATGCCGGCTCCGAGGTCATACCCCTACTCCCATGTGCTCAGCCAACTCTGCGATCGGAGAAGGCGGCGCACCACGTGTGCGACGAAGAACGTCCGACATCACCTCGTGGGCGATCGGGCGGCAGCGGATCTCGGACGGCGCCAGGCGGTCACCGCGCAGCAGCATCTCCCCGGCGTTGGCCACATCGCCGATCAACGCGAAGCCCCGGGCCAGGTCGAGCAGGTGGTGCGCCCGGCGCTCGGGCAGCATCGCGTCGAACGGCGCGGGCTGGATCTTCTGGCGGTGCACCTCGACGGCCCGCCCGCCGTCGCCCAGCTCGACGGCGGCTGCCGCCCGGTGCAGCTCCACATTGGTCGGCCCGAACGAGGTCCAGTAGTGGTTGTGGTCGCCGCCGAGCTCGACCGCCGCAGCATGGGCTCCGTCGAGCAGATCCTCCACGGTGGCGGTGTCACCGATGCGGGAGGCGGCCATCGCACCCTGGAGCAGCAGCATCCCGTAGACGGAGAGGCGCTCGGGTCGGCTGTCGTTGCCGCCGCCCGGGGCGAGTTGGTTGGCGATCCGCACGTTCAGCTCCAGCGCCGGCCGGGGCCGGCCCATCGCCACCAGGGCGTTGCAGACCCGGGTGGTGGCGACACCGGCGAGCAACTGGTCGTCGGCGCGTTGCGCGACGGCGATGGAACGGTCGGCGGCGAGCCAGGCGAGGTCGCACTCGCCCAGCTTGCGCAGCACCGAGGAGGCAAGCTGGTAGACCTGCCCGAGCAGGTGGGCGGCACGCTGGGCCTGGTCACCGCCGTACGCGGCGTCGGCCGCCTGGGCGTCGCGGAGCAGCTTCGGCAGGGCCCGGGTGAGCATCCCGTAGCGGCCGTACTGGTAGGTCAGCCAGGCGTGGGTGACCGCCTTGCTCATGTCGGCCAGCGGAGGTGGGCTCGGTGCCGCGTCGAAGTACGCGCTGATCGAGTCGTAACGTTCCAGTGCGGCCCGGATCTCCTCGACCTCGAACTGGTCGATGCAGTTGAGCGCGTCGGTGCGCCGCTCCGGATCCTTGCCGAGCAGCAGCTGCACGTCCATCTGGAGGATGTCGGCGATCTCGTAGAGCACGGAGAACTTGTCCAGTCGCCGCACGCCCCGCTCGATCTTGTCGACCCAGCTCTTCGATTTGCCCAACCGGTCGGCGAAAACCTGCTGCGACATCTTCCGCCGGCCGCGCCAGTAGGCCACCCGCCGCCCGATGGGTAGCTCGTCCATCTCCCCAGTCCTCCCCTTGCTGGAGCCCTGGCCGGGGGCCGGGGGCCGTTCGTGGGCGCGGCGATCCGTCCGTATCTCAGGTTTCCGCTGGTCGCACAGGAGGTGCGTCAGCCGTCCGGCCGAACCTCGTACTTTTCGTGCAAGTTGCATCAGCCACTTTGCCAAACAAAACGAGGACGGGCTGCGGCAGTGACGGGTCTCGACGTACGAGCTGACGCCGGTCGGGCGCGGCGAGGGGAGATGGCACCAATGTGGGGGAATGTCGGTCCGCATGTGGCGCGGCTGTCGCCGTTGGAACGGGTACGGCTGCGCCGGATCGCCGTGCGCTACGCCCTGCACGGCTGGGCGATCACCCCGGGTGCCTGCCTGGCACGGAGCCGCTTCGTCTGCGGCCGGGCCGGCTGCCCGACGGTCGGCTGCCATCCGGCCCTGGAGGACTGGGAGCACGCGGCCAGCACCGACCCGGCGCGGGTGGCCACCTGGTGGCGGTCCCGGCCACACGGCGTACTGCTGCCCACCGGCCGCTCCTTCGACGTGCTGGAGGTCCCCGCCCACCTGGGCCGGCTGGTCCTGGACGCGGTGTGCGTCCACCCGGTCGGCCCGGGGGTACGCGGACCGGTGCTGGTCACCCCGACCGGGCGGTGGATGTTCCTGGTCCGCCCGGGCGACCCGCTGCGACCGGAACTTGAGCACTGTTTCGACGTGGTGCTGCACGGTCGCGGCTCGTGGGTTCCGGCGCCACCGACCCGACTGCCCGAGGGACAGGTCCGCTGGGCGGTCGCACCGGAACAGGCCCGATGGCAGCTACCGGACGCCTACCTGGTGCAGAACACGCTGGTCGAGGCGCTGCGAGCGACCGGAGTGAGGCTGACCTCGGCACTGGTCCCCGGCCATCTACCGCTGCCCCGCCGAGGCCGCTGACCGGGCGCGCGGTGCGATGGCCACCGGCCCCTGCCAGACACTCCGGCACGCACGTCGCCGCACTCCCCGGCGCCGGCAGCGAGACCCGAACGCACCGGCGCTCGTTGGATCCTTCGACGGCGCGCCTGCGCCGGGAGCGGGGATGCGATGTCCACCGGCGACACCAGACACCACCCGGGCGGAGCAGAGCCGCCCCGGCGACACCGGCCCGGCCACCGATGGGCGGCCACCCGTCCACCGGGTGCCCGGCCCGGCCGTCCCCGACCGACCGGATCCCGCCCAGCCATCACCCACCGCCCGGCCCGCTGGCCCTGACCCGCCCAGCTATCACCCACCGCCCACCTTCGAGCGCCACCCCGACCCCGCCGTCTGCGCCTGGTCAACGCGCAGCCGCGATCCGTGGCAGTGGAGGGAGTTCCTGGCCGGCGTGTCGGCCACCTTCGCTGCCACCGAACACGGCTGGCCGGGCCGGAAGGGCGAGGGGGCGGGAGGGCGAGGGCGGCGTCGGTGCGGTCAGTCGACGGGGTTGTCGGCCAGCGGCAGGTTGACGGAGTGCAGGCACCGCGCGTCGTCGGTGACCACCACGTGCCGGTGCGCGGGCAGCCGGTCCAGCCAACCGATCCCGGCCACCCCCATGGCCACGGCTGCGGTGGCGTACGCGTCGGCCAGTCCGAGGTCGTGCCCGACCACCGTCACCGACCTCAGACCCCGGGCCGGGGCTCCACGACGCGGATCCCGAACGTGGGGGCCACGTTCGTAGACACCCGACGTGGCGACCGCCAGGTCCGTCCCGGTGAGCACCAGACAGACCGCCGACGGGTTCCAGGGGTGCCGCACACCGATCCGCCACGGCAGTCCGGTCGAGGAGTGGCCCCGCACCCGGACGTCACCACCGGCGTTCAGGCAGTGGTTGTCGGCACCCGCCGCGCGCAACCGGTCCGAGGCCACCTGGACCGCCCAGCCCTTGACGTACCCGGACGGGTCCAGTCCGCCGGTGGCGTACGCGTCGAAGAAGCCGTCCGTGGCACCCCACAGGTCGGCGCAGCGTTCCAGCACCCGGCGCAGGTCGGCCGACGCCTCGGAGAGCAGCAGTTCGCCCCGGTCGAAGCGGCACACCTCGCTGTCCGGCCGGTAGGTGCTGAACCTCGCGTCCACCTCCCGCAGCCAGGCGAACACCTCGTCGGCCAGCGCGGCCAACTCCGTCGTGGGCCGGTCGTCGGCGATGTCGAGGCTGACCGGGGTACCCATCACGTGTTCGACCCGCCGCAGCCCGGGTCGGGTCAAGGTGTCCACGCTCATCGGGTCTGGTCGATCGCGGCCTGCAACGACCGCCGGTAGGAGTCGCTGGTCGCGGTCGCACCCGAAACGGTGTCCAGGTCGGCGCCCTGCCGTTCCACCACCATCCCCACCGCACCGCTGTAGCGGCTGTCGACCTGGTCGCTGCGCTGGTCGGACTGGGCCGTCCTGCGCGGCAGCTGAAGTGCAGCCGCATTGACGATCTGGTCGCCGACCACCGTGATGCGGACCTGCACGTCGCCGAACTCGTTGCTCACCACCGGTCCGACGACCGTGCTGGCGGTGGGTTGCGCGGCGGCCGGGCCGGTCCGGGACGCGGCCGGGGTCTTCGGTGCACCACTCGAAGCGGACCGGCTCGCCCTGGGTGCGCTGCGCGTCGGTTTCGGCGAGGTGCTGGCCCGCGGCGTCGCCTCCTCCGGGCGGGCTGCTGGTGCCGGTCCCTCGGCGGCGGTGGGGGCCTCCTGGGCGGGTTGACCGGTGCCCGGGGCGGCCTTGAACACCACCAGCGCGGTGGTGCTGGCGGCCAGGCCGGTGATCGCGAGAAGCGCGCGACGCATGCGGTGTGGGCCCTCTCAGAGTTCGAAGGTGGCGAGGTGGATCTGGCGGCGGCGGACGCCGGCCTGGCGGAGCACTCGGCGGTACTGCTCGACCAGGCCGGGTGGGCCGCACAGGTAGACGTCGCGACGGGCCACGTCCGGCACCAGCTGGCGCAGCCCGTCCGGGGTCATCACCTGCCGTGGGCCCGGGTCGTTGCGGGAGCCGACGACGTACCAGACCCGCAGACCGCGGTTTCGGGCCAGCCAGTCCAACTCCTCCTGCAACAGCACGTCGGCGGGGGTACGGGCCCGGTAGATCAGGGCGGCACCCGGCGGCAGTTCCTCCAGCATCGCCCGCAGCGGGGTGATGCCGCTGCCGGCGGCGATCAGCAGCGCACGTTCCCGGGTGCGGTGGGCTGCCGTGCAGGTGCCCGACGGGCCGACCGCCCAGACCCGTACGCCCGGGTCGAGATTGCGGAGGTCCTGGGTGTGCCGACCGACCACCTTGACGGTCAGTCGCAGCCAGCGGTCGTTGGCCGCGGCGGAGACCGAGAACGGGTGCGACTGCCACCAGCAGCCCCGGGTCAGGAAGCGCCAGCGGAAGAACTGCCCACCCAACAGCTCCAGCCGATCGAGGCCCGACCCGGTCAGGTAGAGCGAGACGGCGTCGGGACTTTCGGTGACCACGTCAGCGACCCGTAGCCGGTGCCGCAGGTTGAACCGCAGCGGGACGACCAACCGACCCCACAGCCACGCGGCGGCCACCAGCACGTACAGGGCGATCCATCCGGTACGCGCCGGACCGGGCCGGAACAGCTGGCTGCCGTTGCTGAACTGGTGGGCGAAGCCGAGCAGCAGCACGGCGTACGCGGCCAGGTGGGTGGCGTGCCACAGCTCGTACGGCAGCACCCGACGTACCGCCCGCACGCTTACCAACCCGACAAGCACCAGCAGACCGGCAGCGGCGAACGCGGAGACCATGTCCTGGTACTCGCGCAGCATCACGCCGGCCTGACCGAGCAGCGAGCGACCCTCCAGCCCGGCGTAGCCGACCAGGATCAGGGCCGCGTGGGCGAGCACCGCGACCAGCAGCGTGGCGGCGACGTCGCGGTGCCAGCGGGCGATCCGCTCGCCACCGGCCCACCGTTCCAGCACCGGCAGGCGGCTCATCATCAGCACCTGGACCAGCAGCAGGTAGCCGGCGACCAGTCCGGTGATCTGCCCGGCGGCGGTGGTCATCGCGGTGGAACCGGTCAACGAGCCGGCCGGGGTGTCCAGCCACCACGGCAGCACGCTGGCCACGAGACCGCCCAGGAACAGCACGATCAGCAGTCGCCGGCCACCGGCGCCGCGCCGCGGCACGGCCGGCGGTGGGGCGGGTGGATGCGACCCGGGCCCGGCGCGGAGATCCGGCCGGGGACTGACGTACGGGCGGGGGTAGGTCGTCACGCCCGGCCGCCGCACTCGTCGAGCTGATCGGCCATGCACCGTTTCCGATTCCTGCCGGGCGTCGACCCAGGACGTGACCGGTCTCCCGAGGTGCGACGCCTGCTGCCTGAGGGTTTGCCCCGGGAAGGTAGTCACCGGTCGGCATCCCGACAAGGCCGTCGACCGCCCCCCGGCCGGAGCACTTAAGGCGGAACTCATCAGGGGCAGGCGTCGGGCGGTTCTCGGCCTATTCGGGTACGCACGTCACAAGCAGGGCCTTCGCTGGTCGCCGATGCTCAGCGGGCGGCAATCCGACAACCGGTACCGTCGCCGCGCCACCCCGCCGCGAAGGCGAAATTTAAGCCTCGGATAAGGGGCCGCTCAGCTCTCGCCCGGCCGCGCTCCCGAGCCGTGGGCGCCAAAGTAGCAACAGGAAGAGCGCGTGAGCCCTCTCCGCAGCGGGTATTCCGTCGCACCGTTGCTGAACGCGTGAGGGGAAGGCACATGCTCAGCAAAGAGGATCAACGCAGATTTGAGCAGATCACCCGCCATTTGCGGGAGAGTGATCCGGCGTTCTTCGCCCGGCTCGACCACCGGGCCCGGGGCCGTCACGGCCGCTGGCTGCTGTTGTTGACCGTCGTGCTCTGGGCGGCGCTGCCGGCGACCACCGTGCTCGCCGGCCGGCTGGCCGGGGCGATCTTCGCGGTGGTGCTGTTGACCAATGCGGCGCTGATGTGGCGGTTCCGGCAACGTTGGCTGTGACCCGGACGGTCGTGGTGGTTCACTCTTCGCCGAGCTGGCGGTAGGCGGGGCGCAGGCGTTCGACGAGTCCCGGCCCGCCGATGGCCGGCGCGGGTGCGCCCAGTTGCCGCAACAACAGGTCCGGGTGGGCGGTCAGGCTCGGCGGGCGGTCGGGCAGCGGCACGGGCGGCAACCAGAACCGGTCGACCGCCTCGGCCAGCGGCGTGACGGACAGGTCGGCCAGCGCCCGGGCGGCACCTGCGGCGGGCACGTCCGCCTCGTGGTGCCCGGGCCACCCGCCGCCATCGCGGCCGGTGTCGACCGGCCCGGTCGCCAGCGCGTCCGAGTGGCCATTGTGGCCGGTCGGGTGCGGCGATGCTGTGCCGCCCCGATCCGCAGGGAAACCGGCACCGGCTGTCGACTCGCCGTCCCGGGCTTGCGTTGTCGTCGACGCGTGGGCGTCGGCGCGCAGGTGCCGTAGCCGGGCGAGCAGGTCCGCCCGGCTGCGCCCACGCCAGTGCAGCAGGGTGAACGGGTCCGCGTCGAACGCCTCGGCGAGCAGGTAGAAGGTGGCGGCGAGGTGTTTACAGGGCACCGCGACGTCCGGGCACGAACACCGCTGGTCCAGGTCGCTGATCGCCGCCGGGAACAGCGGCGCCTCGGCCGCGATGAACAGCTCCTCCAACTCGGCCGGCAGGTCGCCGGCGAGCAGCCGCGCGCTGAAGAACGCCTGGTCGGCGAGTTTCCCCTCGATCCGGGCCCACAGCCGGGCCGGAAAGGGCGGCAGTGCGACGCTGACCTGGTACGGCTTGGCCCGGGAGCCCTGGACCACCGCGGTCACCACGCCCGGCGCGACGTCCAGGCTGAGCACCTGGCCGGCGCGGGCGTACGACCGGCCCCGGGTCAGCCGGGTGCCGAGCGCGAACGACTCCAGCACCTCCAGGAACCGGCGGGACCACCAGGAGACGCCGATCGCGCCCCGGGTGCTGCGGGCGCGCAGCCCACCGTCGACCCGGCGCGGCGGGCCGTAGTCGGCGAACCTGCCGCCATCGTCGGCGCTCACTCGGCCACCGCCCCCGCCTCCAGAGCGAACAACTCACGCAGCTGGGCGGTGGACAGCTCGGTGACCCACTGCTCGCCGGTGCCGACCACCGAGGCGGCCAGGCCACGCTTGTCGGCGATCAGCGCGGCTACCTTCTCCTCCACCGTGCCGGCGCAGACGAACTTGCGGACCTGCACCCGGCGGCGCTGTCCGATCCGGAACGCCCGGTCGGTGGCCTGGTCCTCCACCGCCGGGTTCCACCACCGGTCGACGTGCACCACGTGGTTGGCGGCGGTAAGCGTCAGCCCGGTCCCGCCGGCCTTGAGCGAGAGGACGAACAGCGCCGGACCGCCGGCGGACTGGAAGCGGGCCACCATCGCATCCCGGTCGGCCTTGCCGACCCCGCCGTGCAGGAACAGCACCTCCCGGCCGAACCGGGCCGACAGATGCCCGCGCAGCATCCCGCCGAACTCCGCGAACTGGGTGAACAGCAGGGCCTTCTCCCCTGCCGCGAGGGCCTCGTCGAGGATCTCCTCCAGCCGGGCCAGTTTTCCCGACCGTCCGTCCAGGGGCGAGCCGTCGCGTAGCAGCTGGGCGGGATGGTTGCAGACCTGCTTGAGCCGGGTCATGGTGGCCAGCACCAGCCCGCGCCGCTCGATGCCGTCGCTGGATTCGATCCGGGCCAGCATGTCGTCGACGACCACCCGGTACAGCGCCGCCTGCTCGGCCGTGAGGTTGCAGAAGACCTCCATCTCCAGCTTCTCCGGCAGGTCCGAGATGATCGACGAGTCGGTCTTGAGCCGGCGCAACACGAACGGCCCGGTGATCCGGCGAAGCCGTTCGGCTGCCTCGGTGTCCCCCTGCCGCTCGATCGGCTCGGCGAACCGCTTGCGGAACGTCGCCGCCGGGCCGAGCAGGCCCGGGTTGGCGAACTGCATGATGGACCAGAGGTCCGCCAGCCGGTTCTCCACCGGCGTGCCGGTGACCGCGATGCGGTGCCGGGCGGGCAGTGACCGGACCGCCTCGGCCTGCCGGGTGGCGGCGTTCTTGATGGCCTGGGCCTCGTCGACCACGACCCGGTGCCAGTCGACGCCGGCCAGCTCCGCGGCATCGCGGGCGGCCACCGAGTACGTGGTGAGGACCAGGTCCGCGGCGTGCACGGTGGCGGTGAACTCCGCGCCGCGTGCCCGCTGCGCGCCGTGGTGCACGTGTACGCGCTTGTCCGGGGTGAACCGGGCGGCCTCCCGCTGCCAGTTGCCGACCAGCGACATCGGACAGATCAGCAGGGTCGGACCGGCCTGTGGCGGGTCGGCGGCCAACAACGCCAGCAGCTGCACCGTCTTGCCCAGCCCCATGTCGTCGGCGAGGACCCCACCGAGCCCCAGTGACTGGAGGAACGCCAGCCAGGCCAGCCCCCGCCGCTGGTACGCCCGCAGCGTGCCGTGGAAGGACGGCGGCTCGTCCAGCGGGGCGAGCCGCCGGTCCACGGCCCCGGCGAGCAGGTCACCGAGCGCGCCGTCGGCACTCACCTCGAGCACCGGCAACGCGTCCGGCTGCTCGGCGTCGGACAGGCCGAGCCGCAGCAGGTCGGCCACGGTCAGCTCGCCGGTGGACCGCAGCAGGCGCAGGCCGGCGGCGAGTCGCTTCGGGTCCAGTTCGACCCAGCGCCCCCGCAGCCGCACCAGCGGGGTCTTCAGCGCCGCCAGACGGGTCAGTTCGTCCTCGGTCAACGGCTCGTCGCCGAGGGCCAGCTCCCAGCGGTAGTCGACCAGGGCGTCCAGTCCCACCCGGTCGGCCGGGCCGGTGACCGCGCCCGGTGCGCTGCGGGAGCGGGCCCGCAGCCGGGCGCCGAGCCGCGACGCGGGCCGCCGCCACCACGACGGCAGCAGCACCGTGAAGCCCGCCGCGTGCAGCGTCGGTGCGCCCTCGCGCAGGAACCGGTGCGCCCCCTCGGTGTCCAGCTCCAGCACCTCCGGCCGGGCGGTACGCAGGGCCACGTCCAGTTCCGGCCACAGTCGGCTGGCCCGGCCGAGCTCGGCCAGCAGGATCTCCTGCGGATGGTCACCGACCACGGTCGTGCCGTCGCCGCGCCACACCTGTCCGGCGTCGACGTGCAGGCCCGGCTCGTCGTTGGCGCGCAGCCCGAACTCGACCCGCCACCGGCCGGTGGTGGCGACGACGGCGTCGGGGGCGGCCGGCACCACCGTCACCGGTTCGGTCAGCTCGTCGGCCGACGGCTCGACCAGCCGGAAACTGGCCCGCACCGGGCCACCGGCGGCGTCGCGCTGCCACTGGTCCAGCTCGGCGCGGAGCGTGCGCAGCGCCGCCGCCTCGGCGGTGAACCCGCGCTGCGGTCCGGTCAACCCGCCCAGCCAGGCCGCCACTGCACCGTTCGGTCGCACTCCCCGGGCCAGCGTCATCGGCGGCAGTGCGGCGCGCACGGCCGCGTCGGTCAGGGCGTCGAGCGCGTCGGCGACCAGCAGCCCGGGCACCTCGACCGACATGTCGGACGGGCCCGCCGCCCGGTTCGTGGACCGTCGGCCGGATTCGTCCGCACGCTCGCCGGCCGACGCCGGCCGACGCGGGTCGGCGTCCGGCGGGGCCGCCCGGCGTCGCCCGTGCCGGTCGCCGGGGACCAGCGCGGGCAGCTCCGCCTCGATCACGGCCCGGGCGGCAGGGGGCAGGGCCAGCGCCAGCGACCGGGCCCAGGCGGCGTCCGTACCGGTGAGCAACGGCCGCCACACCGCCCAGGCGTCGGACGCCGCGGTGGCCGAGGACGGGTCGGTGGCCGAGGACGGGTCACTGGCCGAGGGCGGGCCGGCGAGGCTGGGCAGGACCCGGCCACGGGCGGCCAGTTCGGTGGCGAAGTCGGCCAGTTCGGCCAGGTGTCGCAGGCTCGCGCCGGGTGCGGCGGCCAGCTTCTCGACGGTACGCAGCAACGACAGCGCGGCGTCCGGGGCGTACGCCAGCACCGGGACCTGCCACCCGGCGAGGGTGACCGGGCCACGGACCGGTTCCACGACGGCGGTGCGGACCAGCTCCGGCGAGTCCACCGGCGAGCCGGCCCGGGTGGGCAGGCGCAGCAACGCTGTGCCGAGGTCGTCCGGTTCGGCGGCATCGGCCAGCAGCGCGACAAGCGTGGCGTGCGCGGCGGCGAACGGGTGTGGGCGGGCTCGCGGTGCCCGACCGGGACGACGCGGGGCGTGGGGTGGCAGGGTGCTGTCCTCGGCCCAGACCGCCAGCGCCCGGCCGGGCAGCCACATCCCATGGACGACCAGCACGCACTCCCCCTCGGACCGGACAGGCCCGCTCGACGCCGCGCGGCCCGGGGGCCCTGACGACACCCGGGGCCAGGATAGGCGGCACCGACCGGCTAGCGTCGGCGCCATGTGCGACCTCCTGGTGATCGGCGGCCTCGGCGTCGACGTGCGGGTGCGGGTGCCCCGACTGCCGCTGCCGGTGGTCGACTCGGTCACCGTCGACCCGATCGAGCTGCGCATCGGCAACACCGGAGCCGGTGTGGTGCTCGCCGCGCACTCGCTCGGGCTGCGGGTGACGGTGGTCGACACGGTGGGCGTGGACCCGGCCGGCACCGTCGTGCGGGCCGCGCTGGCCCGTACCGGCGTGCGCGCGGTCCTGGCCGACGACCCGGCGGGTACCCGACGATCGGTGAACCTGGTCGACCCCGGCGGGCGGCGGATGTCGCTGTACGACCCCCGAGCCTCGGACGGTCCACCACCGTTCGCGGCGGCCCGGGTGGCGGAGCTGATCCGGGACGCCAACCACGTGCACCTGTCGATCATCGGTTGGGTGCGGGAGCTGCTGCCCGACCTCGGTGACCTGCTGGGCGAGGGGGTGGGCAGCTCGACCGATCTGCACGACTGGGACGGGCACAACCCGTACCACCGCCCGTTCGCCGACATCGCCGAGCTCGTGCTGGTCAGCGGCGCGGCGCTCGGCGACCGGGCGGCGACCGTGGCCGGCACGCTGGCACCGCGCCCGGTCCTGGTGACCCGGGGCGCGGACGGCGCCGATCTGTACCTGGGCGGGAACCTCCACCGGATTCCGGCGGCCGTGCCACCCGGCCCGGTGGTCGACACCAACGGCGCCGGGGACGCCTTCGCGGCGGGGATCATCACGGCCCGGTCGCGCGGCGCGACCTGGGCGGAGGCGGCCGGCTACGCGTCCCGGGTCGCCGCCGCTGCCTGCACCCACGACGGCATGGAGTACCCGCCGGGGCTGCTTCCCCGCGATTGACCGGTCGGAGTGCACCGTCATCGACCGGCAGGCCGGCACCCGGCGGGTCTACCGGCTCAGCCCGGCAGGCGTGGCCGCTCTGTGCGCCGCGCCCGACCGACGGCGGGATCATCCCGCTTCGCCCTGCGGGTCACCGACGGCCGGGGCAGGATGGGCGCATGGCATCCACGGTTGAGATCCCACTTGTGGGCGGCACGGCCGACGGCGAGCACGTCACCGTCGAGCTGGACCCGAATGGCCGGCCCCCACTGACCCACCATCACCTGGGGCCACAAGGGCTGGCGGCAGCGGAGATCTACGAACTGGAGTCTGTCGACACCGACCGCCAACAGTGGCGCTACTGCTGGCGGGGGCCGGCGGTCTGAAGCCGACCCCCGCGCCACCGATCAGGCACCGACCTCGACCAGGGACCGGTTGCGCAGGCTCTCCAGTACCGCCCGGGTGACCTGAGAGGTGCCCCTGGCCTCGTCACACACCCGCGCCACCCGCTGGGCGGTGACCTCGGCCCGCTGCTCACGCTCATCCCACAGCTGGTCCACCTCGGCCAGCAGGGGGCCCTCCACCTCGCGCTCCACGCCACGCAACGCCGGCACCCCGAGTCGCTGCGCGAGGTCGAAGACCTTGCCGGCGTACGGCAGGGGCAGGAACGGCGTACCCATCATCGCGGCGAAGATCAGAAAATGCAGGCGCATACCGACCGCCAGGTCGAAGTGCCGCATCAACCCGAGCACCTGCTGCGGGGAGTAGGTGCCGTGCAGGATCCGCCCCCGCTCGGCGGCGATCATGTGCGACAGCACGCCGTGCGAGTGCCGGATGTCGTCGCGTTCCATCGGCACGAACAGCACGTGCGCGTCGATCCGGTGCACCAGGAAGTCACCGATCTGCGCCAGCAGGCGGTGGTATCCGTCCACGTCCAGCCGTTCCGCCGCCCGGCCCGGCTCCCGCACGCTCATCCCGACCAGCCGTTTGCCGGCTGGCACGCCCTCCTCCCGGAGGAACTGCGCGGGAAAGTCCTCCGGTTCCAGCAGGAACGCCGGATCGCCGGTGACGGTGATCGGATTGAGCAGGCCGGCCTCTTCCAGCACCATCCGCGACTCCTGGTCGCGTACGGTCACCTGGACCGCACCGGCCAGCGTCTCCCGGACCATGCCGGTGTCCACCATCTCGTTGAGCGGCCCGACGCCGACGGCGTACGTCAGCAGCGGCAGACCCCGCTCCTGCGCCACCCGGACCACCCGCAGGTAGCGGCGTGCCTCCTTGTCGTAGAGGATGCCACCGCCGCCCAGGATGAGCAGGTCGAGTTGAGACAGCACGAGGGCGGAGTCGGTTCGGCTGACCCCCTCCCACGGCACCGCCTCAACGTCCGGGTGGGCGACCGCGGTGTGCGCGGGATTCCGCGAGAACACGATGATCCGCGCATGCGGCTCCTGCTGCCGCAGATCGGTCAGCAGACCGGTGAGGATCGCCTCGTCGCCCAGGTTGCGCCCACCGTACGAGCCGAGCACGCCGATGGTCAGTCCGGCACGCGTCATCCGTCGCTCCTCCCCAGGTGCGTCCGCTCCGCCGTTTCCCCGCTGCGCTGGTGAACAGTCCTCGAGGGCTCCTCGGCCACCCGATCAGACCGTGCGGCTGGCGGATCTGGCGTGGCCGAGACCAGCGGCCGACCGCACAGACTGCGGCATTCCAGGCGGGGCCGCTGTCGACAATTCGACTTCCCCGGCACGCGCCGACCCCGACGCGCCACAGACGGTCACACATTAGCCCGATGGGGTGACAGACCGTGGTTGACCCTGGTTGACGGCTTTGCGAGGGTGGCCGGCGGATCCCCTCGACCCCGAGCGGCTGATCCACGCGGCGGCCGGGGTACGACTGGGGCTGCATCCTGGCCGCCGTCACAGCCCCCGCAGCCCCGAGCGGAGAACTCGATGTCGTCAGGTAGCACCCTGCCTCGCACCGGAGTCGACGTAATCACCATCGGCGGCACGGCTGGTGTCGGCCTCGTACAGCTGTCGTTGCCGCTTGTCATCGCGGCTGTCGGTGTGCTGATGGTGATCGTCGGTGCCGGCATGATCCGGCTGACGTTCCGACGCGGACGGTCGATCAACGGATGAGCGCGCGCATCGTACCCAGACGGGTCTTGCTCGCGGCGGCGGTCGTGCTGGCTGCCGCGGCAGTGTGGGCGATACATCATGTGTTCGCGGTTCTTGGCGCCTTCGACGGCGCCGGACACCGCTTCACCTACGTGTACGCGGGCATGTTCCTGTTGTTGTTGTGGCAGATCGGCGGCGCCTACCTGGAGCGGCCGGCGACTGCGACCTGCCAGGCTCGTGAGTACCTCGACGCGTTGCGGGTGGTGGCGATCGTGCCGGTCTACAACGAGGATCCGGCGGCACTGCGTGCCTGCCTCGAATCCATGGTCGGGCAGACCCGGACCCCTGACGTCATCTACGTGGTGGATGACGGCTCGACCAATGTCGACGAATACGAGACCGTGAAGCGGTGGTTTCTCGATGCCGCCTCCACGCGCGGGATCAACGTGGCATGGCATGTCCAGGAGAACGCCGGCAAACGACATGCGCAGGCTGTGGCCGTGCGGACCACCGGCGACGCGGACATCTACTGGACGGTCGACTCGGACACGGTCTCCGATCCGCGGGCGCTCGACGAGTTGTTGCTGCCGTTCGCTGATCCTCGCGTGCAGTCGGTTGCCGGGGTCGTGATGGCCGCGAACGTCCGGTCATCGTTCCTGGCGCGGATCACTGACCTGTGGTTCGTCACGGGTCAGCTCACGGACCGGTCGTCGTTGTCGGTGTTCGGGGCGGTGTGGGTCAACTCCGGGCCGATCGCCGCCTATCGGGCGGCTGTCATCCGGGACAACCTCGACGGCTACCTGACGGAGACGTTTTTCGGCCGGAATGTGCTCTTCTCGGATGATTCGCTGTTGACGTTGTTCGCGATGGTCAGGGGCCGCACCGTACAACAGCCGACCGCGTTCGCCTTCGCGTTGATGCCGAACCGGTTCGGGCACCTGTGCCGCATGTATCTGCGGTGGATGCGGGGCAGTTTCATCCGCTCCTGGTGGCGGGTGCGGTACCTGCCGCTGCGGTCGTACGCCTGGTGGGCGCATCTCCTGCGGTGGGCGTCGATGGTGGTCGCCACGGTGGTGTTCGTGACCGTCGTGTTCGTGTCACCGGTGGTCGACCCGACGCTTACCGCACTGCCGTGGTTGTTGTCGGTGACGTTCATCGTGGGGTGGGCACAGACGTTGCGCTATCTGGCGGTCTGCCGGTCCGACGAGTCGACTGGCCGGCGGGTGTGGACATGGTTGTTGGCGCCGGTGGCGGTGGTGTTCGCGGTGGTGGTGCTGAGAGTGATCCGCTGGTACGGGGTGGCCACGTGTTGGCGGACTGGTTGGGGTACCCGACAACAGGTGGAGGTCGTTCTCGCGCATTGACCGGCGGTGCCGCTGCTCGACGCCGCTCGGGCGGCACGCGTGCCGCCCTCCCGCCTGGCAAGACGCTGTTGCCAGGCGGGAGGGCGCGACAGGTTACGAACCTGGTGGTCCCTCGCGTGGGCGAGTGCTTCCCGCTGAGCTACGCGCCCGGAATGCCGTACGACCGACGGGAAACGACTTGCCCGCCCGGGTGCCTGACCGGCAGCGTGAACGACATGCAGGCGCAGACGCGGAATCGGCTACGGTGGGCCGAGTTGCCCCCTGATATCCGATCTGCCGTGGAGAAGATCCTCGGCGACCGGGTGGTCGAAGCGGTGTCACAGCCGGGCGGGTACTCCCCCGGCACCGCCGACCGGGTACGCACCGCCAGTGGCCGTCGCGCCTTCGTCAAAGCGGCCAGCCCGGCCCAGAACCCGGACACCCCGGACATGCACCGGGCCGAGGCGCGGATCACCGCCGCACTGCCCGCGTACGCCCCGACCCCCCGGTTGCTCGGCTGTCACGACGACGGCCACTGGGTGGCGCTGGTGCTCACCGACGTCGCCGGGCGGCACCCGGTCACTCCGTGGCGCACCGAGGAACTCGACGCGGTGCTGGACGCCCTGGAACGGATGTCGACGGCGCTCACGCCCAGCCCGGTGACGGAGGTGCCGGCCATCGCCGAGCGGCTGGCCGATGAATTCGCCGGCTGGCGGCGGATCGTCGACGACCCGCCGCCGGAGTTGAACTCCTGGGCCCGGGCCCATCTCGACGAACTCTGCTCCTGGGCGGACCATGGCCTGCTGTCGCTGACCGGCGACACCCTGTGCCATGTGGATCTTCGTACGGACAACCTGCTCGTCGACCAGGCCGGCCGCGTCACCGTGGTCGACTGGCCCTGGGCGGCTCGCGGCCCGAACTGGCTGGACACCGCGATGCTGCTGCTCGACGTACGCCTGCAGGGCGGGCACGACACCGAGGCCCTGCTACGTCGGCTTCCGCTCACCGCCGCAGCCGACCCAGACGCGGTGACCGGCCTCTACGCCGGCCTCGCCGGCTTCTTCACCGACCGAGCGCGCCTGCCCCCGCCGCCGGGCATCCCCACCCTCCGGGCGTTCCAGCATGCCCAGGCCGAGGTCCTGCTCACCTGGCTGGCCGAGCGCGTCGCCACCTGACGCTCGCCGCCCCGCCCGCACCCCGCACATCTTTCGAGGCAGCAACATCCCCGAACCTGCTGCCCCCGAGCAGCCGTGACCCCGCAACACTCAGGTGGGTGGGGTGGACGGGTGGGTGAGGAAGGGGAGGACCGCCGCGGGGAGGGCGGGTGAGTCGACGATGTCGTAGTGGGTGAGTCCAGGGAGGACGGCCAGCCGGGCAGCAGGGCGATCGGTGCCGTCCCACCCGGCGTCCCGGTGGCCACCGCCGAGCAGACCGAAGAACTCCACCATGTGTGCCGGGCGAACCGAGTCGGCGTCGGCGAAGACCAGCATCGTCGGCGTGGTGATCGCCGCGACCTCCGATGACCAGTCGTAGTCACGGCGCAGCAGCTCACCGGTGCTGGCCCAGAGCCGCGGCCAGTCCTGCGGCCGGGGCGCCACCCGTCGGTAGAGCTGCTCGGGCGGAGTGCCACGCATCCGCTCGGCGTCCGCCTCGTCGGGCTCGGGCATGCCGGCGAGCACCTCGGGAAACCAGCCCTGCCGCCGACACGGCGCGGAGACCACCACCAGACGGCGGAGCAACTGCCGGTGCTGCACCGCCAACCGCACGGCGACCCCACCGCCGAGGGAGAAGCCGAGCACCTCGGCCTCGGCCAGCCCGAGGTGCACGATCAGCGCCGCCACGTCGTCGGCCATCGACTCGTACCGCAGGGGGCGGCCGACGTCGGCGGTGCGGCCGTGGCCCGGCAGATCGACGCTGACCACCAGGCGACGCCGCGCCAACGCCGGCCGGATCGCGGCAAAGGTCTCCACCGCGCCGAACCCGCCGTGCAGCAGCACCAACGGCCGCCCGGCACCGTGCGTCTCGTACCAAAATCGGACGCCGTTGACCTCGGCGAAAGCCACCTGGTCCCCTCTCATCGAGCTGCGGAGCTTGACACGGTCGCGCTGGGGCGCCGATCGGCGGGGGCCCAGGCGTCAGACGCAATCCCAGAAGAAGCGGCCTTCGCGCAAATCTGGAGACAGGAAGCTGTAGCCGGTCCCGCCGCCGAAGTTGAGAGCGTAGGGGTCATCGGGTCCGTGGCCCTCTCCGCCGTCAAGTTGGAAGTGGAACCGCCAGTCGGCCGGTACTTTCTGAAAATCGGTCTGCCACAGGTGGGCCTTGCCGCCGACGTAGCTGTAGGGCGGAAGCGCACTGGCGGGTGCATCGTCAGCGTCGGGAAGGTCCAGCAGTACGCCCGCCCGCTCGGCCTCTTGAGGTGCGATGTCCGCATCCAGGGATGCCTCGGCGGCTGGGTCCGGCGGGACCAGGTCTATGGCGAGTTCCACGCCTACATGCTCGTTCCACGTCATGCCCCGTCGCCACAGGGACGGACCGGTGGCCGTGCCGGTCGTAACGATGAAGTGTGGGATTCGGCCACCCGGTTGGACCAGTAGTGCGTTCTCGCCGGCCTCAGCGTCGAAAGTCTCGGCCATGCATTGAGGGTCGTCGGTGACGAACAGGTAGGCGAGGCTCGCTGGTTCACCGGGGATGGGAATCTGACCGACGAACATCATGGGCGTTCCCAGGCTGCGAGACAGCGGCCAGGTGGGCGGCTCCAGCCACACGGGTTGGCCACCCAGCTTGGCTCGCGGGGCGTGGATCGGCGCACTGACCGGTCGCAGCCGCATCTGCAATCGGGGAAGTAACCAGGCATCACCAGGGCCGTTGCAGTCCGGCTGGATCGTGACGGGGACCGGCGGTACTCCATACATCAGGCGATGCTAGGCGGGGTCGAGCGGCATCAGCAGCTGCGGAGGTGGTCCAGGCTGCGGCTGACTGTCGTGGCCGCCCCTGCTGTCACAGTTGCTGTCACGGCCCGGAGAATTGATCTCCGGGCCGTCGTTGGTGCTGGTGGTGTGTGGTGGGCGCGGCAGGTTTCGAACCTGCGACCCCTCGCTTGTAAGGCGAGTGCTCTCCCACTGAGCTACGCGCCCGGAACGCCGTACGGCGGGCCGGCGGTTGGCAAGCTTACCCTGCCACCCGCCGGCCCGGACGGACGCCTCGCACCCGGTGGACCGGGTCAAGCCGTGGCCTCCGCCAGAGCCTTGCGCCAGCCCTGCTGGTCGCGGGCCTCACCGGGCATGTTCATCTCGGCGAAGCGGACCACGCCGGTTTGGTCGATGACGAAGGTGCCCCGGTTGGCGATGCCGGCCACATCGTTGAAGACGCCGTACGCCTGAGCGACGGCGCCGTGCGGCCAGAAGTCGGACAGCAACGGGAACTGGTAGCCCTCCCGCTCCGCCCAGACCTTGTGGGCGTAGACCGAGTCGACGCTGACGGTCAGCACCTGGACCTCGTCGTTGACGTACTCGTCGAGGTTGTCCCGTACCTCGGTCAGCTCACCCTGGCACACCCCGGTGAACGCCAGTGGGTAGAAGACCAGCAGGACGCTGCGCCGGCCCCGGAAGTCGGAGAGTTGGACCTGCTGGTTGTTCTGGTCCTTCAGCACGAAGTCGGGCGCCTCGGCGCCAACCTCGATGGGCATGCGAACTCCTCGAATCGATTCGGACGGCTCGCCGTGGGTCGGGTTACTTCTTGCCCTTGGCGCCGCGACGTAGCACGAGTCGGGCACCGCTCCAGTCCTTGCCAGCGTTGACCGTGGAAGTCTGCTGAAGGCCGGCGGTGGGTGCCGACTCGGCGATCTCGCTCGGCTCGACGTGGCCTTCGCGGCCGGCCTTGGGCGTCAGCAGCCACACGACTCCGTTGTCGGCCAGCGGGCCGAGGGCGTCGACGAGTAGCTCGAAGAGATCACCGTCGCCGTCCCGGTACCAGACCAGCACCGCGTCGACCACCTCGTCGGTGTCCTCGTCGACCAGATCTCCACAACGGTCGGTCAGGGCGTCCCGGAGATCGGAGTCGACGTCGTCGTCGTAGCCCATCTCCATGACGACCATCCCCGGCTCGATGCCGAACCGGTCCGCCAGGCTGCGTACCCCGTCAGCAGCCTGACCAGCGGTCGCGCTCACTGTCGCGTGCCTCCTCATCTCGTCCGAGCCGGCGTCTGCTCGACGCCGTCAGGCAAAGTCCACACAGTTGTGCCCTCCTGCGCAAGTGGCGCACCGGGTGGAACGAAATTTACCGTGCCAGCAGCGTACGGGCACCCTGGGTGATGGCCTCCTCGGACACCAGGACCTGTCGGGCAGCCGGACCCAGCGGCACAAAAGAGTCAACTGCGGCCACCCGCCGTGCCGCCCCGACATATCCGGCGTCCACCAGCGCGGCGATCACCCCCTCACCCACCCCACCGGACCGGCGGGTCTCGTCCACCACCAGCACCCGGCCGGTCGCGGCGGCCTCCCGGATGAGGTCGGCCACCGGCAGCGGCGCGAGCCAGCGCAGGTCCACGACCCGGGTGCCGATCCCCTCGTCGGCCAGCGCCGACGCCGCCCGCAACGACATCCGTACGCCGTTACCGAAGGAGATCATGGTTACGTCTGCGGCCGAACCGACTCCGTACACGCGGGCCCGTCCCACCGGGACGTGGCCGCCGGCCCAAGCTCCCGGCTCGGCGTAACCAGCCAGCCACTCACCGTCACCGTCGGTGTAGAGATCGCGGGTGTGGTAGAGCGCGATCGGCTCCAGGAACACGCAGACGCTGCCGTCCACCGCCGCACTCGCCAGGCAGGTCCGCAGCATCGCCGCCGCGTCGTCCGGCCGCGCCGGCACGGCGATCACCAAGCCCGGCACGTCCCGCAGTACGGCCACCGAGTTGTCGTTGTGGAAGTGCCCGCCGAAGCCCTCCTGGTACGCCAGCCCGGCCACCCGCACCACCATCGGATTGCGCAGCGCCCCCTGGGAGAAGAAGCGCATGGTCGCTGCCTCGCCCCGCAGCTGGTCCTCGGCGTTGTGCAGGTACGCCAGGTACTGGATCTCCGGCACCGGCAGCATTCCGGCCAGCCCCGCACCGAGACCGAGGCCGAGGATCGAGGTCTCGTCGAGCAACGTGTCGAACACCCGGGCGGCACCGAACCGGTCACGCAGCCCCTTGGTGACCCCGTAGACCCCGCCCTTGGCGGCGACGTCCTCACCGAAGACCGCCATCTGCGGATGGCTGAGCAGCCCGTCGGTGAGCGCCGCGTTGATGCTCTGCGCGAGGGTGAGCGGCCCGGCCAGTTCCGGTGGCTTACCGCCGAACGCCTCGGCCCGCGTCGCGGCGTCGGAGCCGGCGGCGCGGGCACCCGCGTCGGCGACCGCCAGGGCGACCCGCACCGGGCGGCGCGGTGCCAGCGGGGCGATCACCTCGGCGGCGTCGGCCAGCTTCGGCTCGTCGAGCACCTCCTCGGCGATCCGGCGGACCTGCCAGCCGATCTCGTCGTAGCGGTCCAGCAGTTCCGGGCCGCTGGCCAGGCCCGCGTCGACCAGCAGCCGCGCGGTGGCGACCACCGGATCACGGGCCACGTCGGCGGTGATCTCCGAGGCGGGGCGGTACGCGCTCTCGGCGTCCGCGCCGGCATGGCCCATCAACCGGACCGTGGTCAGGTGCAGCACGGCCGGGCGGCGGTGCCGGCGTACCCAGGCCGCCGCCTCGGCCGCCACCTCGTAGGTGCCGACCAGGTCGGCACCGTCGGCGGCGAAGTACCGGATGCCGGGCTTGGACCGCAGGGCCGTCGCCACCCACCCCTGCGGAGACCGGACACTGATGCCCAACCCGTTGTCCTCGCACACGAAGAGCACCGGGATGCGCAGGCCGGTGTGGTCGTACCAGCCGGCGGTGTTGAACGCCGCCGTGGCGCTGGCGTGGTTGATCGAGGCGTCCCCGAAGGAACAGACCACGATGGCGTCGGCCGCCCAGGGTGTCGGTTCGGGTTCCGCGACGGGTCGGTTCGCTTCTCCTCGGGCGTCCAGCCGGCGTAGCCGCTCCACGGCGAGCCCCATCCCGACCGCCCGGGGCAGGTGCGAGGCGATGGTCGAGGTCGTCGGGACCACCGCGAGGTCGGCACGGCCGAACACCTTGTGCCGGCCACCGGCGATCGGCTCCTGGCTGGAGGCCACCATGCCGCGCAGAACGTCCCGGGCCGCCTCGGCGTACGCCCGGGGCACCGGCCGCTTGACCACCGTCATCCTGATCCCGTCGGGTCCGACGCCGTCGCCCGGCCCGGGGATCGGCTCGGTCACGGTGGCGGGTCGGGAGCCGGCCAGTGCGGCTGCCGGTTGGTCCCCGGCTGCGGTCACCTCCGACTGCGGGGCCGCTCCGGGCTTGGCGGCGGACCGGGCGGGGTCGGCGGCGGACCGGGCGGGGTCGGCGGCGGACCGGGCGGGGTCGGCGGGGTCACCCTCCGCCCGGTCGACCGCCGTCGCGTCGGGCCCACCGCCGGGCGAGTCGGTGCCCGCCGTGACCGGGCCCGTCGCCGGTTCGTCCAGCGCGGCGGGGGCGGTCCCCCGTTCGCTGGCCTCCGGCTGGTCCTGGGTGACGGCGGACCGGCCGGACGAGCCGCCCTCGGCGTCCCCAGCCTGGCCAGCCCCGGCCGCCTGCGCGGCCGGTAACGGCGGCGCAGGCGGCGACACAGACCGCGACGCGGACGGTACAACCGGCGCGCTCGACACAGCAGGCGCGGACGACGACGCAGCCTGCGGCGCGGTCGACACAACCGGCGTGGACGGTACAGCCGGCGTGGACGGCGACGCAGCCGGCGTGGACGGGTCGGCCTGGGCGGCGCGGACGCAGTAGAAGGCGCCGGAGCGGTAGTGCAGCAGGGCCGGGTCCGTGGGCCGCAGGGCCGCCGCCACCGCGGCGTTGCCCTCGTGACCGGCGGAGCCGATGGTGTAGTAGCCCTCGCCGAAGCTGCGCAGCCAGCGGCCGGCCAGGTCAAGTTGCCGGCTGGTGACCTGGGCGTCGAAGAGGTCCAGCAGTTGGGCACCGGTCAGCGCGCTGTCCTCGGCCACCGGCTGCGCCGGGTCGCTCCGGTGCGGCGGCGCGGCGAGGGCGGCCAGGGACTCCCGGAACCGGTCGTCGAGATCCTGCGGGGTGGTCACGTCCGACAGCATTACCGACCGGGGCACGCCGCGCACAGTCGAGTGCGTTTCACGCCGGCCCGGCCGGGCCGCAGTCCTCCGGGCAGCCGCCGTCGGAAACCTTCCACACCAGGTCACGCAGTGCGGCGAGTTCCTCGTTGTCGAGCGGGGTCAGCAGCCGGGAGTCGGAGAGCACGAGATGGACCCGCTCGCGCATCCGCCGACCGGCGTCGGTGACCACCAACGATTTCTGCCGTCGGTCGGTCGGGTCGACCCGACGCTCGACCAGCCCGGCCTGCTCCAACTTGTCGACCAGGGCGGTGACGTTGGACCGGTCGCAGCGCAGCTGGTCGGCCAGCTCACGGGCGGGCAGCGGACGGTCCGGGTCGAGCTGGTACAGCGCGCGGGCCACGGCCGGGGTCAGGCCCAGCGCGGCGATGTCGAGATCCTGGTGGTGCCGCAGGGCAGCGGCGACGTGCATGATCCGGCGTACCGCGTCACCGGCCAGCCCGGTCCGGTCGGCCGGTTCCGGGCCGGCCGGGGCGATGATCGGCCGTGACATGGTCACATCCTAGGGTCGCGGACCGCCTTCGACCTCGTCCACCTGGCGACGATGCGGACGGCGGACGTCCGTCGGTTCTGCTCCGCTCGGCCCTTGTTCGGAGAACAGCTCGGCCCTTGTTCGGACAACAGCGGCGGGAAAGGGTTCTTTCTTTCACCCACGATTCATCGACGGAAGCGAGTCTCCCGGTGGACCACGTACCGACCTGGGGAGGCAATCGTGCCGTTGTCCCGACGTACCATCCTGCTCTCCGGCCTGACGGCGAGCGCCGCCGGAGTCGCCGGTGGCGCCCTGCCCGCGAGCGCCGCGCCGGCTCCGTCCCGGTCGCTCGCGAGGGCCCTGGCCTACCCGTTCACCCTCGGTGTCGCCTCCGGTGACCCCGACCACGAGGGCTTCGTGCTCTGGACCCGGCTGGCACCGCAGCCGCTGGCCGCGGACGGTCTCGGTGGCATGCCCGATCGCACCGTGCCGGTTTTCTGGGAACTCGCCGCCGACGAACGGTTCCGGCATGTTGTCCGGCGCGGAGTGGTCGACGCGCACGCGGCGAGCGCACACAGCGTCCACGTCGAACTCTCCGGCCTGCTGCCCGGCCGCGAGTACTTCTACCGGTTCCGGGTTCAACGGCACCTGTCGCCGGTCGGGCGGACCCGGACCGCTCCTGCGCCGTGGAGCCTGCCCGCGACGCTGGCGATGGCCTTCGCCTCCTGCTCGCAGTACGAGCACGGGTACTTCACCGCGTACCGGCGGCTGGCCGAGACCGAGCCGGAGATCGTCCTGCACCTGGGCGACTACCAGTACGAGTACGCCCGCGACACCTACACCGCACCGGGTGGGAACCCGCGCGACCACGACGGCCCGGAGACCCGCACGCTGGCCAACTACCGGCAGCGGCACGCCCAGTACAAGACCGACCCGGATCTTCAGGCGGCCCATGCCGTCGCGCCGTGGGCGGTGGTCTTCGACGACCACGAGGTGGAGAACAACTGGGCCGACGACGTCCCCGAGGCACCCGACCCGGACTTCCCGGCCCGGCGGGCGGCGGCCTTCCGCGCGTACTACGAGAACATGCCGCTACGCCGGACCTCGCTGCCGCGCGGCATCGACATGCAGCTCTACCGGCGGCTGCGGTGGGGCCGGCTGGCCACCTTCCACCTGCTCGACACCCGGCAGTACCGCGACGACCAGTCCTGCGGTGACGGCTACCAGTCGTGTCCGGAGGCGGCCGAGCCGAGCCGTTCCATCCTCGGCGAGCGGCAGGAAGCATGGCTGCTGGACGGGTTCCGCCGTTCCTCGGCTCGCTGGGACCTCCTCGCGCAGCAGGTCTTCTTCGCCCAGCGGGACCGTGACTCCGGCCCGCTCACGGTGACCAGCATGGATGCCTGGGACGGCTACCTCGCCTCGCGGGACCGGATCACCCGGGGTTGGCTGGCGGCCGGGGTACGCAATCCGGTCGTCCTCACCGGCGACGTGCACGCGCACTGGGCCAGCGACCTGAAGCTCGACTACGCCGATCCGACCTCACGCACCGTCGGCAGCGAGTTGGTGTGCTCCTCGATCACGTCGGGTGGCGACGGGGCGGACTCGGCGACCGGCTCGCACCCGTGGCTGGCCTGGAACCCGCACCTGCGCTTCCACAACAACCTGCGGGGGTACGTCCGCACCACGATCAGCAGGGAACAGCTCACCGCCGACTTCGACGTGCTGCCGTACGTGAGCAGCCCGGGTGCCCCGGTCCGCACCCGGGCCCGGTTCGTCATCGAGGACCGTCTCCCGGGGCTGCACCTGACCCGGGACGATCCGCCGGCCGCCGCGCGGGCCGCCGGTCCGGACGCCGACGCCGGGCACCACACGGTGGAGAGCGAGACCCGTCGTCCCTGACCGGCGAGCCCGGTCGGGCTCGCCGGTGTTGCCGGGCCGCGCCGCCTGCTGAGGCGGCGCGGCCCCCGGCGGCGGTACGACGGGGGCGGGCGAAGCGGACGGACCGTGTGAGCGGGGACGAGGGGACGCAATCAGCCGGACAGGAAGGAGAAGCGGACCTGCCGGGTGGGATTGTCACCGTTGGTGTCGACCAGGCAGATCGACTGCCAGGTGCCCAGGGCCAGCCGCCCGCCGAGTACGGGCAGCGTCGCGTACGGGGCGACGAAGGCGGGCAGCACGTGATCGCGGCCGTGCCCCGGTGAGCCGTGCCGGTGCCGCCAGCGCCCATCGGTGGGCAGCACCGCGTCCAGCGCGGTGAGCAGGTCGTCGTCCGAGCCTGCCCCGGTCTCGATGATGGCCACGCCGGCGGTGGCGTGCGGCACGAAGACGTGCAGCAGGCCGTCAGCCGCGCTGGCGACGAACTTTTCGGCCTCGGCCGTGATGTCCCGGACGGTCGGCCGGGAACCGGTCCGGACGGTGATCAGCTCACTGCGCACGCCCGTATTCTTCCGCACCCGGCCAGCGCCCGCCGGTCCCGCTCGACGCGCCTGCTCGCCGCCGTCACGAAACCGACATAGTTACTGGTGGGTACCTGTGTCGAGCGTCGCCCTTCGGCCGGGTGGACGTGACGCCGAGCGCCACGACGGGGCAGGATGGCGCTAGAGACCTATCCCACACACAACCGAGGGAACGCCTGTGGCTACGGAACGCAAGCGCCCGGTGATCACGGCCGGCCTGCCTAGCCAGCTTCCGGACATCGACCCCGAAGAAACCAGCGAGTGGGTCGAGTCGCTCGACGGTGTCATCGACGACCGTGGCACCAAGCGAGCCCGCTACGTCATGCTGAGGCTGCTGGAGCGCGCCCGGGAGCGTCAGGTCGGGGTGCCGTCGCTGACCACCACCGACTACATCAACACCATTCCGCCGGAGCGCGAACCGTGGTTCCCCGGCGACGAGCACGTCGAGCGCCGGATCCGGGCGTACGTGCGGTGGAACGCGGCGATGCTTGTACACCGCGCGCAGCGGCCGGAGATCGGCGTCGGTGGCCACATCTCGACCTACGCCAGCTCGGCCTCGCTCTACGAGGTCGGCTTCAACCACTTCTTCCGGGGCAAGGGCCACCCGGGTGGCGGCGACCACATCTTCTACCAGGGGCACGCCTCCCCCGGCATGTACGCGCGGGCGTACCTGGAGGGTCGGCTCAGCGAGAACCAGCTCGACGGGTTCCGGCAGGAGCTGTCCCACCCCGGCGGCGGTCTCCCCTCGTACCCGCACCCCCGGCTGATGCCGGACTTCTGGGAGTTCCCCACGGTCTCCATGGGTCTGGGCGGTCTGAACGCCATCTACCAGGCCCGGTTCAACCGGTACCTGCAGCACCGGGGCATCAAGGACACCTCCGACCAGCACGTCTGGGCCTTCCTCGGCGACGGCGAGATGGACGAGCCGGAGACGCTGGGCGCGATCGGGGTGGCCGCCCGCGAGGAGCTGGACAACCTCACCTTCGTGATCAACTGCAACCTGCAGCGCCTGGACGGGCCGGTACGCGGCAACGGCAAGGTCATGCAGGAGCTGGAGGCGTTCTTCCGGGGCGCCGGATGGAACGTCATCAAGGTGGTCTGGGGGCGGGAGTGGGATCCGCTGCTCGCCGCCGACACCGACGGCGCGCTTGTCAACCTGATGAACACCACGCCCGACGGCGACTACCAGACCTACAAGGCGGAGTCCGGGGCGTACGTGCGGGAGCACTTCTTCGGCCGTGACCCGCGCACCCGCAAGATGGTCGAGGGGCTGACCGACGACGAGATCTGGAATCTCAAGCGGGGCGGGCACGACTACCGCAAGCTCTACGCGGCCTACAAGGCGGCGACCGAGCACACCGGCCAGCCGACCGTGATCCTGGCCAAGACGATCAAGGGCTGGACGCTCGGCTCGCACTTCGAGGGCCGCAACGCCACGCACCAGATGAAGAAGCTGACGCTGGAGGACCTGAAGACCTTCCGCGACCGGCTGTACCTCGACATCCCGGACTCGGCGCTGGAGGAGAACCCCTACCTGCCGCCGTACCTGCGGCCGGACGAGAAGTCCGACGAGATGCAGTACCTGCACGAGCGGCGCAAGCAGCTCGGCGGTTACCTGCCCACCCGGCGGACCAGCACCAAGAAGCTGGGCATCCCGGCCGCGGAGCGCTTCGCCGACGTCAAGCGTGGTTCGGGCAAGCAGAAGGTGGCCACCACGATGGCCTTCGTCCGGCTGCTCAAGGACCTGATGAAGGACAAGGAGTTCGGCAAGCGTTGGGTGCCGATCATCCCCGACGAGGCGCGCACCTTCGGTCTGGACTCCATCTTCCCGACCGCCAAGATCTACTCGCCGCACGGCCAGCGGTACACCTCGGTCGACCGGGAGCTGTTCCTGTCGTACAAGGAGTCGACAGTCGGGCAGATCCTGCACGAGGGGATCAACGAGGCCGGCTCGGTCGCCTCGTTCACCGCGGCCGGCACGTCGTACGCCACCCACGACGAGCCGATGATCCCGATGTACATCTTCTACTCGATGTTCGGGTTCCAGCGCACCGGCGACGGCTTCTGGGCCGCCGCGGACCAGATGACCCGGGGCTTCGTGCTCGGTGCCACCGCCGGACGCACCACGCTCAACGGTGAGGGGCTCCAGCACGAGGACGGTCACTCCCTGCTGCTGGCCGCCACCAACCCGGCGGTCGTCGCGTACGATCCGGCGTTCGCGTTCGAGATCGCGCACATCATGGAGAGCGGCCTGCACCGGATGTACGGCGAGGAGCCGGAGAACGTCTTCTACTACCTCACCGTCTACAACGAGCCGATCCACCAGCCGGCGGAGCCTGACGGCGTGGACGTCGAGGGCATCGTCAAGGGCATCCACCGCTACTCCCCCGCCCCCTCCCTGGACGGGGACGCCCCCCGGGCGAACCTGCTGGCCTCCGGCACCGGCATGCAGTGGGCGCTCAAGGCGCAGCAGCTGCTGGCGCAGGACTGGGGGGTGGCCGCCGACGTCTGGTCGGTCACCTCGTGGACGGAGCTGCGCCGCGACGCGGTGGAGTGTGAGGAGTACAACCTCCTGCACCCGGGTGCCGAGCAGCGGGTGCCGTACATCCAGCGCAAGCTGGCCGACGCCGACGGCCCGAAGGTCGCGGTCAGCGACTGGATGCGCGCGGTGCCGGACCTGATCTCCCGGTGGGTGCCGGGCGACTGGACCTCGCTGGGCACCGACGGCTTCGGCCTGTCCGACACCCGCCACGCCCTGCGCCGGCACTTCCACGTCGACGCCGAGTCGGTGACGGTGGCGACCCTGCGCCAGCTCGCGCTGCGCGGGGCGGTACCGGCCCACGTACCGGCCGAGGCGGCCAAGAAGTACGCCATCGACGACGTCAACGCCGCCCCGGTCGGCGAGACCGGCGGCGACAGCTAAACAGTTCCACCCCGAAGGGCCCGGCGCGCACCCCACGCCGGGCCCTTCCCCACCCCACCCTCCCCCCACCCCCTCTCCCACCCGCTCCCCCCACCCCCAGCCCTGTTGATCATGAGGTTAGCGGCGTTTTGAAGATCAACAACTGCCGCCAACCTCATGATCAACAAAGGGTGGGGGTGGGGAGGTCGGGATGGGGGGTGGTATGACGCAGGTGGTATTGGATGGTGCTATCGCCTGTAACAGGGACTAATTCAGAATGGTCGATAGGCGTTGGCCCTTGCGGGCATTGGGTCGGTTCGGTGGACTATCCCGTCGCGCCGTCCCACCGCCGGCCCGGACGCTGTCGACGCTCCGGCGCGACGGAAGGGAGTGCACATGCGACCTGTCCGGATCGGTCTCGCCCTGACCGTCGGCGTCCTGGTGGTGTCGATGTTCCCGGCGAGCTCGCCGTCGGTGGCACACGACCCGGCCACCCCGGCCGGGCGCGCGTCGGCCCAGGAGTTCATGGCCCAGCGCGAACCCACTCAGCAACTCGTCGCGGCCGCTGCCGCGACCTGCACGAACGGCCAGGCGGCGGGCTACCCCTGCCGCAACGTGGACCTGCTGTCGTTCATGCCGCTGTCCAGCATCGGTGGCAGCCAGGCCAACGACATCTGGGGCTGGACGGACCCGCAGACCGGCAAGGAGTACGCGCTGGTCGGTCGCCGCAACGGCACCTCCTTCGTGGACGTGTCCAACCCGACCGCCCCGGTCTACCTGGGCAACCTGCCCGCGTACCAGAACCGCACCGCGATCTGGCGGGACATCAAGGTCTACCGGGACCACGCGTACGTGGTGGCGGACGTCTCCGGGCACGGCATGCAGGTGTTCGACCTGACCCGGCTGCGTGGCGTCACCGCACCGCAGACCTGGACGGCCAACACGCACTACAGCCGGTTCGGCAACTCGCACAACATCGCCATCAACGAGCAGACCGGGTACGCGTACGCGGTCGGCACGAACACCTGTAGCGGCGGCCTGCACATGGTCGACATCCGCACCCCGAAATCCCCGGTGTACGCCGGCTGCGTCAGCAACGACGGCTACACCCACGACACCCAGTGCGTGGTCTACCGGGGTCCGGACACCACCTACACGGGACGGGAGATCTGCGTCAGCTCCAACGAGGACACGGTGACCGTGGTCGACGTGACCACCAAGTCGGCTCCCCGGCAGCTGTCCCGCATCGGCTACAGCGGGCGGGCGTACACCCACCAGGGCTGGTTCACCGACAACCAGCGGTACTTCCTGCTCGACGACGAGTTGGACGAGACCCGGCGCGGGGTACGGACGCAGACCTACATCTGGGACCTGGCCGACCTGGACGCACCTCGGCACATCGGCACCTACAGCGCCCCGTCCGGGGTCCAGGCCACCGATCACAACCAGTACGTCAAGGGCAGCTACAGCTACCAGGCCAACTACCGGGCCGGGTTGCGCATCCTGGACCTGCGTAACGTGGCCAGCGGTCAGGCCACCGAGGCCGGGTTCTTCGACATCTACCCGTCGAGCAACAGTGCCTCGATGAACGGGGCGTGGAGCACCTACCCCTACTACCCGAGCGGCATCGTGGTGGTCAGCGGGATCGAGCAGGGGCTGTTCGTACTCCAGCCCCGCTTGTCATGACCGCCACCGACCATCGGCCGGGGACGGTCGCCGGCCAGGTCGAGGGGGCGTCCCAGCCGGGGCGCCCCCGCCCCGACCCGGTGCCCGCGGCACCGACGGGCGGCACGGCGTGGCGGTACGCCGCCGCCGCGCTGGTGCTCGGCCTGACCCTGACCGTCGGCTTCTTCGCCGGTCGCGCGAATGCGCCGGCCTCCGGTCCGGCACCGCAGGCGGCGTCCACCGCGCACCTCGGTCACGGCCCGGGCGGGCTTGAGGTGTCCCGCGACGGCTGGACGCTGGCGCTGGACACCCCGAGCCTGACCGTCGGCCGACCGGGCGAACTGGCCTTCCGGATCACCGACCCGGCCGGCACGGCGCTCACCACTTTTCAGGAGAACCACGAGCGCCGGATGCACCTGATCCTGGTCGGTCGGGACCTCTCCGGCTACCAGCACGTACACCCGGAGATGTCGACCGACGGCACCTGGCGGGTCACGGTCACGCCGAGCACGCCCGGCCCGCTCCGGGCCATCGCGGACTTCTGGCCGCAGGGTGCGCCCGCGGGCGTCACGCTCGGCGTCGACGTACCGGTCCCCGGCCGGTACGCCGGCGGCCCGCTGGCCCCACCCGAGGAGACGATCCTGGTGGACGGCTACACGGTCACCCTCGACGGTGGGCTGCGGGCGGGCGAGTCCAACCAGGTGCTCGTCTGGCTCGGGCAGGACGGGCGGCCGGTCAACGACCTGCAACGGCACCTGGGCGCGTACGGGCATCTGGTGGCACTGCGCCAGGGCGATCTGGCGTACCTGCACGTTCACCCGGCGGCGGCCAGCCAGCCCAGCTCGGTGGTGGCGTTCGGCGTCACCGTGCCGTCGACCGGCACCTACCGGCTGTTCTTCGAGTTCCGGCACCTCGACGAGGTACGCGTCGCCGCGTTCACCGTGGTCGTGTGAGGTAACTGGGCTGCGACGAGCGGTGGCGGCCCGGGTGCCTCTGGAAGGGGACACCGGGGCCGCCACCTTCGCGGGTGACGCCGGGACGTGGCCCGTCAGCCGACGGCGGCCAGATCGGTCAGCCGGGCCAGCGAGTCCTCCAGGTCGGCGCCGACCCGACGCAGGCCGAGCCGAAGCAGGGCGGCCTTGACCGGGCCGGCCGGCCAGCGTACGACGATGAGCCGCACGACCGTGCCGCCCTCCTGTTCGTCGGGCGTGAGCTGGACGTATATCTCGGTGCGCGCCTCCGCTCGGGCACCGGCGCCCTTGGCGCGTTCGCGCCAGCCGATCAGGGTCGGCTCCTGATAGGCGATCACCTCGGCCTCATGCGCGGCACCGCGTCCGGCCTGGACCAGCTGCCGCCGACCGAAGCCCTCCCCCGAGAGGACCTCGGCCGCGCGGACCCCGGCCAGCCAGGCCGGCAACTGCTCGGCCCGCTGCACCACGTCCCAGACCGCTTCCACCGGCGCCGCCACGTGCGCGCTGCGTTCCACGAGGATCATTTCCGTCTTCCTCCAGTGAGGACATCCCACAATATTCGGCACTCTATGCGCAAAAACGGACGTATATGGACGGGTTCGTAAAAGACACGCCGAAAGGTATTGCTCCTCGTCGCCCGGGAGCCTATGGCGTCCGGTCTCGACGCCCCCTAGAGTTCCGAGCACGTTTCGCGTTTACCGGGAGGGCGCATGTCGACCGCACCGATGCCCGAGTTCCCCACCGGCTTCCGCTGGGGCGTCTCCACCTCCGCGTACCAGATCGAGGGCGCCACCGGCACCGACGGACGTGGACCGTCCATCTGGGACACCTTCGCCCACACCCCCGGCCGGATCGTCGACGGCAGCAGCGGCGACGTGGCCTGCGACCACTACCACCGGTACGCCGAGGACGTCGCCCTGATGGCCGGGCTGGGTGTCAGCGCGTACCGCTTCTCGATCGCCTGGCCCCGGGTGCTGCCCAGCGGCACCGGCCAGGTCAACCCCGCCGGGCTGGACTTCTACGAACGGCTGGTCGACGAGTTGCTCACGCACGGCATCGATCCGGTCGCCACCCTCTTCCACTGGGACCTGCCCCAGCCGCTGGAGGACGCCGGGGGCTGGCTGAACCGGGACACCGCGCACCGCTTCGCCGAGTACGCCGACCTGGTGGCCGCCCGGCTCGGCGACCGGGTGCGGCTCTGGATCACGCTCAACGAACCGTTCATCCACATGAGCCTCGGGCACGCCACCGGCGTCCACGCCCCCGGCCGGATGCTGCTCTTCGACGCCTTTCCGGTCGCCCACCACCAGTTGCTCGGCCACGGGCTCGCGGTCGCCGCGCTGCGGGCCCGCAGCACCAGCCCGGTGGCCATCGCCAACAACTACTCCCCGGTACGCGTGGTCGGTGGCAGCCAGGCCGACGCCGCCGCGGCGGCGACCTACGACGCCCTGCACAACCGGCTCTTCACCGACCCGCTGCTCGGTCACGGGTACCCGGCGGAGCTGGGCTTCGACACCGCCGTGGTCCGCGCCGGCGACCTGGACGTGATCGCCACGCCGATCGACGTGCTCGGCGTCAACTACTACAACCCCACCGCGATACGCGCCCCCGAGGAGGGCTCGCCACTGCCCTTCGAGCTGGTGCCGCTCACCGGCTACCCGCGTACCGCCTTCGACTGGCCGGTGGTCCCGGACGGACTGCGTGAGCTGCTCGGCTGGCTGCACGACCGCTACGGCACCGCACTGCCGCCGATCCAGGTCACCGAGAGTGGCTGCGCCTACGACGACGCGCCCGACGCCGACGGGCGGGTGCCCGACCCGGACCGGATCGCCTACCTCGACGGCCACCTGCGGGCCGTCCGCGCCGCGATGGACGACGGGGTGGACGTGACCGGCTACTTCATCTGGTCGCTGCTGGACAACTGGGAGTGGGCCGAGGGCTTCACCAAACGCTTCGGCCTGGTGCACGTGGACTTCGACACCGGGCAGCGCACGCCCAAGTCGTCGTACGCCTGGCTGCGCGAGGTGATCGCGACCAACCGGCGGGAACCTCGGTGACCACCGTCGACCCCACCCCGGCCTCGCTGCCGGCCGCGCTCGCCGAGCCGACCGTGCCGGTCCGGCGCGGATGGATCGCGCTGCTGTTCGCCGCCAACCTCGGCGTCTGGATGGCCTTCTTCACCCCGATCCAGGTGCTGCTTCCCCAGCAGCTCGGGCAGATCGCACCGGCCGACAAGGAGACCATGCTGGCGGTGGTAACCGGGTTCGGCGCCCTCGCGGCGGTGCTCGCCAACCCGCTGGCCGGGGCGCTGTCCGACCGGAGCTGTCTGCGGATCGGCCGACGGGAGTTCGGCCGGCGGCACGTCTGGACCCTCGGTGGCGCGGTGCTCGCCGCGCTGGCGCTGGTGCTGCTCGCCCAGGCGCAGACCGTGCTCGGGGTGGCGGTCGGCTGGGTCGCCGCGCAGGTCTGCCTCAACGCGATGCTGGCCAGCCTCACCGCCGCCGTACCGGACCGGGTGCCAGTCGTCCAGCGTGGCGGCGTCTCCGGCTGGGTCGGCATCCCGCAGGCGCTGGGGTTGGTGCTCGGGGTGGTCCTCGTCACCGCAGTGTTCACCGGCATCACCGCCGGTTACCTGGCGATCGCCGGGGCCATCCTGCTGCTGGCCGTGCCGTTCGCCGTGCGCACCAAGGACGATCCGCTGCCCCATGCCCACCGGCTGACACTACGTGGCCTGTTCCGCTCGATGTGGGTGTCGCCGCGGCAGCATCCCGACTTCGGCTGGGCCTGGATCACCAGGTTCCTGGTCCAGCTCGGCAACGCCCTGGGCACCCTGTACCTGCTCTACTTCCTCACCGACGAGGTCCGGGTGGCCGACCCCGAGGGTGGCCTGCTGGTGCTGATCCTGCTCTATACCGCCGGGCTGATGGCCACCACGGTGGTCGCCGGTCGGCTGTCGGACCGGTCCGGCAGACGGAAGGTCTACGTGATCACTTCCGGGATGGTGATCGCACTGGCGGCGCTGCTGCTGGCCGTGGCGCCCACCTGGCCGATGGCGATGGCCGCCGCACTGCTGCTCGGTGCCGGCTACGGGGTGTACCTGTCGGTGGATGCCGCGCTGATCACCCAGGTGCTGCCCAAGGCCACCGACCGGGCCAAGGATCTGGGCGTGATCAACATCGCCAACTCCGCCCCGCAGGTACTCGGCCCGGCCATCTCCGCGCCGATCGTGGTGTACCTCGGCGGCTACCCCGCGCTGTACGCGACCACCGCCGCAGTGACCGTGCTCGGCAGCGTGCTGGTCCTGAAGATCCGCTCGGTGCCGTGAGCCGTACCCCTTGGCCGAAGGCGGTAGCGCGCCGCCGTAGGCTGGAGGTCGTGACGGTACGTGTGCGCTTCGCCCCTTCCCCGACCGGTATGTTCCACGTCGGCGGTGCCCGCTCGGCACTACAGAACTGGATCTACGCCAGGCAGCAGGGCGGGGTGTTCGTGCTGCGCATCGAGGACACCGACGCGGCCCGTAACAAGCCGGAGTGGACCGAGGGCATCCTGTCGGCGTTGGACTGGATCGGTATCGAGCGGGGCAGCTACGAGGGGCCCTACTTCCAGTCCTCGTACGCCGGCGAGCACCGGGCTGCCGCGCGGCGGTTGCACGAGGCGGGCCGGGCGTACTACTGCGACTGCACCCGCGAGGCGGTGCAGGCACGCACCGGCAACCAGTACACCGGTTACGACGGCTACTGCCGCGACCGGGCGCTGCCTCCCGGTGAGGGCCGGGCGCTGCGCTTCCGGACCCCCGACGAGGGTGCCACGGTGGTGACCGACCTGATCCGGGGCGAGCCGACCTTCGAGAACAAACTCATCGAGGACTTCGTCATCGCCCGGGGTGACGGCTCGCCGGTCTTCCTGCTGGCCAACGTCGTGGACGACATGACGATGGGGATCACGCATGTGATCCGGGCCGAGGAGCACCTGCCCAACACCCCGAAACAGCAGCTGCTCTGGGACGCGCTCGGGGTGAAGCCGCCGATCTGGGCGCACGTGCCGGTGGTGGTCAACGAGAAGCGGCAGAAGCTCTCCAAGCGCCGCGACAAGGTCGCGCTGGAGGCGTACCGCGACGAGGGGTACCTCGCCGAGGCCATGCGCAACTACCTGATGCTGCTCGGTTGGGCGCCCTCCGGTGACCGGGAGATCGTGCCCTGGTCGGTCATCGAGGACGAGTTCCGCCTGGCGGAGGTCAATCCCTCGCCCGCGTTCTTCGACGAGAAGAAGTTGCGCGCGTTCAACGGCGAGTACATCCGGGCGCTGCCCGTCGCGGAGTTCATCGAGGCGTGCCAGCCCTGGCTGACCGGCACCGGCACCATCGCGCCGCCGCCCTGGCAGCCGGCCGAGTTCGACGCGGCCGTGTTCGCGGCGGTGGCCCCGTTGGCGCAGACCCGGATCGCGGTGCTCAGCGAGATCGTGCCGAACGTCGACTTCCTCTTCGTCGACTCCCCGCTGATCGACGAGGCGGCCTGGACGAAGGCGATGAAGGAGGGGTCGGCGGACTTGCTCGACGCCGCCATCGCCGCCTTCGAGGCGGTCGATTCATGGGACGCGGAGACGCTCAAGGCCACCCTGGAGGCGGTCGGCGCGGAGCGCGGCCTCAAGCTCGGCAAGGCCCAGGCACCGGTACGCGTCGCGGTCACCGGCCGTACCGTCGGCTTGCCGCTGTTCGAGTCGTTGGAGGTGCTCGGCCGCGAGCGCGCCCTGACCCGGATGCGCGCGGCCCGGGTCCGCCTGGTCTGACGCTCCGCAGCGGCGCCGGCGGAGCGGCCGGACCGTCAGCGCTCAGCCACGGCGGGAGGCGCGGCGGCGGATCAACCGGGCCGCAACCAGGATGGCCAGCAACGGCAACGCCGCGACAGCCGCCCACCACCACCCGCCGCCGGTGGACTCGTCCGACCGGGGCACGGGTGTGGCCGCCTCGGAGGTGGCCGGCGCCGGGGTGGTCCCGGTCGTACCGGAGGTCGTCGGATCGACGGCGGTGGGTTCCGGGGACGGGTCGGCGGGGGTGTTCGTGGTCAGCGTGAACCGCACCTCGCCGGTGATCGGGTGACCGTCGGCGGACACCAGTCGGTAGCCGACGATGTACAGCCCGGCGGCGCCGGGAGCGAACGGCACGCTGACCCGGTTGCCGGAGAAACGCGGCTGGCCACCCGCCGCGTCGACATTGTCCGGCCCGGTGATCGTGACCTTCGTCGTGGCCTCGTCAAGCCGGGCCAGGAAGCGCAGCTCGACGCGGTCCGGTGCCTCGGCCACCCGGGCACCCGCGCGAGGGCTGCTGCCGGTCAACTGGTTGTGCGCGGCGGCCGGCACGGCCGGCATCAGCAACGACACGCCGAACGCCACGCCGAGCACCGCTGCCCAGGAACGCGTCAAACGCGCTATCCTGCCCCCCATCATGGCCTCCGCAAAGGTAAGATCCGCCCGCTGCTTCGCGGCTGGTCGTTGGTCGAGTCGCGATCGCGGATAGTTCCAATTAGTGTTTCATCAGCTGCAACCGATCGGCGTTCCGCGGAGTCTTTGAGTGGGTACCTGTCCTGTGGGCACGGTCACCACCGTCGGCCTTCCAACGTGTGACCCCTGCAGCACAGCCACCCATCGAACGGGGCGAGGAGGCGGCATGGTCCGACGGATGAGGCGACTGGCCGGAGCGACTGTGGGTGCGGTGGCGGCACTGCTGCTGTCGCTCAGTTCGGCCGAGATGGCCGGGGCGGCACCGAAGACGCCGCCGGCTGGCGTGGACATCACCGGGCACGGGCTGGCCGAGCCGTTGCGGCTGCGCGCCGACACCCACCCCGCGCATGTCGTCGCAGTCATCGAGCAGGTCAACCACAAGGGCCTGGTCCGCCAGTCCGGCGGCCCGAAGAAGGCCGACCTCGGTCCGAAGTACACAGTCCTGGTGCTGGCCGGCGACGCTCCGAAGCAGACCTACGACCTGTACCCGAAGGCGGTCGGTGGGCCGCGCGTGTACCGCCCGGCGAAGCAGCCCGACCGCAAGGTCAGCGCAGCCTGGTACCTCGGACGGGTCAGCATGTCCGAGACGCTGCGGACCGCCGGTGTGCCGCTGGAACGGACCTACGAGGCGGTCAGCGGGGGTGCCGGCGGGGGTGAACGCATCATCCCGGAGGACGCGCTCAACCCCGCACAGGACATCAACGAGGCGTTCAGCGAGCTGCGCCGCCTGCTCCTGCTGAACGTCGCGGTCGTGCTGGTGATCACCCTCGGGCTCGCCGGGATCGCGCTACTGATCCGCCGCCGTACCCGCTGACGCCACCTCCCGGCGCGGGGTCGCGGTCCGACCCGCGAGTGCGCCGCAGCGGCCTGTCCCGCCGCTCAGCACCAACGACCCGGCGGGCGTTGCCGCCGCAGGCTGCGGTGGGCCGGGCGAACCGGGCCGTGCCGGTGCGCCCCGGCCCAACCGGGCAGGTCACTACGGCACCCGCCGGCCGTCGGGTCGGTCTGCCCGGCCGTCGACGGCTCGATGGTGCGCTGGCGAGGCACCGGCGGCTCACCACCGCGCTGCCGGGCGGATGGGTCGTCCTCGGGGCGTTCCGCCACCCGACCGGCGACCGGCTCGACCGGATGCGCCAGGCCGGGCGGCCGGCGGTGGTGCTTGGCGAGGGCCGGCTGCTCGTGCGGGCCCGGTCGGCACGGCTCCCCCTGGGCACAGCCGTGGTCGGCCTCCCCGTACGCCATCGGCGTCTCCTCACGCTCGCCCTCACCCGCCGGTGCCCACCCGACGTGCCCTGTCACCGTACTGGCCGGTTCGGACCGGCCGCGCAGCGCGTACCGGGTTCACCCGCCGCCGGTGCCGGTGTCGACGCCTGCCGTCGAGGTCCAGGTCAGCGCATGTCAGGCTAGGCGGGTGAGCGAGTCGGGCGGCACGGACCTGTCAGCCACGCTGCGCCGGATCGAGCGGGCGGCCGGTGCGCTGGCCACCGCGAGCGTGGTCCGGATGGACGAGACCCTGCCCTGGTTCCGGGAGCTGCCGGCCGACCAGCGCTCCTGGGTGATGCTTGTGGCCCAGGCCGGCGCCCGCTCCCTGGTCCAGTGGTTGCGTGCCGGCGGCGGGGCCGCCGAGGGCACCCAGGAGGTTTCCGACGAGGTGTTCGCCACCGCGCCGCAGGCGCTGGCCCGCTCGATCACCCTTCAGCAGACCGTCGCCCTGATCAAGGTCACGATCGACGTCGTCGAGGAGCAGGTCGGCGACCTCGCTGCCCCCGGTGAGGAGCCGCAGTTGCGGGAGGCGGTGCTGCGGTACTCCCGGGAGATCGCCTTCGCCGCCGCCCGGGTCTACGCCCGGGCCGCCGAGTCGCGCGGTTCCTGGGACGCCCGGTTGCAGGCCCTGCTGGTTGACGCGTTGCTGCGCGGCGACTCGCCGGACGTGCTGGCCAGCCGGGCCGCCGCGCTCGGCTGGACGGACGCGCCACCGGTGGCGGTTGCGGTCGGTCCCTCCCCCGGCGGTGAGGTCGCCGCGGTCCTGCACACCGTCTACCGGCAGGCCCGGCGGATCGGTGTCGAGGTGATCGGCGGCGTACACGGCGACCGCCTGGTGATCGTGCTCGGCGGAGCGGCGGACCCGGTCGCGGCGACGGGCAAGCTGCTCACCGCCTTCGGCGACGGACCGGTGGTGGTCGGTCCGGCGGTGCCGAGCCTGGACGAGGCGACCGAGTCGGCCCGGGCGGCGTTGGCCGGATACCGGGCCGCCCCGGCGTGGCCGGCGGCACCACGCCCGGTGCACGCCGGTGACCTGCTGCCCGAGCGGGCCCTGGCGGGCGACACCGAGGCCCGTCGCCGGCTGCGCCATGACGTGTACGCGGTGCTGGTCCGCGCGAGCGGTGAACTGCTGGAGACGTTGGACGCCTTCTTCGCCGCCGGTGGCACGTTGGAGAGCGCCGCCCGGGCGCTGTACGTGCACCCGAACACCGTGCGCTACCGGCTGCGGCGGATCTCCGAGGTGACCGGCTTCAGCCCGCTGACGCCCCGGGACGCATTCGCGCTGCGGGTCGCGCTGACCGTCGGCCGGCTCGACCCGGTGGTACCGACCCAGACATTGGCCCCACCAGTCAGTAAAAGATCACAGCATGGTGATGACCAGCGTCAGTCTTTGTAGGATCCCTCCAACTGTCCTAGTGCGGTTTGGTGCCAGCCGGCACAGCGCAACCCATGGGTATCCAGGAGAGTCATAGACGTGCTCGCCGTACTCTGCCCCGGCCAGGGTTCCCAGAAACCCGGCTTTCTGACCCCCTGGCTCGACCTGCCCGACGCCGAAGCCCGACTGCACTCGTGGTCCGAGATGGCCGGCGTCGACCTGGTGCACCTGGGCACCACCGCCGACGCCGACGAGATCCGGGACACCGCGCGCACCCAGCCGCTGCTGGTCGCCGCCGCGCTGCTCGCCGCCGAGCACCTGCCGATGCGCCAGGTCGCGGTGACCGCCGGGCACAGTGTCGGTGAACTCGGCGCGGCGGCGCTGGTAGGGGCGCTGCCGGCGGAGGCGGCGATCACCCTCGCCGGCGTACGCGGCCGGGAGATGGCCGCCGCCTGCGCGCTGGAGCCGACCGGCATGGCCGCCGTGCTCGGTGGTGACCCGGACGAGGTGACCGCCGCGATCAGCGCCCACGGGCTGCACGCCGCCAACCGCAACGGCAAGGGCCAGGTTGTCGCCGCTGGTGCGCTCGACGGGCTGGAGAAGTTGGCTGCCGAGCCCCCGGAGCGGGTCCGGGTCGTCCGGTTGCAGGTGGCCGGCGCCTTCCACACCCCGTACATGGCTCCGGCGGAGGCGGCGCTGGCCACCGTCGCCGCCGGGATCACCCCGAGCGATCCGGACCGCATCCTGCTGTCCAACCTCGACGGGACGGCGGTCGACAACGGCCGCGAGCTGCTCGAACGGCTGGTCCGCCAGGTGACCGCCCCGGTCCGCTGGGACCTCTGCATGGCCACTCTCGCCAGCCTCGGCGTGACCGGCGTGATCGAGCTGCCGCCCGCCGGCACGCTCGCCGGCCTGGTCAAGCGCGAACTCGCCGGTGCCGGTGCGCCGGAGATCGTCACCTTGAAGACCCCGGACGACCTGCCCGCCGCCCGGGAGCTCATCGCCCGGCACGGCACGACGGCGGGCGGTCCGGTAAACGAAAACAGTCCGCTCACGTCTCGCGACAACACCGACGCTGGGGAGGCCTCGTCATGACGGGCAGCCGGATCCTGTCCCTCGGGCACTACCAGCCGTCCCGGGTGGTGACCAACGACGAGATCGCCCAACTGGTGGAGACCAGCGACGAGTGGATCCGTGACCGGGTCGGCATCGCGACCCGCCGGATCGCCGGTGACGAGACGGTCGCCGACATGGCCGCTGCCGCGGCCGACAAGGCGTTGGCCAACTCCGGCCTGACCGCCGCCGACATCGACCTGGTCGTGGTCGCCACCTGCACGTCGATCGACCGCAGCCCGAACGTGGCCTGCCGGGTGGCCGCCAAGCTGGGGATCAACGTCCCGGGGGCGTACGACGTAAACACCGCCTGCTCCGGCTTCGCGTACGCGCTGGGCACGGTCGACCACGCGATCCGCGCGGGCGCGTCACGCAACGCCCTGGTGATCGGCGCGGAGAAGCTGTCCGACTTCACCGACTGGACCGACCGCTCCACCTGCATCATCTTCGGCGACGGCGCGGGCGCGGCCGTGGTCACCGCCACTGCCGAGGACGAGCCGGCCGGCGTCGGTCCGGTGGTGTGGGGCTCGGTGCCGGAGCGCGGCGACGCGGTACGCATCGAGGGTTGGCGACCGTACGTCGCCCAGGAGGGTCAGACGGTGTTCCGCTGGGCCACCACAGCGCTGGCGCCGCTCGCCCTGCAGGCGTGTGAACGCGCCGGTGTCGACCCGTCGGAGCTGGCCGCCTTCGTCCCGCACCAGGCCAACGCCCGGATCATCGACGGCATCGCGAAGCGGCTGAACATCCCACAGGCGATCATCGCCAAGGACATCGTCGAGTCCGGCAACACCTCCGCGGCCAGCATCCCGCTGGCCCTGTCCAAGCTGGTGGAGCGCCGCGAGGTGCCCTCCGGCGCCCCGGTGCTGCTGTTCGGCTTCGGCGGCGGCCTGACCTACGCCGGTCAGGTCGTCCGCTGCCCCTGATACCCCCACGGCGCGTGGCGCCGAGGAGCGACGGGTGGCGTCGCCGCCCCGTCGAGAGAACCCGATGAGAGGAACCCACCGCAATGACCCGTGACGAGATCACCGCCGGCCTCGCCGAGATCCTCGAAGAGGTTGCCGGGGTGAACCCGGACGACGTGGCCGAGGGGAAGTCCTTCACCGACGACCTGGACGTCGACTCCCTCTCCATGGTGGAGGTCGTGGTCGCCGCCGAGGAGAAGTTCGGCGTCAAGATCCCTGACAACGAGGTGCAGAACCTCAAGACCGTCGGGGACGCCGTCAGCTACATCGAGGCGCAGTCCTGATCATGAGTCGCATCGACGTCGTCGTCACCGGGCTCGGCGCGACGACCCCGCTGGGCGGGGACGTCGCGTCGACCTGGGACGCCATGCTCGCCGGCCGCTCCGGGGTGAGTTCGCTCGCCCAGGAGTGGGCCGCGCAACTGCCGGTCCGGATCGCCGCCCAGCTCGCGGTCGATCCGGCCGGCCTGCTGGACCGGGTGAAGCTGCGCCGGTTGGACCGATCCGAGGCGATCGCGCTGATCGCCGCCCACCAGGCCTGGTCGGACGCCGGCCTGGCCGACTCCGGGCTCGATCCGGAGCGGCTCGGCGTGAGCGTCGGCTCGGGCATCGGCGGGGCGCTGACCCTGCTCGCCCAGGACGACGTCCTGGAGGCGTCCGGGCCACGGCGGGTCTCGCCGCACACCATCCCGATGCTGATGCCGAACGGCCCCGCCGCGTGGGTCGGCCTGGAACTGGGCGCCCGCGCGGGCGTGCACTCCGTGGCCAGCGCCTGCGCCACCGGTGCGGAGGCGATCGCGCTCGGCCTGGACATGATCCGCGCCGGCCGCGCCGACGTGGTGGTGGCCGGCGGCACCGAGGCGGTCATCCACCCGCTGCCGATCGCCGGTTTCTCCTCGATGCGGGCGATGTCGACCCGCAACGACGAGCCGGAGCGGGCCTCCCGCCCCTGGGACAAGGGCCGCGACGGCTTCGTGCTCGGCGAGGGCGCCGGCGTCATCGTGCTGGAGCGCGCCGACCACGCCGCCGCCCGGGGCGCCCGGGTGTACGCGCGGCTCGCCGGCGCGGGCATCACCTCCGACGGCTACGACATCGTCCAGCCGCACCCGGAGGGTGCCGGCGCGATCCGGGCGATCGCGAAGGCGATCTCCGACGCGGACGTGGCGAAGTCCGACATCGTCCACGTCAACGCGCACGCCACCTCGACCCCGGTGGGCGACATCGCAGAGATCACCGCGTTGCGGGCCGCGTTGGGCGATCATCCACTGATCACCGCCACCAAGTCCATGTCCGGTCACCTGCTCGGCGCGGCCGGCGCGCTGGAGTCGATCGCCACCATCCTGACGATCCGCGACAGCGTGGTGCCGCCGACGATCAACCTGGACGACCCGGACGACGGTCTCACCCTGGAGGTGGCGGCCAACAAGGCACGGCACATGGACGTGCCCGCCGCCCTGAACAACTCGTTCGGCTTCGGCGGTCACAACGTGGCGCTGGTCTTCACCCGGCCCTGAGCCGACCCGGGTGCCGGGAAACCCGCCACGACCGCGGCGTTTCCCGGCACTCCCGGACCGGCGAGCGGTGGTCGCCCCGACGACTTGACTTCCACTCGGGACACCGCTTTGCTGGCTCCCTTGTTGATCACTGACGGGGGTTGGGTACGTGGGACGACGGACGATCGCGGCAGCGCTGACCATCGGGCTGCTCGCCGGGTGCAGCGGCACCGGGGAAGGTGCCGGCGGCGCGACCGGAGAGCCGTGGCACGACGAGGTGGCCGCCGCGGAGTCCGCCGGCACCGTCGGCGGCGGCGCGCCCTGCCCGCTGCCGGTCACCTTCGGGCTGGCCGACGGCTGGGCGGCGGAGCCGATCGAGACACCGGAACCCACGGACGAGCTGGGTGACGCGGTGGCCGAGGCGCTGACCCGCCGCGGCGGTTCGACCGTGCGCTGCGAGCTGGACGGCCGCGCGGTGGCGCCGGGATTCCTGCGGGTCTGGACGGCCGACGACGCAGGCGTTGCGGCCCGGCAGGCGCTGGAGACGTTCGTCACCGCCGAGTCGGAGTCGAGCGGCCAGCAGTACCGCGAGACCCGTGCCGGCAACCTCGACGTGGTGGAGGCGACCTGGCTCAGCCGGCGGGCGCTTACCGACTCCGACGTGCGGGAGTGGGCGCTGGCCGTGACGGTGGCCGACCGGACGGTCCTGGTCGAGGCGAGCAGCACCAGCCTCGGTGAGCCGCTCGACGTGCTGCCCGCGTACCGGCTGGCCCGCGACACCCTCGTCGCGGCGCCCTGAGCCGGAGGGGGCGCGGCGCTTGGCAACCGAGGGACGCGGTGCCCTTCACCGAGAGCGCGGTGTCGTGACCCCGAGGGGTCAGTCCGCGCAGGTGGTTCTTGGCAGCCCGGACACCTTGACCGGGGAGCGGCCCGCCGGGCGGGTCTTGCCGGCGAGCACGTCGGCCAGCGCGGTCATCGAGGCACGGCTCGACGAGTAGGTGGCCAGCAGCGTGGCCGACTTCGCCCTGGCCAGCACGTACGGGGTGTCCATGGCGACGGTGACGGCCGCGTCGGCCCGCAGGTCGTTCGCGCCGTCGCCGTAGCCGACCAGATGCACGACGGTGCCACCGCTGGGCACCACCTTCACGCCGGCCGAGGTCAGCGCCTCGGTCAGGGCCGCCCGGGTGTGTGCCCGTCCGCCCGACGAGGTGACGGTGACCGGACCGCGTACGCCGGTGGTGTCGCACCGGCCGCGCAGCACGGTCACCGCGCCGGCGGCCAGCGCGTTGGCCGCCTCGCGGTGCGCCGGTGCGCCCAGCGTGGACAACTGAGGTGCGGGTGTGTCGCCCAGGGTGAACTTCATGGTCAGCACGCGGGTGGCCGCCTCGACCAGTCGGCTGCGGGGCAGCGTGCCGTCGCGCAGCGCGGTCAGCAGCCCCTCGTACGCCTGGCCGACGTGCGGCGGCATGAGGATCAGGTCGTTGCCGGCCTTCAACGCCCGCACCGCCGCCTCGCCGGGCGGGAAGCGACGGGCCGGCGGCATGTTCATCCCATCGGTGATCACCACGCCCTGGAAGCCGAGTTCTCCGCGCAGCACCTCGGTGAGCAGCTTGTACGAGAAGGTGGCGGCCACACCCGGGTCGACCGAGCGTACGTCGAGGTGAGCGGACATCACGGCCAGCGCGCCGGCCTCGATGCCGGCGGTGAACGGCGGCCACGCCTCGGCCGCCAGCTTGCCGCGGGACTGGGAAAGCCGGGGCAGGTCCTTGTGCGAGTCGACGGCGCTGTGACCGTGGCCCGGGAAGTGCTTGAGAGTGGCGGCCACCCCGGCGGTCTGCAGCCCGCGTACCGCGCCGCCGACCTGGTCGGCCGCCCGCTGGGGGTCCGAGCCGAACGAGCGGGACCCGATGACGGTGCTGCGGGTCACCAGCACGTCGGCCACCGGCGCGAAGTCGACGTTGATGCCCATGGCGGTCAGTTCGGTGCCGGCGGCACGCCAGGCGGCCTCGGTCAGGTCCGGGTCACCGGCGGCTCCGGCACCGAGCGCGCTGGGCAGCATGGTGACCCCGTCGGTGATCCGGGTGACCACCCCGTACTCCTGGTCGGTGCCGATCAGGAAGGGTGCCGCACCGGCGGGCAGCCGCCCGGCGGCCTCGCGCAGCCCGGTGGTGAGCCCGCGGACCTGCTTCGGGTTGTCGACGTTTGTGGTCTCCTGGTTGCCCTGGGTGGGGTCGTCCGCGCTGAAACCCACCAGGATCAGCCCACCGAGGCGGTACTTCTCGATCATTTCGGCAGGTGTGTCCACCCCGGCCAGCGTCCGGTTACCGGCCGCCGAACCGGCCGACACCTTCGTCGCGTGGTCGCCGTACGCGTACGGCATCAGCACCTGGCCGACCAGGTCCTCGTCGGCGAGTTCGGCGACGAGAGCGGCGGCCAGGGTGGCCGGGTCCTCGGGTGGGCCGCTCGACGGCGGCGCGGGCTCCGTGACCGGGGCCGAGGCGGGGCCCGCCGAGGGGCGTTGGCCGGCCTCGGAACAGCCGGCGACGAGCAGCGCGGTCACCAGGACGAGCGCGGCGGCGACGCGCCGAGGGGTAGTCGACACGCGGACCATCCCACCAGTTCACCGCGTACCGGGCAACTCGACCGCTGCCCGCGCGACCGGGTGGACCTGCCTATCCGACCCGGGTGAGCAGGGTCACCGGTGCGCCGTCCCCGGCGTGGCGGTACGGCTCCAGTTCGGCGTCCCAGGCGGTGCCGAGCGCCTTGTCGAGGGCGTGTGCCAGGGCCTCCGGCGCCCGCGCGCCGGCCATGATGCTGCGCAACCGGTCCTCGCCGAGCTGGATGTCCCCGGCGGCGCCCACGGTCGCCCGGAACAGACCCCGGCCCGGCACGTGCATGAAACGCTCGCCGTCGACCCCCGGACTGGGCTCCTCGGTGACCTCAAAACGGATCATGGGCCACTGCCGGAGGGCAGCGGCCAACTCGGCGCCCGTTCCAGGGCGACCGGACCACCCGCACTCGGCCCGGCGGGCGCCGGGATCGACGGGCTGAGCCGTCCACTGCAGGTTGACCGGCGCGGCGAGGACGCGCGCGATCGCCCACTCGACGTGCGAGCACACGGCGAGCGGGGTCGAGTGGACGTATACGACGCCACACGTTGGCACGGTGACCTCCCGGAGTGCGAGGTGCGTCTTCCCCTACGACCTCGCCCGATCCGGGCTTGTGGAACACATGATGACTGGTGTGACGGATGGTACGCCAGAGAATCGGAAAATCCGCCGCTCGGAATACCCGGACAGGTGACCGCGGTTCCACCTCGTGACGCCGCGATGACCAGCCGGCATCGTGGGTCGTGTACAGTTCCATCGGCGGCCTGTGCCGCATAAGCCTCCGCGGGTCTCGCCTCCGACGGCGCCCGCAACAGCCCCCGGACGTTCCGTCCTCCGTACGTCTTGCAAGGAGTACCTCCGTGGCGAGCAACACCTCTAAGACCGCGCGCGCGTCAGTCCGGGCCGGCCAGGCTGGCCAGGGTGGCGCCCTCAGCGTGCTGGGCGAGTTCAAGTACGTCATCCCGCTCAACGGCGGCAAGCACGCCTACGTGCGGAACCTGACCAACGGCAGGACGGCGCACCTGCGCACCGACTCCGAGGCCTTCATCGAGGAGATCCGGGTGCTGGCCGCCGCCGGCCACGCCGCCAAGATCCGGGCCGAGCTCAACGGTCTCAACGCCGCCCACCCGGGTGACGGCTGGGACGCCACCGAGAAGCGCCTGGTCGAGGCCGGCGTCTTCGAGGCCTGATCGACCGAGGGCGGCGTGCCCTCTCCGTACCACCTGTGAACGCCCGTCGGGTCGCGCCCGGCGGGCGTTCGCCGTTCGCACAGACGGAGACCTCGCAGCCGCTGCGGCGGACCCAGCGGTCTCCCGACGGTCCGTCAGGTCCGTTCCGGCGAATCTAACAGGGCGACCTCGCCGGTGGCGAGGTCGTAGAGGGCCCCGGCGACGGCGACCCGGCCGGCGGCGACCGGCGGCGCCAGCCTCGGGTCGGCGCGCAGTGCGGCCACGGTGCGGACCACGTGCCGGCGGACCGCGAGGGGCAGCAGGTTCGGTTCGTCCATCCCCACCTCGGTGGCCGCCGGCGCGATCCGGTCGACCAGATGGGCCAGCGCACCGGCCGGACGCCGGCCGGTACGCAGCGAATCGACGGTCGCCTGCACCGCGCCGCACCGCTCGTGGCCCAGCACCATCACCAGCGGTACGCCCAACACCTCCACCACGTACTCGATCGAACCCAGCACCGCCCGGTCCAGCACGTGCGCCCCGGTGCGAATGACACAGATCGAGCCGAACGTCTGGTCGAAAATCGCCTCCAACGGCACCCGCGAGTCGATGCAGCCCAGCACCACGGCGTACGGCTGCTGGTCGCCGGAGGCGGTGGCGGCCGCTGCGGTCACGTCGTGGCCGTGCACCGGCTGCCCGCTGACGAAGCGCCGGTTACCGGCGAGCAGTTCGGCCAGGGCCGCGCGCGGGGTGCCGCCGCGGGCCTGGCCGGCGAGCGCGGAGCCGGCGGGTACTCCCCCCTTGGATGCCATCTCCTAAGCCTGGCCGGGCCGTCGCCCGGACGGAGCCGATCGACGAGATCTTCTCAACACCCGGGTTGGCGTGTTGTCATGGCGGGTAGCCGGTGTTACCACCGGGTATCCCCGGTGTTACGCATCCGTGCGCCGTGGGGAGGTGGCGATGCCGGAGCCGACCGAGGTACGGCTGGGCGACGACGTACGCCTGCACGTGGAGACCACCGGCCCGACCGACGCCGAGGTGACCGCCGTGCTGCTGCACGGCTGGACCCTGGACGGACGCAGTTGGCACCGGCAACTCGCCGCCCTCCGCGAGACGTTCGGCTCGGTCCGGGTGGTCACCTACGACGCGCGTGGTCATGGCCGGTCCAGCTGTATGGCGCTGCCCACGGCCACCCTGGCCCAACTCGGTGACGACCTGGCCGCGGTGCTGGACACGGTGGCGCCCACCGGCCCGGTGGTGCTTGTCGGTCACTCGATGGGCGGCATGACAATCATGGAGTACGCGCACCGCCACCCGGGCCACTTCTCCCGACGCACCGCCGGTCTGGTCTTCGTCTCCACCACCGCCGAGGGGCACACCCACACCGTCTACGGCCTTTCTCCCCGGATCGCCCGGATCATCCGGCTGGCCGAAACCACCGGAGCCGGGGTCCTCGCCCGCTGCGGCGCCTGGCGACCGCCTCGGGCCCTGCTGCGCGCGCTACGCCCGAGCATCCGGTGGATGCTCTTCGGCGACCGTTGCGACCCCACGGACATCCGACTGGTCACCTCGGCGGTGGCCCGCGCCTCGCTCCGGTCGATCGGCGGGTTCCGGGCCTCCATCGGCACCCAGCACCGGCTGGCGACGCTCACCGCGCTGGCTCACCTGCCGGCGGCGGCGCTTGTCGGCGACCGGGACCGGCTCACCCCGCCGCCGTGCGCGGAGTCGATCGCCGCCGCGCTACCCGCCACCGAGCTGACCGTCTGTTCCGGTGCCGGGCACATGCTGATGATGGAGCGGCCGGAGGAGGTCAACGCCGCCCTGGCCGGCGTGTTGCGCCGGGTCCTCGATGACCTCCCGGCCGGGCAGCGCGTCCTCGGCTGACCGTCACCCGCTGCGGCCACGGTGCCCTGCCGCCGGGTCCGTCGCAGGTCGGCGAAGATCCGGGAGAAACGCCCGGGGACGCGGGGCGTAATCTCGTGCGGTTGGCCGGGCGGCGTCACGAGGAGAGCGAGCGGTGGATCAGAGCACCCTGGATCAGGAGATCGCCGCCGAGCAACGGCATCTCGACCGGGTGTACGCGCGACTGGCCGAGCTGCGCCGATCCGCGGTTCGTGCGGAACGGGAGGGCTACCGGCTCGCCCGGGTCGGCAACTTCGGTGCGCTGGTCGAGCGCGACGCCATGGTCTTCCACGCCGCGCAGCGACGCCACCTGCTCGACGCCGAGTACGAGGGGCTGGTCTTCGGCCGGCTCGACCTGCGTGACGGGCAGACCCTCTATGTCGGGCGACTCGGTATCCGCGACGAGGACGCCACCACCCTGGTGGTGGACTGGCGGGCCCCGGCCGCCGCCGCCTTCTACCAGGCGACCCCGGCCGAGCCGCTCGGCGTCGTCCGGCGCCGGACGATCCAGTCCAGCGGTGAGCGGGTCACCCGGATCGAGGACGACCTGCTGGACCCGGACGCCGCCCCACCGGACATGCCGGTGGTCGGGGACGGTGCGCTGCTGGCCACCCTGTCCCGAACCACCGGTCGGGGCATGCGGGACATCGTGGCCACCATCCAGCGCGAGCAGGACGAGGCGATCCGCTCCCCCGGCTCGGGGGTCACCCTCGTCTCCGGAGGCCCGGGCACCGGCAAGACGGCGGTGGCGCTGCATCGCGCGGCGTACCTGCTCTACGCCGACCGCAGCCGGTATGCCGGCGGCGGCATCCTGGTGATCGGCCCCTCCTCGGTTTTCGTCGAGTACATCGCCTCGGTGCTGCCGTCGCTGGGCGAGGACACCGCCACCCTGCACTCGCTGGGCAGCCTCTTCCCCGGGGTGATGGCCACCCGCACCGACCCACCCGAGGTGGCGGCGGTCAAGGGGTCGCTGCGGATGCGCCGGGTGTTGGAACGGGCGGCCCGGGACGCGGTGCCCGACTCCCCGACCGAGTTGCGCCTGCTGTACCGGGGCACGCTGCTGCGACTGGAGCGGGCCGAACTGGACGCCATCCGGGAGCGCGCGCTGCCCCGCGGTGCCCGCCGCAACGAGGTGCGTCGGGCCGGCTTCGACGGCGTGCTCGCCGGGCTCTGGGCGCAGGCCCGCCGGCTGGGCATCGCCGGGCTGCCCGAGCAGCGCGCCTTCGAGGACGAGCTGATCGACCGGACGGACTTCCGTGACTTCCTGAAGGCGTGGTGGCCACGGCTGCATCCGCGGCACGTGCTCGCCTGGTTGGCCGATCCGCAGCGGCTGCGCCGGTACGCCGGCGGCCTGCTCTCCGGCGCCGAGATCCGGCTGCTCGGTGCGGCGTACCGAGGGCTGGCCCAAGACGGCCCGTCCGTCGCCGACGTCGCGCTGCTGGACGAGTTGGACGCGCTGCTCGGCAAGCCGATGCGCCCCGCCAAACGGAAGCGGGACCCGTTCCAGCTGGCCGGCGGGGTGCGCGAGCTGAGCACCTTCGCCGACCGGCAACGGGCCGCCCGGCAGGCTGCCCGGGAACGGCCCGAGGACTACCGCGACTACGCCCACCTGGTGGTCGACGAGTCCCAGGACGTCTCACCGATGCAGTGGCGGATGGTCGGCCGACGCGGGCGGCTGGCGTCCTGGACGGTGGTGGGTGACCCGGCACAGACCGCCTGGACGGGGGATCCACAGGAGTTGGCCCGGGCCCGCGACCAGGCGCTGGGTCGCCGTCGGCGGCACCGGTTCACCCTCACCACGAACTACCGCAACTCGGCGGAGATCTTCGCGGTGGCGGCGGCCGAGATCCGGCGGGCGTACCCGGATCTCGCGTTGCCCACCGCGGTCCGTTCCACCGGGATCGATCCGGTCCAGCTCCAGGTGCCGGCGCCCGAGTTGGAGACCACCGTCGTGACGGCCGTCAGCGCCCTGCTCGGCGAGGTCGAGGGCACCGTCGGCGTGATCACGCCGGTGCCCCGCCGGGACCAGGTCGCGGCCTGGCTGGGGGCGCTGGGCGGGGAGCGGTTGCAGGTGGTGACGAGCCTGGAGGCCAAGGGCATGGAGTACGACGGTGTGGTGCTGGTCGCCCCGGCGGAGATCCGGGCGGAGCCCGGCTCCGGTGTCCGTACCCTCTACGTCGCGCTGTCCCGGGCCACTCAGCGGTTGACCACCGTCGACCCGACCGGTTGAGCCCGAGCACCGCGAGCCACCCGACGATTGCACACATAGCGATGTTGGCATAGCTCCGTCCCCGGCCCGGCGGACGACGCAAGGTGTCTGGGTGGGTGCCGGCCATGACCACCACCATGCTGCGGTGTCGAACGCCGCGCACCGCCACTCCGGCCGGCTGTGGGCAGCATTCGCCCTGCTCAGCGCGCTGACGCTGGTCGAGGCAGCCACCGCTCTACGGACCGGTTCGCTGGCCCTGCTCTCCGACGCCGGGCACATGTTCACCGACGTGCTGGGCATCGGGATGGCTCTCGCGGCCGTGGCCGCCACCCGACGGGCCGACACCGACCCGCAACGCACCTTCGGGCTCTACCGGCTGGAGGTGCTCGCGGCCCTGGCCAATGCGGTACTGCTCTCCGGCGTCGCGGTGTACGTGCTGGTCGAGGCGGTACGCCGGTTCGGGGATCCACCCGAGGTGCTCGCCGGCCCGGTACTGGTGGTGGCGGCCCTCGGCCTGCTCGCCAACATCGCCGCGTTCGCTCTCCTGCGACCGGGGGCGCGGGAGAGCATCAACCTGCGCGGTGCCTACCTGGAGGTGCTGGCGGACCTGCTGGGCTCGCTGGGCGTGATCGCGGCCGCCCTACTGATCACCGTGACCGACTGGTGGTGGGCAGACCCGCTGGTCGCGGTGGCGATCGCCACGTTCATTCTGCCCCGGACGTGGCGCCTGGGTCGGGCGGCGGTACGCATCCTGGTCCAGGCCGCGCCGGAACACCTTCAGGTCACCGCGGTGTACGACCGGCTGGCCGCGGTGCCGGGCGTGGCCGGCGTCCACGACCTGCACGTCTGGACGTTGACCTCCGGCATGGAGGTCGCCTCGGCGCACCTGACCGTCAGCCCGGGCGCCGACGTCGGCGCCGTGCTGGCAGCGGCCCGCTCGGCACTGCACGAGGACTTCCAGATCGAGCACGCGACACTGCAGATCGAGCCGCGATCGGATCCGGGGGACTGCGGGGCAGCCCGGTGGTGACGGGAGCAATAGCCCCAAAAAGGGTTATTGTCCGCTTTTGATCTGGTCTACTAGTCAACAACTGAACACCAGCAGTAACAGCAGCTGCACCGGTCACATGGGCACCGGTAGGCTCGGACCCGGCCCCCGCCAGGCGGCACCCACCGGTGCCGGCGGCGGCCGCCGCCTAATCGCCCGCCAGGGCGAACCGGGGAACCATGTTCCTGGGGTGTATCCGCGTCAGCGGTAGGGATCTTCCGTCCCGAACCCGTCAGCTAACCCGGTCGGCGGCTGACGGAAGGAAATGTGCATGCCAGCAGTGGCAACGGTAAGACCGGCCGCCCGTACGGCGGCCCTGATCGCCGCCGCGCTCGCCCTCACCCTCGGCGTCGCGCTGGCCCCCTTCTCCCCAGCCGCCGCGGCACCGCAGCCGCTGCGGGCGGCGGCCCCGGGCGATGTGGACGACGAGGGTGGCACCCCGGCGCTGCGGGCCCAACTGGAGGCCGCCAGCAAGGGCTACCTCGACGCCAAGACCGCGCTCGACCGCTCGGTGAAGCGTCAGAAGAAGCTTGCCGAGCAGCTCAAGACGACCGAGAGCCAGGTCGCCGAGCGCGGCACCAAGGTTGCCGAGATCGCCGCGCAGGCGTACCGCACCGGGCGACTGGGTGCCGCGTCGGCGCTGCTCAACAGCGGGTCACCGGCCGGTTTCATGGACCGGGCAGCGGCGCTGGATGCGGTGGCCGCCAACGAGGACCGCGCGCTGCGCGAACTCCAGACGGCCCGGGACGAGGTCGGCGCCACCAAGCAGGCGCTGGACGCGGAGATCCAGGAACAGCGCAAGCAGGTGGCCGTGATGGCCAAGCGCAAGGACCAGGCCGAGCGGGCGTTGACCGTGGCCATCGAGCGGGACGAGGCGGCCGAACGGGCCAGGGCCGCCGAGCGGGCCGCCCGGTCACCCTCGCGCAACAGCGGGTCGAGCCCCACCGCCAAGCCCGCTCCCCGTAACTCGGACGGGTCATGGCCCTCGGAGTCGTGCAGCGTCAACGACCCCACCCCGGCCAACGGCTGCATCACCCCACGCACCCTGCACGCGCTGAAGCAGGCCAAGTCAGCCGGCTTCACCCGGTACGTCTCCTGCTACCGCTCGGGCGGCTCGGGCGAGCACCCGAAGGGCCGGGCCTGCGACTTCGCGGCCCAGAAGAACGGCTTCGGCGGGGACGCGACCGGGGGCGACCGGTCCTACGGCAACAACCTGGCGGCGTACTTCGTGAACAACGCCGACCGGCTCGCGGTGCTCTACGTGATCTGGTACAGGCAGATCTGGCTGCCCAGCAGCGGCTGGAAGTCGTACAGCGGCGCCCGGGGTGACCCGTCCAGCGACCACACCAACCACGTCCACCTGTCGGTGTACTGAGTCCATCGTCGCGCCGGGTGAGCCGCTCTTCACGAGCGGTTCACCCGGCGCTGCGTTTCCACCGCTGGTCGGCGGGGCACCGTCCCTTCGGCGCGCGATGACGCGTCTCCTTGGTTACCGTCGTACCAGGAAGCGGTATTTGTCCGCTAACGGGAGGGACGCCCCATGAACGAGCGAATCGCCAGGCGCGACGGCGGTACGGACAACGGGGAGCGGTCATGAGCGACCGCGTCATGATCTTCGCCCCGACCCCGCTGCTGACCGTGACCATCGACCAGCCGAGCGACGCGCCGGAGCTGCACCTGCACCCGGGCGGGCAGGGGGTGTGGCAGGCCAGGATGGTGCTGTCCCTCGGCGTCGACGTGGTGCTCTGCGCGGCGCTCGGCGGCGAGGTCGGGCAGGTACTGGAGCCGTTGCTGGTCAGCGAGGGAGTCGACCTCAAGGTGGTGGCCCGCGACTCCGGCGGCACCGGCGGGTACGTGCACGACCGCCGCGAGGGAACCCGTCGGGAGATCGTCGACGTGGTCGGCCAGCCGTTGAGCCGGCACGAGCTGGACGAGCTGTACAACCTCGCACTCGGCGAGGGCTTGCGCGCGCCGGTCAGCGTGTTGAGCGGGCCGAACCATCCGTCACTGGTCCCGGCCGACCTCTACCGGCGCTTCGCCGCCGATCTCGGCGCCAACGGTGGCCTAGTGGTGGTGGACCTCTGCGGCGAGCATCTCGCCGCAGTTCTGGAGAGCGGCGTCTTCTTCCTCAAGGTCAGTCACGAGGAACTGATCACCGACGGGCGGGCTGACGGTGACGACGAGGAACAGCTCACCCGCGCGATGTACGACCTGCACGCCTCCGGTGCCGAGAACGTGGTGGTCAGCCGGGCCGACAAGCCCGCGTTGGCGCTTGTCGACGGCGAGGTGTTCGAGGTGCAGATGCCGCGACTGGAGGCGGCCGACCCGCGCGGGGCGGGCGACTCGATGACCGCCGGGGTGGCCGCCGTGGTGGCCCGGGGTGGCGATGTCCGCACGGCGATCCGTACCGGCGCGGCAGCCGGCGCGCTCAACGTCACCCGACACGGCCTCGGCACCGGCCGCCTCGACTCGATCAACGGCCTCGTCGACCGGGTCCGGTTGGAACCGGCGGGCAGCCGTCCGCAGGAGCGGACCACCCCGGACGAACTGGCACAACGGGCGGGTGGCCGATGACGCTGCGGGTGCTGATCACCAACGACGACGGGATCGCCGCGCCGGGAATCCAGGCGCTGGCCCGGGCAGCCGTCGACCGGGGCCTGGACGTGGTGGTGGCCGCCCCGTTGGAGGAGGCGAGCGGCACCAGCGCCGCGATGAGCGCCATGGAGCAGGACGGGCAGGTGGTGGTCCGCGAACATCCGCTGCCAGAACTCGACGGGGTGCCGGCGTTCGGCGTCGGCGGCTCACCCGGGTTCATCGCCCTCATCGCCGTGCACGGCGCCTTCGGACCACCACCGTCGGTGCTGCTGTCCGGCATCAACCGGGGCGCCAACGCGGGGCGCGCGGTGCTGCATTCCGGCACCGTGGGTGCCGCCTTCACCGCCGCGGCGAACGGCTGTCGGGCGATGGCGGTGTCGCTGGACGTGCTCTCGGCCGGCGAGGCCACCGCGGCCAGCGGCGGTGCCGCGGTGGCGGCTGCCGCCCGGGTACGCGACGCCGAACGGAACTGGGCCACGGCCGCCCGCGTCGCCCTGGATCTGCTGCCCCGACTGACCGCCGCGCCGACGGAGAGCGTGCTCAACGTCAACGCGCCGGATCTACCGCTGGCTCGACTGCGTGGGGTACGCCAGGCCACCCTGGCGACCTTCGGCCAGGTGCAGATGACCGTCGCCGAATCCGGGCACGGCTTCGTGCGTACCTCGTTGGAGGAGCCGGGACAGGCGGTACAGCCCGGCACGGACCTCGCTCTGCTCGCCGACGGCTATGCCTCGGTGACCGCGGTCCGGGCGATCACCGAGGTGGCCGACGTGGACCTGTCCGGCCTCGACGGGGAGTGATCAGGGCCGCGCGGTAGTCGAGGCGGTCAGGCCCCGGGAAGCACCTCGGGAGCCGTGGCAGCCCCGGCGTAGTAGGGCTCGGGTGCGCCGAAGAGACCGAGCAGGCCGGTCACCCAGAGCTGCCGGTGCACGAACCGGCTCGGCTCGGTGACGATCAGCTTCACCCCGCTGACCTCGGCGGTCTGGAAGCCGGCGACCATCGCGCTGATGCCCACCGAGTCGATGAAGGTGACCAGCCGCATGTTGAGCTCGATCCGGGCCGGACGCCCCTTGGCCAGCACCTCGGCGATGGCCTCTTTCACCTCGTACGCGGTGTCGACGTCGATCTCGCCCCGAGGGGCGATCTCGATGACACCACCGGGCCGAACCGTCTGCAGGATCGACAGGCTCACGCGAGCACCTCCACTCGCCCGTACGACGGGCGCCTCATCAGTACGCGGGCCGCGACCGACAGTATTCCTTCAACCGCCTCGGTCGCCACCCCTCGGGATGAGCAATTCACGGATGCGGGCACAGCAAATCACCCATATCCGAACTTTATTGGCCTTATCACTCGGCGTCGGCCTCTGCCGACGCCGCCGAACCAGGGTAGCGGGCCGACGCCATCCCCGTCGTTTCCCGGCACTACCGGCGTGCCCCGCGACAACCGGCCTGACCTGCGCTCGGTGCGCGACACTGGCGTGGTGTGCCTAGCATCACGGGTGACCCCTATGACGGGAGGACGACATCATGCTCCGCAGACTCGCCACGCTCGCCGGTGTCAGTGCACTACTCGCCCTCGTACTTGCCTGCGGGTTCGGCGGCGGTGACGACGACGACGATGACGATGACGACGACTTCGCCCGCGCCGCGGTGGTGGCGGTCGTCGTCCGCTGACCCTGGCCCCCACGGCGTCACCCCGGTGCGGTCCGGACCGCAACGCACCGGGGAACGCACCGGCGTTTCGGGCCGGGGCGAGAGTTTCGCTGGTTTGCGGCCGGGCCGGTTCGGGCACAGCCTCCGATGCGAACCGCCACCGGCCGGACAACGCCGCCGACAGCTGATGCGTGCACCGGCTCCGGCACTGTCGAGGAGGAACCACATGTTCGGAACACATCTGCTGGAGCGCCGCAGCAAGCCGGAGCGGATCGCGGACCAGGCGTGGCAACACCTCGTCTCGGCGGTGAACAACGCCGGCGACAGCATCCGCGACACCGCCCGCACCGCCCGACACAGCTCCGCCGGTTTCGCCGGCGACGCCGGTGACCTGGTCGAGTCGGCCGCCGAGGAGGCCCGCCACCGCGCCAGCCGCGCCTTCGACGCGCTCGCCGGACGCCGCCCGGCGCTGCCGTGGACGTTGCTGATCGGCGCCGCCCTGGTCGGTGCCGCGGTCGGCTGGGCCGCCGGCACCGCCGCACGCGCCGCCGGGAGCCGTGACCGGGCCCTGGAGGACATCGAGTTCGTCGACGTCGACCGGCCCGACTCCCCCGCCGACCCGACCAATCCCGTCACCTGACGGTCTCCGCGACGACGGGCCCCATCGACCGATGAGGTCGGGCGGGGCCCGTCGTGCTGCCACCCATCGCCCTCTCACCAGCCGGAACCTTCGTGCGGTTCCGGTCGGGGCGGGCCGACCTCGTCCGGTCCGGGTGAGGCCGGCTCACCCGGACGGTAACCAGGCTCGGTCGCGGCGGACCTGGCACGCCGGCCCGCGCGCTCCGCGACACCGGGACCGGGGCAGCGTGACGGCGCGCCAATTCCCGCCATCGTGCCGAGAAGTTCACACCAGTCCGGTGGGGAGTTCGCGCCATCTCCGGTACGAAGTCCGCGCCACCCTGGTGGGAAGGGAGCGACCGATGGCCAGCATCTCGACGATCAACCGTACCGACCAGGAGATCCAGTCCGCGGTGCTGGACGAACTCGACTGGGAGCCCCGGGTCCGGCCACACGAGATCGGGGTCGCCGTCACCGAGGGCGTGGTGACGCTGACCGGGCGGGTCGACAGCTACGCGAAGAAGTGGGCGGCCGAGCGCGCCGCGCACCGGGTCATGCAGGTGCGGGCGGTGGCCAACGACCTCGCGGTGCGACTGGTGACCGGGGCCGAACGCACCGACCCGGAGATCGCCGCCGCGGTCCAGCACGCCCTGCAGTGGCAGGCGTTCGTGCCGGTCGACGCGCTCGACGTGACGGTTTCCCAGGGCTGGGTCACCCTGCACGGCGAGGTCGAGTGGGAGTACCAGCGCCGCGCCGCCGAGCAGGCCGTCGGCCAACTGACCGGCGTACGCGGGGTCAGCAACGGCATGAGCGTCCGGCCGCCGGTACGCCCGGACGGTGCCCTCCTGGCCCGGCGCATCGTCGACGCGCTGGCCCGCAACCGCGCCACCGACGCGGAACAGGTGACGGTACGCGTGCACGGCGACACGGTGCTGCTCGGCGGGCTGGTGCACTCGATGCCCGAACGCGCCGAGGTGGAACGGGTCGTCTGGTCCGCTCCCGGCATCCGCGAGGTGCAGAACCACATCGCGGTCGCCCCGGTGCTCCGCTGAGCCGACCGGAACCACCCGGGTCGGGTGAGTCGCGCTCACCCGACCCGGTCCGAGGCTGGGGGGTATGACCGATCAGCTGACCACGCCCCTACAGGTCACTGCGCGACTCCGCACACCCGTCACGGAGCACGACCACGTCCGTGGTCCGCTGAACGCACCGGTGACGATCGTCGAGTACGGCGACTTCCAGTGCCCCTTCTGCGGTCTCGCCCACGCCAACCTGACGGAGGTGCTGCGGCAGCGGGCCGACACCGTCCGGCACGTCTACCGCCACTTCCCGATCACCAACATGCACCCGTACGCCGAACGGGCCGCCGAGGCCGCCGAGGCGGCCGGACGGCGGGGTCGGTTCTGGGAGATGCACGACTGGCTCTACGAGCACCAGGACCAATTGGATCCGGTGCACCTGACGCTCGGTGTCGAGCAGCTCGGCCTGCCCGTCGACGAGGTGGAGGCGGAAATCGGACGGCACGCGCACGGCGACCGGATCCGACACGACTTCGTCGGTGCCATCCGCAGCGGGGTGGACGCCACCCCCACCCTCTTCGTCAACGACGTCCGCCACGACGGCGACTTCACCCCGCCCACCCTCCTCACCACCATCGACGCCGCCACCCCCTGACCCCCGTTGATCATGAAGTTGTTGTCGCGCCACGCCGGGCAGGGGCACAACAACTTCATGATCGACGGGGAGGGGCCTCGGGGTGGGACAGGTCAGATGAGATGGAGTTGGCGGGCGCGGCGGACGGCGTCGCGACGGCGGGTGGCGTCGAGCTTGCGGTAGATGTTGCGGACGTGGGTCTTGACCGTGTTGACGGAGACCGACAGTTCGGCGGCGATCTCCACGTTGGAGAGGATGCTCTGCAGGTAGCGCAGGATCGTCAGCTCGCGTTCGGTGAGCGGCTCGTCAAGCGGTGCCATCGCCGTGTCGGCGGTGGCCGTCCCGCCCCCCTGCCCGGCCGGCGCGTCGACGGCGCGTACCAGGTCGCTCACCAGTGACCAGTGGGCGGTGCCGGAGTCGAGGTGGGCGGCGAGCAGTTCCCGCAGTCCCGGCTCGGCCTGCCGGAACGGGCGACGGTAATCCTCCGGTGCGGCCAGGTCGAGCGCCTGCTCCAGCAGCCGGCCCGCCCGACGGTCGTCGCCCGCCCCAACGGCCAGCACCGTGGCCAGCAGCGCGGCGTCGAGGCGTACCGGCAGCGGCCAGTCGGCCGCCGCTGCGGCGGTCCAGTCCGGCAGCAGACGGTCGGCGGCACGTGGGTCACTGGCCCGCAGTTCGGTCCGGGCCGCCGCGACGGCGAGCGCCGCCGCCGCACCGGTCACCGGCCCGGACGGCCACTCGCCGGCCAGCTCCCGGGCGGTCTGCACGTCGCCCCGCGCGCTGTGCAGGTCCAGCTCGGCGGCGCGCAGCCACGAGCCCAGCTCACCGCCGCGCGTGCCCCACCCGGTGCGGGCCTCCACCAGCAGCCGGTGGCCGACGCTCGGCTCACCCTCGTCGTGGCGCAGGTACGCGCGGCACCAACCGGCCACCGCGCCGGGCACCGGTTCCCCGCCGGCCGGCGCGGCCAGCCCCAGGTGTGCCTCGGCCTCCGCCGGCTGGCTCCGGTGCAGCGCCACGACCGCCAGCGCGAGCTGCGCGTACCCGCAGTCGAGCAAGGCCGCCCAGCCCTGGCAGTGCGGCAGGGCCAACGCCGCCCGGGCCGCCTCCTCGGCGGCGCGTAGCTGTCCACGCAGCGCCGCCACCAGGGACCATCGGCTGGCGCAGACCAGCTCGGTGCGCGGACGTGCCGCCTGCCGGGCGGCCGCCAGCGCATCGGCGAAGCCCGTCGCGGCCCCGGTCAGGTCGCCCTCGTCCAACGCAAGCAGGGCGAGCGCGGTACCGGCCACAGCGCGCACGTCGGCGGCCTCTCCGGCGTGGCCCGGCGTCCCGGCCACACCGCTGCCGGCCGCCGTCGCGACGGCGGGTACGGGCTGCGGGTCGTCGGCCGGGTGGCCAGCGTCCGTGGCGAGCAGGCGGGCGGCGGCGTCGCGTACCGCCTGCGGGTCGCCGGCCAGTCGGGCGAGGGTGAGTTCGACCGCGGTGACCAGCCGACCGAACCGGGACCGGCGCGGTTGCGGCAGCCGCCGGGTGTGCCCGGTGGCCAGCCGCAGGTACGCCACGGCTGCCCCGGTGTCGCCGTCGAGCGCCCGTTCGGCGGCGCAGGCCAGCGCGAGCTCCGGGTCGCGTTCCACCGCTTCCGGCGGCGGTGACGCGGGCACCGGCCCGACGCCGGCCGGCCGCTCGTAGGGCACCAGTTCCGGCCACCGGACCACGAACAGATCGGTGGCGGCGGTCCAGTCACCGGCAGCGAGCGCGTGGCGCAACGCGTCGGCGGGTCGGCCGTTGTGGGCGTACCAACCGGCCGCCCGCAGGTGCAGGTCGTGCAACTCCACCGCGGGCAGCCGGACCAGCTCGCGGTGCAGCAGATCGGCCAGGAGCGGATGGCACCGGTACCACACCGGCCGGCTGCCGTCATGGTGGAGCAGACCGCTGTCGTCGGCGAGGGTGCGCAGGCGTTCCTCGGCGTCCGCGTCGCCGCTGAGGGCGGCGGCGAGGCCGGCGCAGACGGCGTCGACGACCACCGCGCGGCGCAGCAACTCACGGTCCGTCGGCTCCAGTCCGGCCAGCGGCTCCGCCCGCAGGTAGCCGGCGATCTCCGGCTGGTCGGCGCCGAGTTCGCTGATCCAGCGCTCCGGGTCCGGCTGGTCACGCAGGGCGAGCGCGGCGATCCGCAGCACGGCCGCCCATCCCCCGGTCCGCTGCCGCAGCCGGGCCACCGCGGCGGCCGGCACCGCCACCCCGTGCGCGGTGAGCAGATCGGCGATCTCGTCGCCGGTGAATGCCAGGTCGTCCGGGCCGATCTCGGTCAACTCCCCGGCCAGCCGCAGCCGATGCACCGCCAGCGGCGGACCGGTCCGCCCGGCCGCCACCAGCCGCAGCCGCTGCTCGCTGTGGCGAAGCAGGAACTCCAGACCGGCCAGCGCCGCCGGTTCGGTGATCCGGTGCAGGTCGTCGACGATCAGCACCAGGGGCCGTTCCCGGGTGGCCAGGGCGGCGGCAAGGATCTCCAACTCGTCCGGACGCGGTGCCCGGTCGGGCAGCGGCGCTTCCGCCGGGTCCACGACGGAGCGCAGCGCGGCACCGAGATACGACCAGAGGCGGTCCGGGTCGTCACCCGCCTCAACCGACACCCAGGCCGGCACCAGCAACTCCGGCGCAGCCTCCTGCCGCGACCGCCACCAGGTGGCCAGCAGTGTGGTCTTGCCCCAGCCGGCAGGTGCCCGGAGCAGGGTGACCGGGCGGGTCACCGCCTCGTCGAGCAACCGCGCCAGCCGGGGCCGCAGGACCATCGGTTCTCCCGGCACGGCGGGTGCCAGCCGGGAGGCCAGCAGGGGTGGGCCGCCCGGTGCACGGACCGCCGCGTCGACCCGGACGGTGCTGCGGTCATCCGGCATCCGGCCCACCCCCACGGACGCGTGCTTCCTCCCCCGGCCCTGCGGCGGGCGGTTACCCGACCCGCGACGGTTCACCCCTTCCGGGGGAACCGGGTTCACCCGGCCAGCGGCGAAGCTGGCGATGAGCTGGGCGGACGCGTCGCAGATCCCACCGGGTCACCCGGCGACACCGTCCGGTCGGGGGAACGACACGGTCGGGAGCGGGGTCGGAGGTACGAGTGGGACAGGTCGGGACAGTTGTCGCGGTGGCCGGCGCCCTCGGCGTGGCGGCGGCCAGGGCCGCGCGGACCGTCGTCACCCGGCAGCGGGCCCGGCACGCCCGAGACCCGGGACGCTGGCAGGTGGTGACGGTCGACCGGCCACCGGAGCAGGTACTGCCCACCGCGGCCTGGCCCGAGCCGCTCCGCCGCCTCGACGGCGCCGTCGAGGTCGCGGTGGCGCGCGCACCTGGCGGCCGGGGTACCGAACTCGCGGCCCGGCCACGGCCGCACGCGGCCTGGCCCGGGCTCTCCGCGCACCTGCTGGGCGACGACCCTGGCCTGCTGGTGCGACAAGCGTTGTGGCAGGTCAAGCAGCTCGCCGAGACCGGTGAGGTGCTACGCGCCGACCGGACGCCCGGCGAGCGCGGGCCGGTGGTGCCGATCGACATTCCCCGGCCGCGGACGGACGGGCCGCCACGGTGAGAGCGCTGTGCTGGACCACCGGCGGCGAGTTGGCCGTACGCCAGGTGCCCGACCCGGAGCTGCGAAACGACCACGACGTGATCGTCCGGGTGCGGCGCAGCGCCACCTGCGGTGCCGACCTGCCGCTGCTCACCGGGCAGGTGCCGGGCCTGGCCGCCGGTGACGTGCTCGGCCACGAGTTCCTCGGCGACGTGGTCGAGGTGGGCGCCGGAGTACGCCGGCACCGGGTCGGCGACCGGGTGGTGGTCTGCGCGTCGGTGGCCTGCGGTGCCTGCTGGTACTGCCGGCGAGGGTTGCCGTCCAGCTGCGACAACGGCAGCAGCGACCCGAGCGCGAGCGAGGCGGAGTGGGGTCACCCCGTGGCGGGCTGCTTCGGCCAGCCCCGGGCCGCGGGTGGCTTCGCCGGCAGCCACGCCGAGTACGTACGGGTGCCGTACGCCGACGTCGGGGCGTTTCCGGTGCCGGAGTCCGTCGGCGACGACCGGGCCCTGTTCGCCTCGGACGCCGCACCGGCCGGCTGGCTGGGCGCCGAGGGAGGCGAGGTGCGACCCGGTGACGTGGTGGCGGTGTGGGGAGCGGGTGCGGTCGGTCAGCTTGCCGCTCGGGCGGCCTGGCTGCTGGGTGCCGAGCGGGTGGTCGTCGTCGACCGGCACCCCGCGCGGCTGCTGATGGCGCGGCAGCACGTCGGCGCCGAGACCATCGACCGGCGGGGCACCGATGTCGCGGCGCAGCTGCGGGAGTTCAGCGGTGGGCGGGGACCGGACGTGTGTGTCGAGGCGGTCGGCGGTCCGGCGGGGGAACACCGGTCGCTCGCCGACCGGTTCACCGGCCGCGCCCCGGTGCCGGAAGCGGTCCGGGAGGCGGTGTACGCCTGCCGCAAGGGTGGCAGCGTCTTCGTCCTCAACGGCGGCGTCCGCCACGTCGACGCGTTCCCGGCCGGCACCGTCGTGCACAAGGGACTGACCGTGCGCGGGGGACGCCAGCACGGCCAGCGCCACATCCCGATGCTGCTGGACCGGATGGCCCGCGACGAGCTGCGTACCGAGCATCTGGCCACGCACCATTTCCCGCTGGAACAGGCCGCGGAGGGGTACGCCCTGTTCCGCGACCGGCCAGAGGAGTGCCTCCGCGCCGTGTTCACCCCGCAGTGACCGGGACCGGGCGGATCGGCGGCGACGGTGGCATGATCGCGGGATGGCTGCCCAACGTTCGTACGACGTGGTGCTGTTCGGGGCGACCGGGTTCACCGGTGGGCTCACCGCCCGCTACCTGGCCCGGCACGCGCCACCGGGACTGCGCTGGGCGATCGCCGGCCGCAATCCCGACAAGCTGGCCGCGGTCCGGGACCAGTTGACCGCGATCGACCCGGCGCTGGCCGGGTTGCCGCTGCTCACCGCCGACGTCACCGACCCGGCCTCGCTGCGTGCGGTGGCCGCCGACGCCCGGGTGGTGGCCAGCACCGTCGGCCCGTTCGTCCACCACGGTGAGCCGCTGGTGGCCGCCTGCGCCACCGCCGGCACCGACTACCTCGACATCACCGGCGAACCGGAGTTCGTCGACCGGATGTACCTGCGCCACCACGCCGAGGCGGTGCGCACGGGTGCTCGGCTGGTGCACGCCTGCGGCTTCGACTCGGTCCCGCACGACCTCGGTGTCTGGTTCACGGTCAAACAACTGCCCGCCGACACCGCCGTCACCGTGGACGGGTACGTGCGGGCGGGCGGACGGTTCTCCGCCGGCACGTACCACTCGGTACTGACCGCCTTCTCGCGTACCGGTGAGGCGTCGCGGGCGGCCCGCGAACGCCGCGCCGCCGAGCCACGCCCGACCGACCGCCGGGTCCGGGCCGTGTCGGGCCGACTGGCCCGCTCCCGGGACCTGCCGGTCTGGGCGGTACCGCTGCCGACCATCGACCCGCAGGTGGTCCGCCGCTCGGCCGTGGCCCGCCCCGAGTACGGTCCGGATTTCCGCTACCGGCACTTCGCGGCCGTGCGGCGGCTGCCGACGGTGCTGGCCGCCGGTGCGGGACTCGGAGCCGTGGTCGGGCTGGTGAAGCTGCCGCCGACCCGACGCTGGCTGCTCGGCCGGCTCGCCTCCGGGCAGGGACCGAGCGCCGAGCAGCGGGCGAAGTCGTGGTTCACGGTGCGTTTCGTCGGCGTCGGCGGTGGGCGACGCGTGGTGGCGGAGGTGGCCGGCGGCGACCCCGGCTACGACGAGACCGCGAAGATGCTCGCCGAGTCGGCGCTCTGCCTGGCCTGCGACGATCTGCCGGCCACCTCGGGTCAGCTCACGCCGGTCACCGCGATGGGCGACGCGCTGCTGCACCGCCTCACCGCGGCCGGCATCACCTTCCGGGTGCTGAAGGAGGAGCCGGCGGCTTGACCCTCGACCAGGTCGAGGGGGCAGGATCGGGCCGTGGACAGTGACCTGCGCAGCATCGGTGAGCTGGCCCGGGCCAGTGGGCTGACGGTGAGCGCGCTGCGGTTCTACGACGCCGCCGGGGTGCTGGTCCCGGCCCGGGTCGATCCGGTCACCGGGTACCGCTGGTACGCCGACGACCAGGTGGCACCGGCCCGGCTGGTGGCCGGGCTGCGCCGGATCGGCCTGCCGGTGGCCGAGATCGCCCGGGCGGTACGCGCGGAGCCCCCGGTGGTGCGCCGGCTGCTCGACGCGCACCTGGGGCGGCTGGCGGACGGACTGGCCGAGGCGCGGCGCGAGGTCGCCCGGATCCGTCGCCTGCTCGCCGACGACCAGCCCCCGCCGGCCACCCGACTCGTCCTGACCGGGTGTGCGTTGTCCGCCGCCGTGGACGCCGTCCGGTTCGCCGTCGGCACCGACCCGGCGCTGCCGGGGCTGGCCGGCGTGCTGCTCGACGTGACCGACGAGGGGATCCGGCTGGTGGCGACCGACCGGCATCGACTGGCGGTGGCGACGGCCGGCGCGACGGTGCACGGTCCGGCGGTGCGTGCGCTGCTGCCCGTGGCCGCGGTCGACCGGCTGCGCCGGCTCTCCGACGAGGCGGTCACCGGCGAGGTACGGCTGACCCTGGTCGGACGGCAGGTCGTCGCCGACGTCGCCGGGCGTCGGTTGCGGGTGACGACGCTGCCGTACGACTTTCCCGACTATCACGCCCTGCTGCCGGGAGCGACCGGCGGGCCGGCCCGGCGGGTGCCGGTGGACGCGCCGTGGCTGGTCGCCGCGCTGCGCTCGGGTGCCTCGACGGTGACCCGGGAGCACGCGGGCGGCCCGCTGCCGGTGACCGTGCTGGGGCTGGGCGGCCGGGACGCGCTACGCCTGCTCGACCCGGACGAACTGACCGACGATCCGGCCGGTCGGGCCGACGCCGAGCTGCGGGTCGGCGTCAACGGGGGGTACCTGCTCGACGCCCTGCACGCGGCGGGTGGCCCGCGCCTGGTGCTGGAACTGGATGGCCCGGTCACCCCGCTGGCCATCCGGCGGGCCGACGATCCTGCGGCCTTCTCCATCCTGATGCCGATCCGACTCTGACCGCGGCGACCCGTCCGGGTCCGGCTCGGACCGGACGTCGAAACCGCCGGTCCGGGGTGGGTCGGGTGCGGGAGGCGGGGCGATTCGGGCGCGACGGTAGCATCTGGAGGTCCACCCGAGCCCGGACGGAGGCGTACGGAGCAGCATGCTCGACATGGAGTTGATCCGGAAGGATCGCGACGCGGTGGCGGCCGCGCTGGCGAAGCGGCTGGACGCCGCCGAGGTCGACCGGGCGCTGGAGGAGATCCAGCAGCTCGACCGGGAGCGCCGCCGGCTGATCAGTGAGATCGACGGGGAACGCCAGCGCCGCAAGGCCGAGGCCCGGGCGTACGCGCAGGCGAAGCGGGCCGGTGTCGAGCCGCAGGTCACCTCCGACGACGGTCGGAAGCAGGTCGCCGAGCTGGAGGCGGAACTCGACGAGGTGCAGGCGCGGCTGCGTACCACCATGAGCGAGCTGCCCAACCTGCCCGCCGAGGACGTGGTGCCCGGCGGTAAGGAGGCCAATCGGGTGGTGAAGACCTTCGGTGCGCCACCGGCGATCGAGAAGGTCCGCGACCACGTCGAGCTGAGCCGGATGCTGGGTCTGGTCGACCACGAACGCGGCGTCAAGCTCGGCGGCTCCGGCTTCTGGATGTACACCGGCCTGGGTGCCCGGCTGGAGTGGGCGCTGATCAACTGGCTGATCGAGCGGAACATCGAGGCCGGGTACGAGTTCCTCCTGCCGCCGCACCTGCTGCTGGACAGCGCAGGTTTCGCCGCCGGCCAGTTCCCCAAGTTCTACGACGACGTCTACCACCTGGACAAGCAGTCCGCGCCGCGCGGGCAGTTCCTGCTGCCGACGGCGGAGACGGCGATCCTCGGTGCGTACCAGGACGAGATCCTGGAGACCGCGAAGCTGCCGCTGAAGGTGTTCGCGTACACCCCGTGCTACCGGCGCGAGGCGGCCGGCTCGCACTCCGACGAGCGGGGCACCGTGCGGGGCCACCAGTTCAACAAGGTGGAGATCTTCCAGTTCACCCTGCCCGAGCAGGCCGACGCCGCGCTGGAGCAGATGGTCAGCCACGCGGAGAGCCTGGTCGAGGGGTTGGGTCTGCACTACCAGCGCAGCCTGCTCGCGGCCGGCGACTCCAGCGCGTCGATGCGCAAGACCCTGGACATCGAGGTGTGGATGCCCAGCACCGGCAAGTACAAGGAGGTCTCGTCGGTCTCCTGGGGCGGTGACTACCAGGCCCGCCGGGCGGCGATCCGCTACCGCGAGCCGGGCGGCAAGCAGACCCGCTTCGTGCACACTCTCAACGGCTCCGCCCTGGCCACCAGCCGCCTCTACCCGGCCATCCTGGAGCAGTTCCAGCAGCCCGACGGCTCGGTCCTGGTCCCGGAGGCCCTCCGCGACCGCCTAAACACCGACCGCCTAACCCCCCACTGACCCACCCCACCCCCACCCCACGCCCCCTCCCCCCGCCCGCCCGCGGGCCGGCCCGCGGACCGGCCCGCGGACCCGCGTTGATCATGACGTTAGCGGCGATGTTGATCTCTAAGGCTGCCGCTAACCTCATGATCAACGCGGTTGGGAACGCGGTGGGGGTGGGGGTGGGGGCGGCGGTGGGTGGTGAGGAGGGCTAGGGCTAGGAGGGCGGCGAGGGTTGCCGCCAGGAGGGTGGGGCCGGCGGTCGCGATGGTGTCGGCGAGCCAGCGTTGGAGAGCGGTGGCGGTGGTGACCAGGGGATCGGTGAGGGCGTCGCGGTTGCCGGCGGCCAGCCGCGCCTCGTACCAGCCGTACCAGGCGACGTAGCCGCCGGCGAGCAGCAGCACCAGCCCGCTGGCCCGGGGTGCCCAGGCGCCGACGCCGCGCAGCCGGGCCACCACCTCGCCGCGCAGCAGCGCCACGCCGAGCGCGGCCACCGCGACCACCAACCCCATCCCGAGGGCGTACGCGCCGAACAGCGCCAGCCCGCGTGCCGTCGAGCCGGCCTGGAGGCTGGTCACCACGGTCGCCAGGAACGGCGCGATGGCGCAGCCCAGCGAGGCCCCATTCCGAACAGCACCATCGACGGCAACGAGCGGGTCAACCGGGGCGCCCGGGCCAGCGGGCGCAGGGTCGGCAGCCGCCGGCCGGCGAGCAGCCAGCAGCCGAGCAGCACCAGCAGCAGGCCCAGCCCCACGGTGAACCAGGGCAGCCGGGGCCGCAGCCAGTCGGCGACCGGGGCCAGCGCCAGCCCGAAGGCACCGAACACCAGGACGTACCCGAGGGTGAGCGCACCCGCGGCGGTCAGCGCCCGACCGACGGCACCCCGGGTGTCGGTGGTCCCGGCGACCAGCAGCGACAGGTACGCCGGCAGCATCGCGAAGCCGCACGGGTTGACCGCGCCGAGCATGCCCGCGGTCAGCGCGAGCAGCAGCGGCGCTTCCATCAGGTGGCCAGTGCGGTGACCCGGCGGGTGAGATCCTCACCGTCCAGCCAACCCTGGTGAATCACCCGGCCGTCCCGGTCGATGATGACGAAGGTGCTCTGCTCGACGACCTCGAAGCGTCGCCAGATCACTCCCTCCCGGTCCTCGATCTGCGGCATCGGGCCCAGTTCGAACTCGGTGACGAAGTCGGTCATCGCCTTGCGCTCACCTAGCCCCGCGACACCGATGATCGGCACGCTCTGCCGGAAGCCGGGCTCGATCTCGGCGATCGTCCACGCCTGGCTCGCGCAGGTGGCGCACCAGGGCGCCCAGAACCAGAGCACCACCGGCCGGCCGGCCAGGGTGGCGGCGTCGAAGGCCGCACCGTCCAGGGTGGTGCCGGTGAACCGCAGGGTGTCCGGCACCGGCACCTTGCTGGTCGGCCCGGTCGACGGGGACGTGGCGTCGGCCGTGGCGGACGCCGGGCCACCGGCCGGCGGGGCCGCCTCGGCGTTCGGACCGGCGCCGCATCCGGCGGTGGCCAGCACGGCGGCGAGCAGGGCGGCGGTGGCCGCCCCGGTGACCCGTCCGGTTGGTGGAACCGACCCCATCGGCGTCTCCTTCGGTTCGCTCGCCCGTCACCCGGGCAGCCACGCCGCCCGGTCGGCGGACTCAGGCCTCGGTCAGCCGCAGCGCCAACGCCGGGCAGACCTTCACCGCCTTCACCGCGCCCTCCCGCAACCAGGTCGGTACGGGGGTGGGCGGAAAGGCGGGATATCCGTTCTGGTCCAGCCGGATGAAGTCCGGCACCACGTGGGCGCAGAGGCCGTGCCCGTCACAGCGGGACCAGTCCAGGACCAGCTTCTGCGGGTCGGGATCGGGGGCGCCGGGCAGACCCATCATGCCCTTGACCCGCCGTCCGCAGCCCTCCCCGGTGGTGTGCTTCTTCAGGTCCTCGGCGAAGACCTCCATCGCCGAGAGCGCGAAGCGGGACGTGCCGTCGGGGTGGCTGCACGCGCCGCGACCCTTGACGTCGCCGGCGGCGGCCCGGACGACCTCCACCGGCGCGCTGCCGGAAACCGCCAGGTCGACGGCGCGGGCCAGGTCCGGCAGACCTCGTTTGCACGGGCCACACTGCCCGGCGGACTCGCCGGCCAGGTAACGGACCACCTGCGCCGCCTCACCGAGCGGGCAGGTGTCGTTGGCGAGCGGGACGATGATGCCGGCGCCGAGCGTGCCGCCGACCGCGGCGAGCCCCTTGCGGGAGACCTCGGCCTTCTCCGCCGCCTCCCGGGTGATCCACTTACCGTGGTAGCCGCCCATCAGGATGCCGGGACCGTCCGGCACCTCGCACAGTTCGAGGATCTCGGCCAACGGGGTACCGGCCGCGCACTCCACCACCGCGTGCCGCTTCGCCGCGCCGGTGATGCTGAGCAGCACCGTGCCGGGTTCGTCGTCGGTGCCGAGCGCCGCGTACTCGTACGGACCGAGTCGGGCGGCGATCGCCATCTGGGCGTACGTCTCGGCGTTCGACAGCAGGGTCGGCATCCCGCCGACGCCGGAGTCGCTGGAACGCTTCTTGGTGCCGGGCGGGATGTGCGGCAGCCCGTTGATCCCGTTCACAAGCGCGCCGCCCTCACCGCTGATGAACCGGTGCGGCACCGTCACGACGCTTGTCGGCGCCGGCATCCGGCGCTCGTCCAGGGCCTCCATGAGGGAGTCCCGGCCCACCAGGTCGTCGGCGACACAGAGCACGATCTCCTCGGCGTCCAACGCGAACGCGGCCAACGCGGCACCGTCGAGGATCAGGTGCGGTGCCCGGGTGAGCAGGACCTTGTCCTTCCAACTTGCCGGCTCACCCTCGGTGGCGTTGACCACCACCACGGGCGGCAGATCCTGACGTTCACAGGACTCCAGCACCGCCCGCAGCTTCCGGGCGAACGGGAAGCCGGCACCGCCCTTGCCCTTGAGCTGGACGCCCTCGGCCAGCCGCAGCAGGTTGGACGGCTCCATCGGGCTGATCGGGCCGTGCACCAACTCGTGGGCGCGCAGGTCGAGCCGGCCGAACTCGGCGAACCCCGCGGTGAGCCGGGGTTCACCCACGGCAGCGACCGGGGGAACGGTAGTCCGCATCGTCACTTGGCCTCACCCCGCAGCCCGGCCCAGTAGGCGCCGTCCACCGAGTCCGGGTCGGCCCGGCGGCGACGCCGGCTCTCCGCCGACGAGGCCCGGCGGGCGCGTCGGGAGGCCAGGTCGACAAGGGTCGGAGTGTCGTCGTCGTCGGCCACGTCGTCCGGGGCGTACCGGGCCGGCGGGCGCCAGTAGTCGGTCTCCGCCTCCGGCAGGTCGTCCTCAGCGCTGTGCCGCCCACCGCCGCTGCGTGGCGCGGCGGAGATCGGCGAGCCGGAGATGGGTGCACCGGAGATCGGGCCGGCCGAGATCGAGGCGGTCGACTCCCACCGGCGAGGGCTGTCCCAGGGCTCCTCCGGCTCGTCCTCCATCCGCTGCGGCGGTGCCGAGTACCGGCTGTCGGTCCGGGACCGGCGGGAACGGCCGTACTCCTCCTCGTCGTCGGAGTCGCGGCGACGGCGGCGCACCGGCTCCTCGTACTCCACCAGGTCCTCGTCGCGACGGGACGCACGACGGCCTACCGGCTCGCGCTCCTCCTCGCGCCGCGACCGGCGACCGGTCGGCTCCTCGTCGCGCCGCGACCGGCGGACCACCGGCTCCAGGTCCTCCTCGACCCGCGCCGAGCGCCGCCCGGTGGTCTCCAACTCCTCGTCGCGGCGGGAGGAACGCCGACTGGCCGGCTCGGCATCGCGGCGTCGGCGCGCCACCGGCTCCAGCACCTCGGTCTCGCGACGCACGACCCGCTCCAGTTCCTCCTCCTCGCGGCGCGAGGCACGCCGGACGACCGGCTCGAACTCCTCGTCGCGACGGTCCCGACCGGCTCGTACGGGCTCGCGCAGGGTGCCCGGCTCGGGGACCACCGGCACGGTGAACCGTTCCGGGTCGTTGCGTCGGATGGTGGGGCTGGCCCAGGTCCCGGAGGTGCTGTCGGCCCAGCTGGTGTCGCGACGGACCCGCTTCTCGCGACCGTCGTCGGCTTCCTCGCGCCGGCCGGTCAGGGTGCCGAGCAGGGACTTGCCCCGGGTCTCCTCGGTGGACTTGGCCCCGCTCATGACCTCGTTCAGCACAGCAGCCTGCTGTTGCTCGCGGCTGCGCCGTTGCAGGGTGACCGAGAGGCGGACCATCAGGGCGAGCACGACCAGCACCACGCAGGCGAAGTAGCTCAGACCCACCCAGGTGGCGGGCGGACGGCCGGCGAGCAGACCGTGGAAGATGGCGAACGGCCAGGAGACGTACGCCATGGAGTGCAGGGCACGCCACACCCACTTCGGGCCGACGTCGGCGAAGCGGGCCCGGATGATCCCGGTCCAGAGCACACCCACCATCAGCAGCGCGGCGATGGTGCCGAGCCCGACGTAGAGGCCCCGGCCACCGACGAACGGCACGGCGGCGTCGGTCACCCCCGCCCGACCGCTGGCGATCTTCGTGATGACGTGGAAGGCCAGCCCGGCCACGCCGAGGATGCCGGTGGCCCGGTGCGCGGACTGCAACAGCACCCGGTGCCGGATGAGCAGCACCAGCCGATCGGTGGCGAGCAGTCCCATCATCACCGTGAGGCTCAGCGCGACCAGCGCGATCACGCCGGCGAAGAACTCGGTGAAGAAGAAGCCCATCGCGTACATCTTCTGGCCCGCGCCGGTGAGCATCGTCAACGCCCACAGCGCGGCGAGCCCGGACGCGGAGAGCGCCATGATCTGGCCGCGGGACCGGACGCGGATCCCTCGACTGCTGCTGCTGGTACGTACGGCAGCTGCCTTCTCGTTCTGCGTAGCCCGGACCATCTGCTCCTCGATCGTCTCGCGGCGGCGCACCGCCGGCCGACCCTGTTCCCCATTCCAGTACGCAGCGCGGCTCCAGTCGGATCAGTGTCGTAAGAAAAAATCTCGCCGAGTTGTCGAACCGCCCCGCCACCCGGCGCGTGTAACGGCCGCACCGCCGCCCTTCCCAGCCTGCACATTGACAGGCATTGAAATGAGCTTGTAACCTTTCCGAAATTTTCAGCCCTGATTGCAAGATCCGGGCAACCGCACCGCCTTCCCGTCCCCCGGCACCCCTGGAGCACCCGATGCATCGACGTCGACTCCGCCCGGCGATCGTCGCCCTCGCCGTGATCGCCGGCCTCCTCGCCCCTGGCGTGGTGACCGCACCCCCGGCCGCCGCCGCCCCCAGTGGCGGCAAGAAGGTCATCGCCAACCTCTTCGAGTGGAACTGGCCCTCGGTCGCCAGCGAGTGCAGCAGCACCCTCGGCCCGAAGGGCTACGGCTACGTCCAGGTGTCACCACCGCAGGAGCACGTACGCGGCAACCAGTGGTGGGTTGCCTACCAGCCGGTCAGCTACCGGATCGAGTCCCGCAAGGGCACCCGCGCGCAGTTCAAGTCCATGGTCGACACCTGCCACGCGGCCGGCGTCAAGGTGATCGTCGACGCGGTCATCAACCACATGTCCGGCCAGGACAACGGCGGCACCGGCTGGGCCGGCTCGACCTACCAGCACCACGTCTACCCCGGCATCTACCAGTCACAGGACTTCCACTACTGCGGACGCAACGGCAACAACGACATCGCCAACTACAACGACCGCTACGAAGTGCAGAACTGCGAGCTGGTCAACCTCTCCGACCTGAAGACGGAGTCCGACTACGTCCGCTCCCGGCTGGCCGCGTACCTCAACGACCTGCTGTCGCTCGGGGTGGACGGCTTCCGGCTGGACGCCAGCAAGCACATGCCGGCAGCCGACATCGCCAACATCCGCAGCCGGCTCAACCGGTCGGCGTACATCGTTCAGGAGGTCATCTACGGCGCAGGCGAGCCGATCACGCCGAACGAGTACACCGGCAACGGTGACGTGCACGAGTTCCGCTACGGCAAGGACCTGGCCCGGGTGTTCCGCTCCGAGCGGTTGGCGTACCTGCGTAACTTCGGCGAGGGCTGGGGCCATCTGCCCGGCGGCGTGTCCTCCGTCTTCGTGGACAACCACGACACCCAGCGCGACGACGGCGGCGTGCTCACCTACCGCGACCGGGGCATCTACGCCCTCGCCAACGCGTTCATGCTGGCCTGGCCGTACGGCTCCCCGACGGTGATGTCGAGCTACACCTTCAGCAGCCGCGACGCCGGCCCACCCTCGGACGGCAGCAACAAGACGCGCAACACGGTCTGCTACTCCGGCTGGGAGTGCGAGCACCGCTGGCCGGTGATCGCGAACATGGTCGGCTTCCGCAACGCCACCGAGGGTTCCGGGGTCAGCAACTGGTACGACAACGGCAACAACCACATCGCCTTCAGCCGGACCGGCCGGGGCTTCATCACCATCAACGACGAGGGCTCCGCGATCAACGGCCGCTCCTACTACACCGGACTCCCGGCCGGCCGCTACTGCGACGTCATCCACGGCACCTTCACCAACGGCACCTGCTCCGGCCCGGTCATCACGGTCGACGCCAACGGCTGGTTCGCCGCCAACATCCCCGCCCACGACGCCATAGCCCTCCACCTAAACGCCCGCCTCCCCTAACCGCCCTCCCCCTCCCCCTCCCACCCCCTTCACGCGTTGATCATGAGGTTGTTGCCCCAATGCGAGATCAAAAAGGGCAATAACCTCATGGTCAACCCTCAGGGGGCGCCAGGAGGGGGAGGGACTGCGGGGTTTGCGGGTTTTTGGGGGGATTGTGGGATGGGTGGAGGTAGGGTGGACGGGTGGGGTTTTTGAGGGGTTTGGGGGTGCGGGGGCGGCGGGGGGTCGCTCTCGGGGTCGGCGTGGCGGTGCTGATGGGCGGGGCCGCGTACACCGGGTGGGCGCTGACCCCGGCACCCGGGACGACGCCGGTCGCCGGGCCCACCGCCGAAGCGGCGGTGCCGACCGCGGAGGAGCCGCCGTCGGCCGACGCCGAGCGGGTGCTGCCCGCCGCGCCGGCACCGGACGGGCTCCCGGAGATCGACTACGACCCGGCCCCCGCCGGTTTCCCCGACGACCCGGACACCCTGGACACCACACCGCTGACCCAGGGCCTGCATCCGACCCGCAAGCTCGCCGCGTACGACGCACCCGGCGGCCGGCCACTTGCGTTCCTGATGCCGACCATCAGCGAGGTGGAGCTGACCGTGCCGATCGCCCGCCGCGAGTCCGGTTGGACGGCGGTGCTGCTCCCCTCGGCCAACCGCAAACTGGCCTGGCTACCACCCGGTGGCTTCCGCACCGTCGCACTGCGCGACCAGATCGTGGTGGAACGGACCGCCTTCCGGCTCACCTGGTACCGCGACGGCACCGCCAAACAATCCTGGCAGGTCAGCCTCGGCCAACGCGGCCAGGAAACCCCGCTCGGCCGGACCTTCGTGCTGGGCCGCACTCCACCGCCGGAGTCGGTCTACGGCGGGGTGGACATCTACGCCCTCGGCTCGATCCCCGACGACCTGGACTCGGTGCCGGCCGGGCTACGCGGCGCCCACATCGGCATTCACACCTGGTACCACGACGGTGAGCTGGGCGAGCAGACCACAAACGGCTGCATCCGGTTGACCGCCAGCGGCCAGCGCCTGCTGCTGGAGAAGGTGCGCCCCGGCACCCCGGTGGTGGTCGTCGACGAACTACCGGCCCCACCCGCCACCGCCTGAGCCAGTGATCGGGGCGCCAGCATTCCCGATCATCCGCTGACCAGCAGCGGCTCACCGGCTCCACCAACATCGTCGGTGACTATCGCGCCAGCAGTTGACGCGCCACAGTCGGAGCGTGACTCATCCCACCTCGGCGTTCGTCACGAAGCGGCCGTCCGACTCGTCACGCAGGTGTGAGCATCAGAAGCAAGCGTGCGATCGTCGGGCTGCTCGCTGTGACGGCTGCGGTCGTCGGCGTGTGGGCGGCTGCCTATCCCCAGTCGTTCTATACCGATTTTCCCTGGCCGGGGCGCAGCTGGGTCTCCGCACTCGGGCCGTACAACGAGCATTTGACCCGCGACGTCGGCGCCCTCTACCTGGCGTTGCTCGTCCTCAGCGTGATGGCTTGGCGGCGACCGACGCCGTCCGCGCTGCGGATGGCCGGCGGTGCCTGGCTGATCTTCACCGCGGTGCACTTTCTCTGGCATTCCCTTCACCTGCGGGTCTACCCACCAGCAGACCAGGTCGGCAACGTGATCGCGCTGGGCGGCAACCTGGTGCTGGCCATTCTGCTGCTCCTACCGGACCGCCCGGTCGAGGCGCAACAGCATGACACCGTCTCGCCAGACCCAGCTGTCCTGACGCCCCGAGCGGCGGCGTTGACGGTGGGCCTACTGGCCAGCGACCGACGCTCGATCGTCCGATCGGATGCTCTGGCGGGGCGGGACCATCTGCGAGGATCCGAGTTTGCGCCAGAGGAACTCCAGTGACATGGCCTCGATGAAGGCGCGCTGCTCGTTGTTGGCCGCCGCGCCGTGCCCGCCCTCGACGTTCTCGTAGTACGACACGTCGACGCCGTGCTCGCGCAGCCGGGCGGTCATCTTCCGAGCGTGCCCGGGGTGCACCCGATCGTCACGGGTCGAGGTGACGAACAGGACCGGCGGGTACCGCACCTCACTCCGTACGTTGTGGTACGGCGAGTATCCCCGCAGGTATGCCCAGTCCTCCGCCATGTCCGGGTCGCCGTACTCGGCCAGCCAGGAGGCGCCGGCCAACAGTCGGTGGTAACGCCGCATGTCCAGCAGCGGGACGTTCGCGACGACGGCACCAAGGAGCGACGGATAGCGGGTGAGCATCGCCCCCATCAGCAGGCCGCCGTTGCTGCCGCCCTCGATGCCCAACATGGCCGGCGTGGTGATGCCCCTGCTCACCAGGTCGGTCGCCACGGCCGCGAAGTCCTCGAAGGCGCGGGGGCGGTCGGCTCGCAGCGCGGCCCGATGCCACTGCGGGCCGTACTCGCCGCCGCCCCGGATGTTTGCGACCACGTAGGCGCCGCCGCGGGCCAGCCAACCCCGGCCGATGATCCCGTCGTAGCCGGGAGTCAGGGACACCTCGAAGCCGCCGTACCCGTGCAGCAGCGTCGGCCCGGCGGGCGCGGCCGGATCTCCGACCACGAAGTACGGCACCCGGGTGCCGTCGGCGGAGGTGGCGAAGAACTGGCGTACCGCCAGGCCGTCGGGGTCGAAGAACGCCGGTGCCCGCTTGAGCGTCTCGACGCCGCCGCCGACCCGTCCGAGCCGCAGCGTGGCCGGCTCGAGGAACCCCTCCGAGGCGACCAGGTACGCGTCGTCCCGGTCCGGATCCGTCTCCACGACGCAACTTTCCTGGTCGACCGGCACCCCGGGCAGCGGTTCGCGCCGCCAGCCACCCTCGCCGGGGGTGAGCAGTTCCAACCGGCTGCGGACATCGGTGAGGGTGGTCAGGATGAGGTGGTTGCGGGTCCAGGTGTACCCGTTGAGCGAGGTCCGGTCGTCCGGCTCGAAAAGCACGTCGAAATCCCGGTCACCGGCCAGAAAGCCGGCGAACCGGATCGCCAGCAGCGCACCCGCCGGGTGCGCCCGGTCGCCCACCCGCCACGGCGTGCGCGGCCGGACCAGCAACCATTCCCGGTGTACGTCCCAGTCGGCGTCCTCGGGCACCGGGATCCGGGTTCGCTCCCCCGCCCCGGTCAGCAGATAGCTCTCCGACCGGTAGAAATTCACAGTGCGCGTGACGAAGTCACGCTCGAACCCGGGCGTCAGGTCACGCCAGCCGTACGCCCCGATGTCGGTGGTGGACGCCTCGAAGGCGATCTCGGCCTCGGTCAGCGGGGTGCCGCGCCGCCACCGGCGCACCACCCGGGGATACCCGGAGTCGGTAAGCGATCCCGGCCCGACGTCGGTGCCGATCCAGATGTGGTCGGCGTCGATCCAGCCGACGTCGGTCTTGGCCTCGGTGACGGTGAACCCGTCCGCCACGAAGTCCCGGTCGGCCAGGTCGTACTCGCGGACCACCACCGCGTCCGCACCACCCCGGGACAGGCTGACCAGGCAGCGCCGGTGCTGCGGCGGCAGGGTCGCCACACCACCCCAGACCCAGTTCTCGCCCTCCCGTTCGGCCAGCGCGTCCAGGTCCAGCAGGACGTCCCACTCCGGCTCCGGCCGGCGGTACTGGTCGAGCGTGGTACGCCGCCACAGCCCACGTGGATGGGCCGCGTCGCGCCACAGGTCGTAGTAGAGGCCGTCGCCGCGCCACGCCGGGTACGGAATGCGGTCGTCCGCGTCGAGCACCTGCCGGATCTCGGCCTGGCGGGCGGCGAACGCCGGGCCGCCGGTAAGCGCCGCGACGGTCTCGGCGTTGCGGTCGCAGACCCACGTCGCGGCCTCCGAGCCGTCCAGGTCCTCCAGCCAGAGGTACGGGTCATCGCTGTCATCGGTCGAGATCGCCACCCTCGAACTATCGCCGACATCCCGCGCGGCGCCGGACTTGGCTGCTGTCGACATGGCGACTCCCATGGCGACGTCACCGGCTCCCACCACGACGAGGTTTGGGACCGGGCCGTCGAGGTTCGGGACCGGGCCGTCAGGTTCAACTGTCCCGGCGAAGCGGTCGGGTCCGGATAAGGGTGACGTTCGGCCCTGGCATGGGAACGGGCTGCGGGGGTATGACCGAGACATGAGGGCGAGTTTCCGGCTCGGCCGGATCGTGGGCGTACCGGTCGGGGTCAACTGGAGTGTCCTGGTCATCTTCGCGCTGATCTGGTGGGGGCTGTCGGCCAACCTGTTCCCGCAGTCGTACCCGGACCGGTCCGTGGTCGCGTACCTGCTGGCCGGGCTGACCGCCGCGGTGGTCTTCTTCCTCGGCCTGCTCGCCCACGAGGTGTCCCACGCGGTGGTGGCCAAGCGCAACGGCCTGGGCGTGCAGGGGATCACCCTGTGGCTCTTCGGCGGCGTCGCCGAGCTGCGCGGCGAGGCCCGCTCCCCCGGTGCCGAGTTGCGCATTTCCGGGATCGGCCCGCTGGTCAGTCTGATCATCGGCGTCTTCTTCGGAGCCATCGCGACGCTGCTCGCCCTGGCCGGGGTGCAGGGGTTGCTGCTGGGCGTGATGGCCTGGCTCGGCGGCATCAACCTGCTGCTGGCGGTGTTCAACATCCTGCCGGCGGCACCGCTGGACGGCGGGCGGCTGCTGCGGGCGGCGGTGTGGAAGGCCACCGGCGACCGGACCCGCGCCACGGTGGTGGCGGCCCGGGCCGGCTGGATTCTCGGCCTGGCGCTGATCGGGTTCGGGCTGTGGCGGTTCCTCACCGGTGCCGGCGTCGGCGGGTTGTGGCTGGCGCTTATCGGCTGGTTCCTGATCGGGGCGGCGACCATGGAGGAGCGGCAGGCCAGGGTGGGCGACGCGCTGCGCGGCATCCGGGTCGCCGACGTGATGACCCCGCAGCCGCAGACCGCCTCGGGTGAGTTGACGGTGGCCGACTTCGTGGACAACTACCTCTTCGCGTACCGGCACACGGCGCTGCCGCTGACCGAGGACGACCGGCCCGTCGGGCTGGTCACCCTCGACCGGGTCCGCGGCGTGCCGTCCGACGAGCGGGGCAGCACCACGCTGGCGGCGGTGGCCTGCCGCGCCGACGACCTGGTGCTGGCCTCCCCCGACGAGCCGCTGACCGACCTGCTGCCCCGGCTCAGCGACTGCGCCGACGGCCGGGCGCTTGTGGTCACCGAGGGCCGCCTGGTCGGCATCGTCTCGCCGAGCGACATCAGCCGCGCCGTGCAGCGCAGCAGCATGCGCGACCAGCTCACCACCGGCCGCTGACCGCCGACTGCGCTGCCTCAGTCGAGGTGGTCGGCCGGGGCGGTCTGCAACAGCCAGGCCAACGGCATGCGGGCCTGCTCGACGTACCGCCCTTCGCCGCCGAGTTCGTGCAACGTGACAGTCTGCGCGCTGTCCCGGTCCACGACCCAGTACCGGGGGATGCCCGCCGAGGCGTACTCACGCACCTTCGTGACCGAGTCCATCGCCTCGGAGCCGGGTGACACGATTTCGATTACGAGCGCGACGTCCGCCACCGCCGACCACACGCCACGCCGGGGAGGCTTGCGCCAGACGCTCAGGTCCGGAATCCGGCCACCGTTTCCGTCCGGCCCGGGGATGCGTACGCCGACCGCCTGGAGCACCTGTTCCGCAGGCCAGCCCGCCATGATCAGCCAGGCGAACAGTCGGCTCGCGATCGTCGCGTGCTCCGAGTCGGGCGGCGGCATGACCGACAGGACCCCCTCGGGGCTGGTCTCGTAACGATGACCGTTCGCGTCGGCGGCGTTCATCGCCGCCACGTCGTCGAGCGTCACGACGGCGGGCATGTGCATGCCGACAGCCTCAGCGCTCATGGGCTCATCCTAGTTCGATGTCCGGGCACATCCACCGGGCCGCGCCGCGCCCCGTCGGTCTGCCGGATCCTCGTCAACGGGGAAACAGGTGGTCGAGTTCCCAAGTGCGGAACGTCCCCTCGGGGTCGAGGCGATTGACCAGCGCGGCGAAGTCGGACCAGCGGGGATAGGTCTCGGCGATCGTCCCGGTCGGCATCGTGAAGACCTTGCCCCAGTGCGGCCGAGGAGCGAACGGAGCCAGCGCCCGCTCGACCTCGGCGACCACCGGCAGTACCGCCGTCGGGTCGGCGATCCAGGTGAAGTGGACTGCGAGGCTGTCGCGCTCGTACTGCGGGCTGAGCCACAGCTCGTCGGCGGCGATGGTGCGCAGCTCGCTGGTCTGCGCGACCGGGGCGATCAGGTGCGCCACCTCGTCCAGCGCGGCGAGCGCCTCGCCGGCCACCGCGCGGGGCAGGTGGTACTCGGACTGCAACTCGTCGCCGTTGCTGGGGGTGAAGCCGAGCCGGAAATGCGGCAGCCGCTCGTGCCAGGGGCCGGGCACGCCGAGCTGCTCGGTGCAGTTGATCACCGGCATGCCGGGCACCGGGTGCCAGGGCCGGTCGGCCGCCGTGGTGCCGAGCCAGTCCGCCGGGGGCGCGGGCTGGTCCGCGAGCTGCTTGCGCCAGACCTGGGTGCCGCGGGTGGAGCGCCAGTCGGTGAAGACACTGACGCTGTACGCCGAGGCGAGCGCCTCGTCCAGCGCCTCGCGGGGCAGGTCGAGGCGGACGTACTGGCGTACCTCGAAGGTCGGCACCACGTCGAGGGTGAGCCGGGTGACGATGCCCAGCGCGCCGAGGGAGACCACCATCCCGGTGAACTCAGGGTCGGTACGGTCCACGGTGAGCAGGTCACCGGCGGCGGTGACCAGTTCCAGGCCGGCGACGGCGGTGGCCAGGTTGCCGACGGTCTCGCCGGAGCCGTGGGTGCCGGTGGCGACCGCGCCGGCCACCGAGATGTGCGGCAGCGAGGCGAGGTTGGACAGCGCGTACCCCCGCTCGTGCAGCCAGGTGGCCAGGTCGCCGTAGCGCAGCGCGGCCGGTACGTGCACCACCCGCCGCTGCTCGTCCAGGTGCGGGGTGGCCGGCAGTCCGGCCAGCGTGACCAGGTCTCCGGTGGTGTCGCCGAGTCGGTTGAACGAGTGTCCGCTGCCCACCGCCCGGATCCGGTCGCTGCCGGCGACCAGCTCCCGCAGCTCGTCGATCGAGGACGGCCGGTGGTACGCCCGGGCCGCGTACTCGACGTTGCCGGCCCAGTTGCGGTGCGTCGACACTCCCGACCCCCTCTCCACGCCGGCGGTTACCGTCGGCTCCGTCGGGGAACCCTACGCCGATGAGCAGCTACCGTGATCCCGCCCCTCGCGGCGACGTGTATCCCTCCGAGGAGGAGATCGACCCGGCCGGCAGTGGCGTGTACCCCGCCAGCGGTCCCACCGGCACCGTCGACGGCTCCTCGGTCACCTGGTCCGATGTCGGGCCGTCGGCGAGCCAGCCGGACCCGCAGCCCAGCCCCGCCCCGGAGCCGGTGCCGGCACCACCGCCAACCCCCGGCCCGCCACCCCGGGTCGAGGCCGGCGCCCGGTCGATCGTGACCCGGCACATGGACGGTTCGGTCCAGGTGGTCACCGACTTCGACGGCGACGGCGTGGCGGACCAGGTGCAGTTCGACCTCGACGGCGACGGGCTCCCTGACGTCACCTACCTCGACCGCGACCGGGACGGCCAGCTCGACACCGTGCTGCGCGACGAACACCGGGTCTGACGCGCCCGCCGCCCGGCTTGCCCGGCCCGACGCCCGGCTTGCCCGCCCCGCCGGTCCGGCCCGGCCTGCCCGGTCGCGGGCGGCATCTGGGCGAGATCGACTCCGATTGCGGCATGCCGGTGTCTCCGGGGCCGCTGACACCCCGGCTTGCCGCAATCGGAGCCGCCCGCGCCGGACGGAGCCGCCCGCGCCGGACGGAGCCGCCCGCGCCGCGCCGCGCGGGAGTCGCACCACGTCGGCCGGTCAGAGCTGGCGCATCACCTCGGCCGCGACCAGGTCGAGGTGGTCCAGGTCGGTCAGGTCGAGCACCTGGAGGTAGAGGCGCTGGCTGCCGATCTCCGCGTACCGGCCGATGGTGTCGATGACCTCGGCGGGCGTGCCGGCGAGACCGTTGACGCGCAGCTCGTCCGGGTCGCGGCCGATCGCCGCGGCCCGCCGCGCCACCTCGGCGTCGTCCTTGCCGCAGCAGAGCACCAGCGCGTTGGACCAGGTCAGCTGCGCCGGGTCGCGGCCGATGTCGGCGCAGGCGGCGCGGACCCGCTCGAACTGGGCCACCGTCTCGTCGATCGAGACGAACGGCAGGTTGAACTCGTCGGCGTAACGGGCGGCGAGCCGCGGCGTACGCTTCGCGCCCTTGCCACCGAGCAGGATCGGCGGATGCGGGCGCTGGACCGGCTTGGGCAGCGCGGGCGAGTCGCTTACCTGGTAGTGCCGGCCGGTGAAGTCGAACGTCTCGCCCGACGGGGTGCGCCACAGGCCGGTGATCACCGCGAGTTGCTCGTCCAGCCGGTCGAACCGCTCCCCCAGCGGCGGAAACGGAATCCCGTACGCCTGGTGCTCGGCGTCGTACCAGCCGGTGCCGATGCCCAGCTCGACCCGTCCGCCGCTCATCTGGTCGACCTGGGCGACGGTGATCGCGAGCGGGCCGGGGAGCCGGAACGTCGCGGCGCTCATCAGCGTGCCGAGCCGAATGGACCGGGTGTCCCGGGCCAGCCCGGCCAGCGTCGTCCAGGCGTCGGTGGGGCCGGGCTCGCCGCTGACCGATCCCATCTTCAGGTAGTGGTCCGAGCGGAAGAAGGCGCCGAAGCCGGTCTCCTCGGCACGTCGGGCCACGGCGAGCAGGTCGTCGTAGCTGGCACCCTGCTGGGGTTCGGTGAAGATCCGCAGTTCCATGGGTCGAGCATAGAAAGCCGCCGGCTGTGGCGCTCGGGGACGCTCACCGGTCACTTTCGGAATCAGGGTCGGAAATCTTTGCAGGTATTGCAGACAGCGGCAAGGACCTGAATCCCGTTGCACCATGTTGTGAAAGATAGGTTCCCAACTATCGATGCTCCTGTTACGGTCACGCAACCACCGCAACTTCTTGCATTACTTGCAGGAACCTTCGCTGTCACCGACGTCTGCCTGACCGTCCCCCGAGGAGGGCACCGTGCGTATCCCCCGTCCCCGCGCCGCGATCCCCGCGGCCCTGACCGCGTTGCTGGTCGCGGTCGGTCTCGCCACCGTCACCGCCGGCACCGGGCCCGCCAGCGCGGCCGACGTACGCGCCAACGGCGACGCGATCGTCCACCTGTTCCAATGGCGGTGGAACTCCGTCGCCGACGAGTGCGAATCCACCCTCGGCCCCGACGGTTGGGGTGGCGTGCAGGTCTCCCCGCCGCAGGAGCACGTGGTGCTGCCCAGCGCCGAGGGCGCCACCTACCCGTGGTGGCAGGACTACCAGCCGGTGTCGTACCGGCTCGATCAGACCCGGCGAGGCACGAAGGCCGAGTTCGTCGACATGGTCCAGCGCTGCCGCGCCCAGGGCGTGAAAATCTATGTGGACATGGTGCTCAACCACATGAGCGGCACCGGTTCGGCCGGCAGCGGCCCGGGCAGCGCGGGCACCGTCTACAGCAAGTACAGCTATCCGAACCTGTTCGACGACGGCTCGGGCGACAGCTACGGCTACGCCGATTTCGGGCCCTGCTACCGGCGGATCAGCAACTGGGGCAACAAGCAGGAGGTACAGGACTGCGAACTGCTCGACCTGGCCGACCTCAACACCGCCGACCCCGAGGTACGACGGAAGGTCGCCAAGTACATGAACGCGGTGATCGACCTCGGAGTGGCCGGGTTCCGGGTGGACGCCGCCAAGCACGTACAGGAGGCGCACCTGGCCGACATCATCAGTCGGCTACGGGACGTGCCCGGCTTCGGCGGCCGGCCGGACCTCTTCCACGAGGTGTACGGCGACGGAACCATCCCCTACACGGCGTACGCCCCGTACGGCGGAGTGACCAACTTCGACTACCAGCGGGCCGTCTCCTCGGCGTTCCGCGACGGCAACATCGCCCAGCTGGGCAACCTGCCCAACTACGGCGGGCTGACCGCGCAGCAGGCGGTCGTGTTCATCGACAACCACGACACGCAGCGGGAGAACCCGACGCTGACGTACAAGAGCGGTGCCCGCTACTACCTGGCGGACACGTTCATGATGGCCCATCCCTACGGCCGACCCCAGCTGATGTCGAGCTACGCGTACGGATCGGTGCACGGGCAGGGCCCGCCCAGCAGTTCCGACGGCACCACCCTGGCCACCGACTGCGCCAGCAGTGCGTGGATCTGTGAGCACCGCGACCCGGGGGTGGCCGGCATGCCGGGCTTCCGTAACGCGGTTGCCGGCACCGGCATCGGGTCGGTCACCACCGACGGCAACGGCCGGCTGGCGTTCGGTCGGGGCAACCGGGGGTACGCCGCCTTCAACGCCACCGGCAACACCTGGAACCGCAGTTTCGTCACCTCGCTGCCGGACGGCCGCTACTGCAACGTCGGCCGGGGCGCCTACGACCGGTCGACCGGGGCGTGCCCGGGTGGCGCGGTCACCGTCACCGGCGGCAGCTTCACCGCCGCCATCCCCGCCGACCAGGCGGTGGCCCTGCACGTCGAGGCCCGCCTCGACAGCGTCACCCCGACCCCGACCCCGACCCCTACCGCGACGCCGACCACCACGCCGACGCCGACCGCGAGCCCGTCCCAGCCAACCGGGTCGACCCGGTTCACCGCGACCGTCTCCACCGACCCGGGTCAGGAGGTGTACGTCGTCGGTTCGATACCGCAGCTCGGCTCCTGGAACCCGAGCAACGGGGTGAAGCTGTCCACCACGTCGGGCAGCTACCCGACCTGGACCGGGTCGGTGGACATTCCGACCGGCAGCGCGTTCGAGTGGAAGCTGGTCAAGGTCGGCAACGGCACGACGCAGTGGGAGAACGACCCCAACCGCACCGGCACCGGCGGCACCGCCGTCACCGCCACCTGGAACCAGCCGGCGAGCGATCCCCCCGGCGACGCCACGGTCTCCGTACGGGTCACCGCCGGCACCACGTACGGCCAACAGGTTTACCTGGTCGGCGACCTGACCGCACTCGGTGGCTGGGATCCGGCCCGAGGGATCCGGCTGTCACCGACGGAGTACCCGGTCTGGACCGGTACGGTGCGCCTGCCCGCCGGCACCACGTTCTCCTACAAGTACGTCAAGCGCACCGATTCCGGCCAGGTGGTGTGGGAGTCGGGCGCGAACCGTACCGCCACCGCCTCCGGTTCGCCGACGCTCACCGACACCTGGCGCTGACCCACCGGGCGCTGACCGTACACACCGTGCGGCCCCTCCCGATCCCCCGATCGGGTGGGGCCGCCCCCGTCCCACGGTGCGTCGACATGCCGGCCTCCACCCGTCTCGGACGCCGGCATGTCGACGGTCAGGGCGTCGCGCGTCGGATGGTCAGATAGCTGAGGCCGGCGAGCACCAGGGTGAGCAGCGCCGGCCAGCCGACCAGCAGGGCCCAGCCCGGCTGGTCGGCGAACCAGCCACCGATCGCCGACCACCAGCCCTGCCAGGTGGCGAGCACGACGAGCCCACCGATCCCGGCCAACGCGACGGTGCTCAGCATCAGCAGGCCGTTGACGCCCCAGCGCTTGAAGACCAGGGCGATCGCGATGCCGATGAAGCCGAGCAGCAGGAACGGGATCGCGAAGCCGAGGAACCGCAGCACCGGATGATCGACCAGGGGGAAGGGCACGCCGAAGAAGCGCATGTTGACGCCCCAGCCATCGGTGGCCTCCTCGATCACGGCCAGCAGGTAGAGCACCGCGCCGTAGCTGACCGCCTGTCCGGCGAAGTGGAGCACGTTGCCGAGGTAGAAGCTGCGTCGTGAGACGCCCAACCCGAGCGCGAACGGGAACTCCTGGGTGATCGCGTTGATGCTGGCGACGATCATCACGACGTAGATGCTCATCAGCCCACCGGTGGTCGGCTCGAAGTCGTCGGCCTCGTTCATCGCGCTGAACAGCGCCAGGTTGATGGAAAAACTGAGCGCGAGGATCCCCCAGGGCCAGCCGACCACACTGCGCCAGCCGACGAACTGCAGGCGGGCCACGGTCAGGGCGCGGTTCATCGGACGGCCTCCTTGTCTGCCGCGGCGGCGCTGCCGGCACCGGCCGCGTGCCCGTTGTTCGAGGTGGTCAGGCGAACGACGATGTCCTGCAGCGAGGACGCTTCGAGGCCGAGGCCCAGGGACCGGGCACGGTCGTACGCGGCCGGGCCGAAGTCGCCGCGTACGGTGGCCCGGGCCGTGCCGCCGAGCGACGCCCGGTGCAGTTCGGTGCCGGTACGGGAGAACTCGTCCACCGCCGCGACCGGGCCGGAGACGGTGACCACCTGACCCCGCAGCGCCTCTGCCTCGACGTCGAGCAGGAGCCGGCCCTGGTCGATCAGCAGGACGTGCTCGATCAGGTCGCTGACCTCGTCGATGAGGTGGGTCGACAGCACGATGGTGCGGGGATGTTCGGTGTAGTCGGCCAGCAGGTGGTCGTAGAAGAGCTGCCGGGATACTGCGTCCAGGCCCAGGTAGGGCTCGTCGAAGAAGGTAAGCGGGGCACGCGAGGCGAGCCCGACGACGATGCCGAGCGCGGAGAGCATGCCGCGGGAGAGTTTGCGGACGTTGCGTCCGCGCGGCAACTGGAACACGTCGGCCAGCCGCTGCGCGAACTCCTCGTCCCAGCCCGGATACACCAGGCGGGCCGCCCGCAGGACGTGCGTGACCCGCAGGTGCGACGGGTAGGTCTGGCTCTCCTTGATGAAGGAGATCCGGGAGAGCACCTGTTCGTTCTCGTACGGGTGCTGCCCGAAGACGCTTATCTCACCGCTGGTGGCGAAGTTCTGCGCGGTGAGGATCTGCATCAGGGTGGTCTTGCCGGCCCCGTTGCGCCCCAGCAGGCCGTGGATCCGATGCTCGGCTAGCGAGAAGCTGACCCCGTCCAGGGCGGTGACTCCCCGGTACCGCTTGGTCAGATCCCTGACGGTGACGACCGCGCTCATCGGCCCGCCTCCCAGGTGTCGATCATGTTCTTGAGTTCGGCCGGTTCGATGCCGAGCTTGCGCGCCTCGGTGAGCAACGGCCGGACGTACTGTCGGGCGAACTCGTCGCGGCGCCGGCCGCGGAGCTTCGCTCGGGCGCCGGGAGAGACGAACATGCCGATTCCTCGCTTCTTGTAGAGAGTTCCGTCGTCGACCAGCTTGTTGACCCCCTTGGCGGCGGTTGCGGGGTTGATCCGGTGGAAGGCGGCCAGCTCGTTCGTCGAGGGCACCTGGCCCTCCTCCGCGAGGGTCCCGTCCAGGATCGAGTTCTCCAGCAGTTCCGCGATCTGGAGGAAGATCGGCCGTCCGTCCTCCATCACGTGCACCATCCCCAGTCGGCACGCTGGTTGACTGGTTCATTACTCATGTAACTAACCATGCAACCAGGGTGGCGCCGTTGTCAAGGGGATGGCGGGCGACGGCCCGGTCCGGGAGTCACGCCGGACCGGGCCGTCGTACCGGGGTTCAGCCGTACGGCGGGCGGGCATACGCGGCCCGCAGCGCGGCCAGCCCGGTCACCTTCGGGCTGAGGGTGCCCCAGCCGGAGTTGAAGTAGTTCGTCCGGGCGATCAGCGGGCCACGCTCGGCGTTGAGCCGGGCGATGGCCGGCGGCACGGTGGCGATCCAGGCCGCCTGGTCGGGGATCTCGATGACCCGTACGCCCCACTCGGCGATGAGCACCGGACGGGACAACGCCACCGGGCCGAGATCGGCCACCGCCCAGTCCTTGGTACGCCGGAACCGCTCCAGCGCGGTGTGGCTGGGACTTGTCGCGTAGACGTTCCACTGGAGGTAGTCGAGCCGGGTCATCAGCGCCTCGGGGTGGGTACGCCGGAAGCAGTCCCGGTTGAAGCCACCGAGCCCGACCGAGAAGGTGCTGCCCCGGGGCAGCCCCTTGGCCCTGAACCAGTTGACGATGTACGTCACGGCCTGCACCGCCCGGGCGTCGGACTCGGCCCAGGTGTACGCCTTGCCGGCCTCCGTGGTGCCGAACTCGTGATCGGTGTCCAGCTCGGAGGCGAGCTGGATGTTCACCCCGAAACCCATCGTCCGGTACTGCGACAGCGCCCGGGCGAACAACCCGTCGCACTGCCCGGCGAGGACCTGGCCGTAGCCGTACGCCTTCGGCCAGACCGCGCCGGGTCGCTGCTGGATGGTCATCGCCGGCGCCGGCACCGTGTACCTCACCCCATCCACGGTGAAGGTCTGCGGCCCGGTGTCGGGCGCGCCGTAGTGCTTCAGTTCGAGCACCATGTTGAGCTGCACTCCGGCCCGACCCAGCGTGATCAGCCAGGGGCGCTGATAGCCGGGAAGGACGTAGGCGTCGGCGAAGCTGCGGTACTGGGTCAGCGACCGGAAGTTGCCGCCGGTCATGTCGGCCGTCGGGTCGGCGCCGCCGGAGAGGTAGTAACCACCAAGCACGGGCGGCAGCACGGTGTAGGCGACGCTGGCGCTGGCGGTCCGGCTGGCGGAGTCCCGCACGGTGACGGTGACCCTCGGCATCACGCCACCGCCCGGAAGACAGCAACCGCGCCGTTGTCGGAGACCCGGGACCAGGTGCGCCCCGAGTCGTCGGCGACGGTGACGGTGAGCGGATCGATCACCGCGGTCACCGAGACGGGGGCGCTACGGTTGCCCTGCGCGTCGGCGACCGTGACCGTCACGGTCAGCCGCTGGTGGTCCGCGTCGCCGTAGTTGACGGTCAGCAGCATCTGCTCGCCGGGTGAGTAGGTGGTGGGGTTCATCGAGGCGTTGGCGGTGGGAGCGGCCATGGCGGCTCCTTCCTGGCTTGGTCGCCGTGACCAGCGGTGCAGCACCGTCGGTGCGGCTGGTCTACGGCGGCGGGCCGGAGCCGGGTGGCGCGGCGGCGCACCCGGCGGGATCCGTACTGGCGGCCGGGCGGGACGTCACGGTTCCCGCCGGGGCCTGAGGATCGGATGTGGCCCGCCATCCGCAGCCTCTCTACCTGCTACAACAGTGCGTCGGGGCAGGTCCCACCGTCCTGTCCGTTTCCGGACAAATAGACCATTATGGAGGCGACACGTGAAGTATCTGATGTTGATCTACGGCAACGAGGAGATCTGGGGCAGCCTGCCGGACGGCGATCTGACCACCCTGATCGAGAAGGTCAACGCCTTCAACGAGTCGTTGCGGGCCTCCGGCGAGCTGGTCGACGTGCAGGGGCTGGTGTCGCGGCCCCGGTCGGTGCGGATCACCACCGACACTCCGGTTGTCACGGACGGGCCGTACCTGGAGGCCAAGGAGTACGTCGGCTCGTACTTCGTGGTCGACGTCGACGACGAGCAGCGGGCGCTGGAGATCGCCCGTGACTATCCGGGTCTGCGGTTCGGCACCGCTGGCGGCGGCATCGAGATCTGGCCGCTGATGACCGGCGACGGAGCGGACCACTGAGCCTCGATGCGGCCACCGTCGACCTGCTGCGCCGGCTCGCGCCACAGTTGCTGGCCGCGCTCGTCCGTCGGTACGGCGACTTCGGTCGGGCCGAGGACGCCGTGCAGGAGGCACTGGTCGCCGCCGTCGAGAAGTGGCCGCTCGACGGCGTTCCCGAGCAGCCGTCGGGCTGGCTGCACACCGTCGCCGCCCGCCGCTACGTCGACCTGGTACGCACCGAGGCCGCCCGCACCCGCCGCGAGCGTACGGCGCTGGAGCGCACCCCACGCGACGCGCTGGTCGCCCCACCGCCCGACGCCGAGACACCCCGGGACGACCTGCTGGAATTGTTCCTGCTCTGCTGCCACCCGGCGCTGCCCGCGCCCGCGCAGCTGGCACTGACCCTGCGTGCGGTGGGTGGGCTCACCACCGCCGAGGTAGCCGCCGCCTTCCTGGTGTCGGAGCGGACCATGGGGCAACGGATCTCCCGGGCCAAACTGCGGCTACGGGAGGCGGGCGCCCGGTTCGCACCGCCGCCGACGGCGGCACCGGAGGCACGGCTGGCCGTCGTACGCCAGGTGCTGTACCTGATGTTCAACGAGGGATACAGCGCCAGCAGCGGCCCCCAGCTGCGTCGCGCCGACCTGACCGGGCAGGCCCTGCGGCTGACTCGCCGACTGCACGAGCAACTGCCCGGCGACGGGGAGACGGCCGGCCTGCTCGCGCTGATGTTGCTCACCGAGGCCCGAGCGGCGGCCCGGGTCGGCCCGGACGGCGAACTGGTGCCACTGGCGGAGCAGGACCGTGGGCGGTGGGACCGGACGGCGATCGACGAGGGTCGCGCACTTGTCGAACGCAGCCTGGCCGCCTCACCAGCCGGGCCGTACCGGATCCAGGCCGCCATCGCGGCGGTGCACGCCGAGGCGCCGAGCACCGAGGCCACCGACTGGCCCCAGGTGCTCGCCCTGTACGAGTTGCTGGAGCAGATCGCGCCCAACCCGGTGGTCACCCTGAACCGGGCAGTGGCGGTGGGCATGGTTCACGGGCCGGGTGCCGCGCTGGCCCTGTTGTCCGAGGTGGAGTCGGGGCCGCTGGCCGGGCACCACCGACTGCACGCCGTCCGCGCCCACCTGCTGGAACGCGCCGACGATCGGGCCGCCGCCGCCGCGCAGTGGCGGGCAGCGGCGCAGCATGCCGGCAGCGATCCCGAACGGCGGTACCTGCTGCGCCGCGCCGCCGCCGCGAGCGACCCAAGCCAGCGCCTGTGTGAGCCAGGTCACTTTCGGATCCGGTAGAAACGAGCCGTCCGGCTCCGATCCACCGGCGGATCGGCACCCACGGTGGGTGCCGACAAATCCGGGAGGAACGGACATGACGAAGGTGACCGCCCAACTGTCGGTGTCGCTGGACGGCTACTACGCCGGCCCACAGCACGACGGCGACGGCGACTGGCTGCGGTCGGCGGAGAGCCACGGGTTCTTCCGGGTGACCCGGTGGGCCACCGAAGCGATGGCGTGGCGCGAGCGGCAGGGCTTCGCCGGCGGCCGGCACGACGCCGACTCCGAGATCATCGCCGAGTCGTTCGCCGCGGCCGGGGCGTACGTGATGGGACGCCGGATGGCCGACGGCGGCGAGGTGCCGTGGGGCGACGAACCACCGTTCCGCGCTCCGGTCTTCGTGGTGACCCACCGGCCCCGCCCGACGCTGCACCGTCGGGGCGGCACCAGCTTCACCTACGTCACCGACGGGCTGGCCAGCGCGGTGGCACAGGCCCGAGCCGCAGCCGGTGGCAAGAACGTCGCGGTGGCCGGCGGCGGCAGCCTGGTCCGGCAGGTGCTGCGGGCCGGGCTGCTCGACGAGTTGGAGTTGCACGTGGTTCCGGTCGTCCTCGGTGCCGGGCTACGGCTCTTCGACGATCTGGGGCTCGACGATTTCGAGGCGATCGAGCTCATCCCCGACCGGGTGGTCCCCGGCCCGCAGGTCACGCACGTCCGGTACACGGTGCGCGGCCGCGCACCGCTGGTCCTCGACGACCGTGGCAGGGGCACCGACACCCCTGGCGGGACCACCGGAGAGCGCGCCCGGCCCTAGAGTGACGGCACACATGTCGATCTAGGAGGGCGCGGTGTCCAAGCCGCCACCCGTCGTCGGCTCCCCTGTACCCGGGGAACCGGACGAGCTACCCGTCGCAGCCGGTCCCGAGGCTGCCGCGCCACCGGCTGCGACGGCCCCCCGTCTGCTGGTCATGCCACCGGCAGACGGGCTGACACCCATCGTCTGGCCCGGACCGGCCGACCAGCCCGCCTGGGCGATTCCGGTCAGCGTCCCGCCCGGCACCCAGGGCTACGCCATCTTCCTGCCCCTGGTGCCGGAGGACGTTCGCCCGGCCGGTCCGACGCCACCGACGCAACGCACGGCCGCGCAGCCGGTGGGGCTCGTTGCCACCGGACCTACCGACACCCGGGCCGGCGCGGCCACGGAACAGCCCACGACACCAGCCACCACCACGACGGCCGACGGCCCGGCCAGCAGCCCACCAACCGGCGACGCGGCCAGCAGTTCCCCAGCCGGCGGCCCGCCGGCGAGCGGCCCACCAGCCGCCGCGACGCCAGCGGTCACGCCCACGGCGGGCAGCCCGACGGCGGGTGGGCCGGTGGCGGGTGGGCCGGTGGCGGGTGGGCCGGTGGCCCCGGCGGGTCCGCCGGTTCCGCAGTCGGTGCCACCCGGCTATTCGCGGCCGGGTCCGCCGTACCCGTTCCGGCCGGCGCCGCCACAGCCGTCGTTCTTCGACCGGGTGTGGCCGGGACCGGCGCCGACCCGCAACCGGGCAACGCCCCTGGCCATCCTGGCCGGGGCGCTCGGTGTGGCCACGCTCGTACCGTTGGGTCGCACCGGCATCGGCTGGCTCCTCGGCTACCTGGTGCTCAGCACCGGCGTCGCCGTCGCGGTGCGGCACCACATCGCCGGACTCCCCCGGCCCGAGCGTTGGGTGCGGGCCGGCTGGGCCGCGGCTGCCCTGGCGCTGCTCGCGGTCCTCGGCTTCCGCAACGCCTGGTGGCTTGTCACGTTCTGCGTGTTGGGCGCGCTGGCCTGCACGGCACTCGCGATCGTCGGTGGACGACGTATCCGGTCGATCCTGTTCAGCCTGGTGGCCACCCCGATCGCGGCGCTACGCGGACTGCCGTGGGTGCGTGCCCACGTCCGGGCACCCGACGACTCCGGGACCGCCCGTCGGGTCGTCGGTTCGGTCGCCGCCACCGTGGCGGTGCTGGTCGTGTTCGGGGCGCTGCTCTCCTCCGCCGACGCCGCCTTCTCCCAGGTACTCGGCGCCCTCATTCCGGAGATCAGCGTGGGCGGCGTGTTCCGGTGGCTGTTCCTGGCCGCCGTCGGCGCCCTGATCACCGTGGCCGCCGTCTACACGATCGCCGCTCCGCCTCAGCTGTCCTCGGTGGACCGGCCGACCTCGCGCAGCATCGGGCTCGTCGAGTGGGCTCCGCCGATCGCCACTTTGACCACGCTGTTCGGCGGCTTCGTCGCCGTGCAGTTCACAGTCCTCTTCGGAGGGCAACGGCACGTGCTCGAAACCACCGGACTCAGCTACGCCGAGTACGCCCGCAGCGGCTTCTGGCAACTGGTCGCGGTGACCCTGCTGGCCCTGGCGGTGCTCGGCGGGGTGACCAGGTGGGCACGTCGGGACCGACCGCTGGACCGGGTCCTGCTGAGAATCCTGCTCGGCCTGCTCAGTGCGCTGAGCGTGGTCATCGTGGTGTCGGCGTTGTCCCGGATGTACACCTACCAGAAGGTCTACAGCTTCACCGGCGAGCGGATCTTCGTGATGGCGTTCGAACTGCTGCTCGGTGCCGTGTTCCTGATGATCCTGGTGGCCGGCGTACGCTGGCGCGGCGGCTGGATTCCGCGACTGACCGCAGCTCTCGCGGTGGTGATGCTGCTGAGCCTGGCCGCGCTGAACCCGGAGGACTACGCGGCCCGCCGCAATGTCGCGCGGTACGAGCAGACCGGCCGGATCGACGCCTGGTATCTGCGGGCGCTCTCCGCGGACGCCACTCCCGCCCTGTCCACCCTGCCCGATCCGGTCCGCCGGTGCACGCTCAGCTGGATCGCCGACGACCTGGCCGAGCCGGACCCGTGGCACGCCTGGAACCTCGGTCGGCAACGGGCCCGGGAGGTGCTCGACCGGCTGGGGCCCGACGCCATCGGCAATCAGCGCGACTGCCGCCGCGCCGACCAGTTCGACCTGCCGAAGAACCGGACACCGCGCTGACCGCCCGGAAGCCGACCCGCTCGGGTCGGCTTCCGGCCGTCAGAGGGCGGCGAGGAAGGCGAGCACCTCGGACCATCCGTCCCGGCGGGCGGCGGCGTCACCCGCCCGGGTGCCGCCGTGGGTCTGCACGCCGGTGCGCCCGTGGTGCACCGTCTTCGACGGCAGGTACGGGAACGTACCCACGCCGTGACCGGCGTCCGGGTAGAGCAGCACACGGTGGGGTGGGCCACCGAGGGCCAGCAGCAGCTCGGCGGCGTAGGTCGGCGCGTCCCAGAGCTGGTCGTCCTCACCGGCGACGGCCAGTACCGGTCCGTCGATCCGGTCGACAGGCATCCGGCCGGTCGGCACGGGTCGGCCACGGTAGGTCCAGCCGGGCGCTCCCGAGTACGGGTAACCGGGATGGACGACGCTGCTCGGTGCGTAGACGACGACGGCGCGGACCAGGTCGGGGCGCTGCTGTGCCAGCAGCAACGCGGCTTCGGTGCCGCGTGAGTAGCCCGTCACCACCACCTCGCCACCGGAGTACGGGGCGAGCAGTTCGGCGGCGGTGACGAAGTACTCCAGCGGGATGTCGTGCAGGCTGTCCGGAAGTCCGGAAGCTCCGAAGTAGCCCAGGCACAGCACCGGATGCCCCCGGGAGGCTAGCAACGGCGCGTCGTACAGCCCGCCGACGCCGCCCTCCGAGCCGCCGAACCACAGCACCCCGCGTCGTCGCGGCACCTCCGGTGGCGGGAGGACGAGCAACCCGCGAACGCCGTCCGCCTCCGTGGTCAGCTCGGTGAACGAGACCTCGCCCGCCGTCCAGTCCCGCCGCACGGTGACGGCGGCCGGCTCGCGCCCGCCGCTCACGGCCGACAGCCGGACCGCGAAGTCACGGCGCAGGTGTGGCCACACCGGCGCGAAGGAGGAGGCGTCGCCGTCCAGCGGATCCATCGACCAGAACAGGCCCATCGGGTCGACACCCGAGTAGGAGCCGGCCACGGGTGCATCCTGTGACACGTCCACGACACCGTTGGCGTCGGCGACGAACGTCGCCTCCGCCCGCCACCTGTGCCCCGAGTGGTCCTGGGCCTCGGCGGCGACCACCACCCGCTCCCGCGCGGCCAGGCCGTGCACGCGCACCCGGACCGGCTGGTCGACGAGGGCGACGGCCGGCGCCACGTCCAGGCGCAGGCGCGGCGCCCCGCCCCTGCCCCGGTCACCGACGAGAAGGGTCGCGACCAGCAGCCCCACCATGGCGGCGGGCAGGATCCTGGACGTCCTCGAACGCGGCATCGATGACACCGTATCCCCGGCGGTCCACCCACCCGACCCGCCGAGGTACGCCGGTCGGGGCCGACCGGCGTACCGTCCCGGTGCCTCAGAGGTCGTAGCCGCCGGAGACCTCGATGTTCTGCGCGGTGATCCAGCCACCCGTGTCGTCGAGCAGGGCGGCGATGACTTTGCCGATGTCGTCGGGCTCGCCGATGCGGCCGAGGGCGGTCTTGGCGGCGAGCGCCGGGATCACCTCCGGGTACGCCTCGAAGGCCACCACCCCGGCCGCGTCGGAGATCCGGGTACGCGTCGGACCCGGCGAGACGGCGTTGACCCGGATGTCGCGGGAGGCCAGTTCCTTGGCCAGGTAGCGGGTCAGCACGTTCAGGCCGCCCTTCATCGTGGCGTACGCGGAGTAGCCGGCGTCGACCAGACCGGTGGGGGACGCCGAGTTGCTGCTGACGTTGACGATGGCGCCACCGTCGGCGAGCAGCGGCAGCAGCGCCTGGGTGAGGAAGTACGGCCCCTTGAGCAGTACCCGCATGAACCTGTCGAAGAGTTCCTCGCTGGTGTCCTCGAACATCGCCATCCCACCGAAGCCGGCGTTGTTGACCAGATGGTCGAAGGTGTCCCGCTGCCAGGTGTCGCGCAGCACGGTGACGACCCGCTCGCGGAAGGCCGGGAAGGTCTCGCTGCGACCGACGTCCAGCCGGAGCGCGACAGCGGTGCCGCCCTCCTTCTCGATGGCCGTCACCGTGTCCTGCGCACCGACCTGGTTGCCGCTGTAGGTCAGGATCACGCCCTACCGCAACTTCCAGGCCGTCACCGCGATGAGCCCCATCCAGTTCCAGAAGCAGATCCGGCTCCAGCAGGCCCGGCTGCTGCTGGCGGCCCACCCCGACGACGTCACAGGTGTCGGATACCGGGTGGGGTACGAGAGCCCGTCACAGTTCAGCCGCGAGTACCGCCGCCTGTTCGGCGCGCCACCGAGCCAGGACGCCGCCCGCCTGCGGCACCCCGCGCCCACCGTGCCGTAGCCGCTCGTCCGCTCGGCACCGGCCGGTCACGACGTGCCCTCGTCGGTGAGGATCGCCTGGAGGCGGGCTCGGCACTCGGCGACGAACGCCGGGTAGCTGTGCTGGTAGTACGGGATACCGCTGGCGGCCACGGCGATCGCCCAGGCGCGGGCACGTAGCCAGGTCGAGTCGTCGACGTCGACGGTGTTTCGGTACGCGTGGCGCGCCTCGGGCGGCAGGTCCCACACCGGGGCGTGCTCGGCATCGGGCAGGCCGACCGACAGGCCACCGAAGTCGATTACCGCGTGCAGCCTGCCGTGTCGTACCAGGAGGTTCGTGGGCCGGAGATCGCCGTGCAGCCACACCTGCGGTCCGGACGGCTCGGGCAGGGCCAGCGCCGTCTGCCACAGCCGTTCCAGCGTCTCGACGTCGACCTCGGTGCCGAGGATGCCACGGCAGTCGGCGAGGGCGCCGCCGACCCACTCCGCGCAGGCCCGCAGTTCTCCCCCGCGGTACCAGCTCAGGTCGCCCGTTCGGGTCGCACCCATGAGGTCCACCCCGTGCAGCTCCCGTACCACGGCCGCCAGGTCGGTGCCGAACGCCGCCCAGTCCGAGACGGTCTCCGGCCCGGCCTCGTCGCCGTCGATCCACCGGTAGACCGACCAGGGCAGCGGGAATGAGCTGCCGGGTACGCCGGTGTGCAGCGGCTCCGGGATCCGGCAGGCGAGCAGGGGCGCCAGCCGGGGCAGCCATCGCTGTTCCTTGCGCAGCGACGGTGCCTTGTCGGCGGTACGCGGAAGTCGGACGAGCAGGTCCTCGCCGAGCCGGTACATGGTGTTGTCGGTGCCCGCGCCAGCCCGGGACAGCGGCAGGTGTGCCCACTGTGGGCACTGCTCCGCCACCAACGATCTGACGACGCTCTCGTCGACCGGAATCTCACCCTGGTGCAGTGTCACGCCGAGATCCTTGCGCCGGGCACGCGGGTGAGCCACCCAATTCTTCGCCTACCGAGGCGGTGAAGGGGATCACGCGGTGGAGCTGTCACAGCGGCCGGGCTGGCGGCATCTGATGTGCGGTAGCGACCGCGCCGGAGCCGGCACCCGTCCCGCCGGTGTAGGCAAGCCGATTGTGACCTTGACCGGCACCCGGAACAGTGGCAGCAAGCATCGACTACCACCGATTGGAGTGGCCCATGTCTCTCCGCCTCCGTCTCCGTCACCTTGCCGCCGGCTTAGCCGTGGTGCTGGCCGCGGCGCTGTCGATCCCCGGCGCACCAGCCACGGCCGCCACCGCCGACCGCTTCGGATTCGCGTACGTCGACGACCCGACGGTGCCGGTCTGGACGCCGCTGCCCGCGGCCTACCAGTTCGGCAGCTGGGCGCCGGGTCCAACGGCCACCGGTGGCAAGGTCGCCCCCGGCCGGTTCCTGGTGAGGTTTCCGGCCATCGGCCTGGGTTCGCGCGGCAACGCACACGTCACCGCCGTGGCGAAGGACGGCCGCTTCTGCCAGCTCGTGCGGTGGGGCAGTTCGGGCGCCGACGAGATCGTCGACGTGCAGTGCTTCCGGCCCGGCGGCACCCCGACCGACACCCCGTTCACGGTGTTGTGGACGGTGAGCTCCGGCATCCTGCCGGCGGGCGTCGGCACGTACTCCTCGGCGCAGGTGTTGTCCAACTTCCTCGCCCAGTCGTACAACTCGACAGGTGCGCCCGTCACCGTCGCCCACGTCGCGGTGGGCATCTACGACGTGCGCTTTCGGGCGGTCGGCGCGCCGCCCGGCGTGCTGTCCGGGAACGTCCAGGTGACCGCCCAGCAGCCGAACGCACAACCACGCCGGTGCAAGATCCTCCGCTGGGGTGCGGCCGGCCCGGACGCGGTGGTCTACGTCGCCTGCCACAATCCGGTCACCGGCACGCTGATGGACAGCGACTTCACCGTGTCGTTCCATCGGGAGCGCTCGGTCTACGCGTCGTTCGGCCCGCCGAAGCACTTCGGATACCTCGCGTCGCCGTTCGCCGGCCCGACGAACTACTCGTACCCGCTCGGTGTCGGCGCCAACGGCTTCGGTCCGACCGGCCCCGGCACCTTCGTCGTCAAGTTCCCGGCCCTGCACGAGAAGAGCACCACCGCGCAGGTGACCGCGATCGGCGACGACCCCTCGTACTGCACCATCCAGGAGCTGTGGGCGCAGTTCGGCAGCGATGCGGTGCTGCCGGTCGCCTGCTTCAGCAACGCCGGCCGTCCGCAGGACGTCGCGTTCAGCTCGACCTTCTCGTCGAGCGCCTGAGATCGGCGGTCCCCGCCCAGGCGCCACCTGGGCGGGGACCGACGCAGGTGCACGGCGCGGCGTCTCAGGACCCGGCCGGCTGCTCGGCGGGCAGGTCACCGGCGGCCGCGCGCAGCGCGGCGATGCTCGCGGCCACCGCGGGATGGCCACCCGCACCCTGCCGGTAGGCGATCCGGGTACGCCGTCGGATGCTGAGGGGGACGAGGACCACCCCGGCGGGCGGCCGTTCGACCGCCAGTTGGGGCACCAGTCCGACGCCCTGACCGGCGGCCACCAGGGCGAGCACGGCGGTGAAGTCGTCCGCGTGATGCCGCACGGTCGGGCGGAAGCCGGCCAGCTCACCGGCGTGCAGGGTCACCGAGTGGCAGAGCGTGCCCGGGCTGCCCACGATCCAGTCCGCGTCGCGTACCGAGCGCATCGGGTCACCGGTGAGATTCCGGCTCGCCCCGACGGCCAGGAACACCGTCTCGTCCAGCAGTGGCACCGAGTCCAGGGCCGGATCCGGCTCGACGGGCACGATGTCGTAGTCGTGCACGAGGGCCACGTCGAGGCGGCGGTCGCGCAGCGCGTCGGGCACGGCGACCGGGTCCAACTCGGTGACCATCAGGTCGAGCGCGGGATGGTCGCGGCCGAGCGCGACCAGGGCGGGCAGCAGCAGCGTACGCACGGCACTGGGGTACGCGCCGATGCGTACCGTGCCGGTGAGCCCGCCCCGCGCGGCGGCGAGGGTCGCGTCGGCCGCCTCCAGCGCGGCGAGGACGACCTCAGCGTGCCTGACCAGCGCCTCCCCGGTGGGGGTCAGGGTGACCCGTCGGCCGGCCCGTTCCAGGAGCGCGACGCCGGCCTCGCGTTGCAGCGCGGCGAGTTGCTGGGAGACGGCGGACGGCGTGTAGGTGTGCGCCTCGGCCACGGCGGCGATGGTGCCGAGGTGGGACAGATCCCGCAGCAGCCGCAGACGGCGGACATCAAGCATCAGTTCAGCTTACGTATCTGGCGAGTAATCGGAACTGGTGCTTCACCTTCTGCTGTCGGAGGCTGGCAGCATGACACCTGCCGGGCTCTACGTACCCATGGTCACGCCGTTCGACGAGAGCGGTGCCGTCGCCCTCGACGCGCTGAGCACCCTCGCCCACGAGGTGCTGGTAGCCGGCGCGGTCGGGCTGGTCGCCCTCGGCACCACCGCCGAGCCGCACGCCCTCAGCGCCGTCGAGCAGCGGACCGTCGTCGACGCGATCGCCGCGGTGTGCCGGGAACACCGGGCCGCTCTGCTGGTCGGTGCGCACACCGCGGCGGAGTTGCGCGCCCTCGCCGAACGACCCGAGGTCACGGCGGCACTCTGCCTGGTCCCGCCGTTTCTCCGCCCCGGCGAGGAGGCGGTACTCGCGCACTACGCCCGGTTGGCCGAGGACTCTCCCGTGCCGCTGGTCGCGTACCACGTTCCGTACCGCACCGGGCAGCAGCTTGGCGTCGGCACGCTGCGCCGCCTCGCCGGGCTGCCCGGCCTGGTGGGCGTCAAGCACGCGGTCGGCGGCATCGACGCCGACACCATCGCCCTCCTGGCCGACCCACCGTCCGACTTCGCGGTGCTGTGCGGCGAGGACGCGTACGTCTCGCCGCTGCTCGCCCTCGGCGCGGCCGGCGGCATCCTCGCCTCCGCGCACCTCGCCACCGCCGACTACGCCGACCTGGTCGCGGCCTGGCGGTCCGGCGACGTCGCCCGGGCCCGGCCGCTCGGCCACCGGCTCGCCGCCCTCTCGGCCGCGCTGTTCGCCGAACCCAACCCCGCCGTTGTCAAGGCGGTGCTGCACGCTCAGGGACGGATCCCGACGCCGCTCGTCCGACCTCCGCTGCTGCCCGCCACGTCGACGGCCACCGCCCGGGCGCTGTCCTGTCTGACCGAGGTGCCGGCGGTGCTGGCATGACCGGCACGGAAACGGCGGCCCGACATCCGCCGGAAAATCTTCCCGGCGGCATGTCGAAAAGCCGGGTCGGGCTCCGTCCTTGCTCCGAACGCGGCCACAATGGCCCGTACCTGACAAGGAGTATTCGATGGCCAAGTACCTGCTGCTCAAGCACTACCGTGGCGGCCCGAAGCCGCTGACCGACGTGCCGATGGACCAGTGGACGCCCGAGGAGATCTCGGCCCACGTGCAGTACATGCGGGACTTCGCCGCCCGGCTCGAAGGCACCGGCGAGTTCGTCGACGCCCAGGCGCTCTCCCCGGAGGGAACGTTCGTCCGCTACGACGGCGAGGGGCGACCGCCGGTCACCGACGGCCCGTTCGCGGAGACCAAGGATCTGATCGCCGGCTGGATGGTGATCGACGTCGAGACCTACGAGCGGGCGCTGGAGCTGGCCGGCGAGTTGTCCGCGGCGCCGGGTACCGGCGGGAAGCCGCTGCACGAGTGGCTCGAGGTACGGCCGTTCCTGGCCGAGCCGCCGACCATCTCGGAGTGACACACGGTGGAGGAGGCCGTAGTACGGACCCTTACTCCCGCCGTGATCGGCATCCTCGTCCGTCGCGGAGCTGACTTCGCGGCGGCCGAGGATGCCGTGCAGGACGCGCTGGTCGAGGCCGTACGGGTGTGGCCGACCGACCCGCCGCGCGACCCCAAGGGGTGGCTGGTCGCCGTGTCCTGGCGGAAGTTCCTCGACGCGGCTCGCGCGGACGGCTCCCGGCGGCGGCGCGAGGCGCTGGTGGAGGTCGAGCCCGCGCCCGGCCCGGGCGAACCGGTGGACGACACGCTCGCGCTGTACTTCCTGTGCGCGCATCCGTCGTTGACCCCGACCTCGGCGGTGGCGCTGACGCTGCGGGCGGTGGGTGGCCTGACCACCCGGCAGATCGCCCAGGCCTACCTGGTGCCGGAGACGACCATGGCGCAGCGGATCAGCCGGGCCAAGCGGACCGTCACCGGAGTCCGGTTCAACCAGCCCGGTGACGTCACCACCGTGCTGCGCGTGCTCTACCTGGTCTTCAACGAGGGCTATTCCGGCGATGTCGACCTCGCCGCGGAGGCGATCCGGCTCACCCGCCAACTGGCGGCCAGGATCCGGCACGAGGAGGTGGCGGGCCTGCTCGCGCTCATGCTGCTCCATCACGCCCGTCGTGCGGCTCGGACCACCGCCGGCGGCCGGCTGGTGCCGCTGGCCGAACAGGACCGCAGCCGCTGGGACACCCGCCTCATCGCCGAGGGCGTGCAGGTGCTCCAGAACGCTCTGGCCCGCGACCGCCTGGGCGAATTCCAGGCGCAGGCCGCCATCGCCGCGCTGCACGCCGACGCCCGCACCGCCGAGGAGACGGATTGGGTGCAGATCGTCGAGTGGTACGACGAACTGGTGCGCCTCACCGACAGCCCGGTGGCCCGTCTCAACCGGGCCGTCGCGGTCGGCGAGGCCGACGGGCCACGGGCCGGCCTGGCCGCCCTGGCGGGTCTCGACCCCGCCCTGCCCCGGCACCGCGCTGTCGCCGCCTACCTGCGAGAGCGGGACGGTGACCTGGCGACCGCGGCGCGACTCTACGCCGAAGCCGCCCGATCGGCGCCCAGCCTGCCGGAATGTGAACATCTCACGCGACAGGCCGCCCGGCTCAACGCGGAACTGCGTCGTTGACCGCTCGGCCGCCGGAGACGGCCGTTGCGGCCGCATCATCTTGGAGGAGACCCAGCATGACGATCCAGCGGTTGGACAACGTCCTCATCGTTGTCGACGATCTTGACAGTGTCGTCTCGTTCTTCGTCGAACTCGGTATGGAGTTGGAGGGCAGGGCACCGATCGAGGGACGTTGGGTGGAGCGCGTCATCGGAGTCGACGACGTCCGGCAGGACGTCGCAATGCTCCGAACGCCCGACGGCCACGGCCGCATCGAACTGGCGAAGTTCCACACGCCGAAGGCGATCAGCCCCGAGCCACCGAACGCACCGGCGAACACCTTGGGCATCCGGCGCATCATGTTCGCGGTCGACGACATCGAGGACGTCGTTGCCCGCCTGCGCGCCCACGGGGCCGAGCTGGTCGGCGAGCTGGCGCAGTACGAGGACAGCTACCGGCTCTGCTACGTGCGCGGCCCCGAGGGCATCGTCGTCGGCCTGGCTCAACAGCTCGGCTGAAGGCCGTCGACCGTTCGCCGGTGTTTCCCCTGCTCGGGCCAGCCGGCGGCGGCCCGTCGGAGGCCCGCCGGCGAGGCGACCGCCTCAGGGCAGCGGTACGACGTAGGAGTCGACGCGGGCGATCAGCCCGTCGCGGAAGGTGAACAGGTCGTTGAAGGCGAACCGGAACGGCCCGTGCTCGACGCTGACCCCGCGCCCCTCGCCGGTGGTGATGACCACCGGACCGTCCTCGTGCACACGCTGGATGTCGAGTTCCGGGCTGCCGGTGAACGCCGGATTCTCGATCTCACTGTCGAACTCGGCCTTGCCTCGGGTGGTCCGGTGGCCGTGGATGATCCATTCGACGTCGTCGGTGAGGGTGGCGAGTATGCGCCGGTGGTCGCTCGTCCGGAAACCTTCGAGGTAGTCCGCCACGAGGTCGCGCTGGGTCTGCTGCGTCATGATGTGCTCCGTTCTTGCCTGGATGATGTGCTCTGTCCTTGGGCTGCATCGGGATGTTGCAGGTGTGCCGCCAGCGCCTCGAGGATCGAGGCGAGCCCTTCCGCCGCCTGGGTCGTGCGAAGCTCAGCGGGAAGCCGGCGTTGGTGCACGGTCAGATCGGTGCCGCCGGCAGCGAGGCGGAGACTGACGGTTGTCCGCAGCCCGGTCAGCGGCTCGTCGAACACGAGCTCGTGCGGTGCGGTGACGCTCACGTAGACGAAGCGGAGCCGACGGGTGGCGCCGTCCGGCGCGCGGGTGTCGAGCGCGAACTCCCCGCCGGGACGCAGGTCCACGATCACGGACTCGGGCGGCACGACGGCATGCGAACCGCCCCAGAATGCTGCGATGCCGGTCGGTGAGGTGAAGGCGACCCAGATGCGATCGGGCTCGGCCGGAAGGCGGCGGCTGGCGATCAGTTCGTCGCCGCGAAGCTGCGATCTGGCGGTCATCGGACCGCCTCCTCGTCGACGAGGTGCCGCTCCAGGGCGTCGAGCCGGTCGTCCCAGACCCGGCGTTGGTCGGCGATCCAGGTGCCGAGCAACGACAGCTGATCGGCCCTCAACCGGCAGGGACGTCTCGTGCCCTCTCTCCGCTGCTCGATGAGGCCGCACCGCCGCAGCACCCCGACGTGGTGCGAGATCGCCTGTGGGGTCAGGTCGAAGGGCGCAGCCAGCTCCCCCACCGTGGCGTCACCGCGCGCAAGTCGGGTCACCAGGGCACGCCGGACAGGGTCACCGAGCGCGGCGAAGGCGGAATCGAGCTCTGGCGTTGGTGCCAGCGAGGTGGGCATGGCCTCACACTAACACAAACAGTCATTTGCAAAAGCGTAGGTTTGCCTTTACTGCCGGCCGAGCCACTCCCCTGCCGGTCAGGACCGGGCGGCGACTGCGGGTGCACCCTCCAGGCCGACGTTCGGAACGGGCTTCGTATCGTCGTACGGTCAGGTTCGGCCGGTCGGTGCGTGGCCGGCTGGTCGGTGCGTGGCCGGCTGGTCGGTGCGTGGCCGGTCGGACGGACATCGTCCCGGCGGAGTGAGATGGATGGTCGAGCGGGAGATCCTGACGGGCGGCGGCGTCAACCAGGTCGTTCGGATCGGCGACACGGTGCGTCGCCCTACCGGACCCTGGTCCGCCCGGGTCCACGAACTACTGCGGCAGCTCGCCGCCCAGCGCTTCACAGCGGCACCCCGGGTACGTGACACGAGCGAGGCCGGCTTCGAGATCCTCGATTTCCTACCGGGCGAGGTGTCGAACTATCCGCCCACCGCCGCGGCGGCCTCGGCCGAGGCGTTGGAGAGTGCGGCCGTGCTGCTGCGGGCGTACCACGACGCGACGGCCGAGTACGCGCAGCGCGCGCCCCGCGACGGCTGGCAGGTGACGGCGACCGAACCGGTCGAGGTCATCTGTCACGGTGACTACGCGCCACACAACTGCGTGCTCGACGGCAACCGCGTCGTGGGCATCATCGACTTCGACCACGCCCAGCCCGGGCCCCGGATCTGGGATGTCGCCTACGCGGCCTACCGATGGGTGCCGATGACCGCGCCGGAGAACACGGACGGCTTCGGAACCACCGAGGAACAGGCCGCCCGGCTCCGGACGTTCTGCGACCGCTACGGGCTGGCCGACAGCGCCCGAGCCGGCCTGGTCGACGTCACCGTCGCCCGGCTGCACGCACTTGTCGGCTTCATGCACGCCCAGGCGGCCGCCGGCAACACCGCCTTCGCCGGCCATCTCGCGCACGGACACCACATCCAGTACCTCAACGACGCGGAGTACGTACGCGCGAACCGGGCGGTCTTCGAACGCGCTCTGCACCACTGAACCGGCCGGGACTGGCGTTACCGCCATCCTGACGGCCGGTGCCGGCGGTGCTGTCGACCGCTGACAGCGCTCCGCCGCAGGGACACATAGAGTGGGTACGAATCGTCCGCCTTGGGAGGCCGTTGTGGATCTGCTGTTGTCGGCTCGGCCGGGGCTGGGGTGCACCGTGGTCGAGGTGAGTGGTGATCTCGACATGGCGACCTCCCCGCAGCTGCGCGACAGCCTGCAGCAGCTGATCGACGCCGGCGACCGGCAGGTGGTGGTGGACCTGGGCGGAGTGGGGTTCATGGACTCCAGCGCACTGGGCACGCTGGTGGTGATGTTCAAGGCGTTGCGCGATGTCGGCGGCCGGCTCTGCCTGGCGTCGGTGCAGCCCGGGGTACGCCGCGTCCTGAGTATCACGTCGGTGGACCGGGTGGTCGACATCTACGACGACGTACCGGGCGCGGAAGCGACATGCCGTCCTCGGACGGCGTGACCCGGCGGGCAGTGGTCAGTCGGTGAGCGCCGCGCTGGCGCGCTCCACGTCCGCGCCCGCGCTGGCACGGCGGCCTCGTTGATGCCCGCCGTACCAGTCGAGGATCAGCAGGGTCGCGTCATCGGCCAGGCTGGGCCCGGCCACCTCAAGCACGGCGTCGGCCAACGCCCGGACAGCCTCGCGCGGGTGCAGATCACCGATCGACCGCAACACAGCCGGCAGGTCCAAGCCGGCAGCGTTGCGCTCCAGCATGCCGTCGGTGACCACGACCAGGCGATCGCCTGGTTGCAGCGTGATCTCCTCGTGGCGGTACTCGGCCTCGGCGAACATGCCCAGCGGGAAGTTCCCCGGCAGCGACACGGGCTGCGCGTCACCGGCACGGACGAGCAGCGGCGGGACATGCCCGGCGTTGAGCAGCGCGCACACTCCGGTGCGTAGGTACAGGCGGCCAAGAACCGCGGTGACATAGCTGCCACGTGCCCCTGCGTGTTCGGCTACGGCGGCGTTCGCGGCGTCGGCCTGCTCGACCAATCCCGCGCTACGGCGGCGGGTGTTGCGCAGGCTGCCCACGCCCAGGGTGGCGGTCAGCGCGCTGGCCACCCCGTGGCCCATCGCGTCGGTGACGCTGAAGTGCAGCACGTCGCGGCCCAGGCTGTAGTCGAAGGTGTCCCCGCCGATGCTGGCAGCCGGTTCCAACCACCCGGACAGGGTGAACGCACTCGCCTCACACGTGAACGAACCCGGCAGCAGGCGGCGTTGGATCTCGGCGGACAGCGTGAACGGGGTCGTGCGTTGCCCCCACTCGAACAGGTCGGTGTGTCGCCGGTTCGCGATCACCACGAATGCCAACGCGTGCGCCGTGCGGACGATCTCCCTGAGCGCCTGCGCGGCCGGCTCCGCGGGTAACGCCATCTCCAGCAGGCCAATCGCCTCACCGCGGTCGGTCACCGGCGCGAGCACCGTCCAGCCATCGGACCGCTTGGTCACCTGCACCTTCTGCGTACGCAACGCCTGCTCCGCGGGGCCTCCATCGAACGGCAGCACGGTGGCGGCCTCGTCGCCGTGGCGGCGGGTCCCGCCCGTGCCGTGAAGCGGCACGTAAGCCAGCCGAACCAACGCCCGACCGCTGAGATCGGCAATCAGGAACGAGACCGCCGAAGCGCCGAGCGCCTCGCCGACCTCACGGGTGACCGCCTCGACGGCTTCCACCGGCGAGGCGTCCTCGGCCGCGTCCAACAAGCCGGCCAGAACTCGCCCCTGACTGCTCTCCACCCCTGAAGTCTACGAACAGCCCCGACGTACCCAGTTCGTCCTACACCGGCTGCGCCACAGGGAACAGCGCCGCGTCCGTGCGGACGCGGCGCTGTCTTCTTGCGATCAGCTAGCTGATCTTCTTGCGGTAGATCGCCGTCGCGGCGACGTAGGCGACCACGAGTAGGCCGACACACCAGGCGAGGGCGATCCAGATGTCGTTGCCGACGGGTTGCTGCGCGAAGAGCGCGCGGAGAGTGTTCACGATGGACGTCACCGGCTGGTTCTCGGCGAACCAGGCAACCGGGCCGGGCATCGAGTCGGTGGGGACGAACGCCGAGCTGATGAAGGGCAGGAAGATCAGCGGGTAGCTGAAGCCGCTGGCGCCGTCGATGGTCTTGGCGGACAGGCCCGCCATCACGGCGAGCCAGCTGAGGGCGAGGGTGAACAGGATCAGGATGCCGACGGCGGCGAGCCAGTCGGCCACCGACGCGCCGGTACGGAACCCCATGATCAGCGCGACGCCGATGACGAGCACGATCGAGGCCAGGTTGGCGACGAGTGAGGTCAGGACATGCGCCCAGAGCACGGAGGGCCGCGAGATCGGCATCGACTGGAAGCGCTCGAAGATGCCGCCCTGCATATCCAGGAACAGGCGGTACGCCGTGTAGGCGATGCCGGATGCGATCGTGATGAGCAGGATGCCCGGGAGCATGTAGTTGATGTACGACTCGTCGGATCCGGTGTTGATGGCTCCGCCCAGCACGTACACGAAGAGCAGCAGCAGCGCGATCGGGGTGATCGCTGTGGTGATGATGGTGTCCGGGCTGCGGAGGATGTGGCGCAGGGAGCGGCCGGTGAGGGTTCCGGTGTCGCTGAGGACGTGGGCAGTCATCGGGATTCCTCTCCCGCGGGCACGGCCGTCTCGTCGGTGGTGTCACTGGTGTCACCGACGAGGGCGAGGAAGACGTCTTCAAGGGTCGGCTGCTTCTCGACGTACTCGACCTTGGCGGACGGGAGGAGCTGCCTCAGCTCGGCGAGGGTGCCGTGCTGGATGATCGTGCCTTTGTGCAGGATCGCGATTCGGTCGGCGAGCTGCTCGGCCTCGTCGAGGTACTGAGTGGTCAGCAGGATGGTGGTGCCATCCTTGGCGAGTTGCTTCACCGTCTGCCAGACCTCGATGCGGGCCTGCGGGTCGAGGCCGGTGGTCGGCTCGTCGAGGAATACGACCGGCGGGTTGCCGACCAGACTCATCGCGATGTCCAGCCGCCGACGCATGCCGCCCGAGTACGTCGCCGCCCGGCGGTTCGCGGCATCGGTGAGCGAGAAGCGGGCGAGCAGGTCGTCGGCGATCGCCCCCGGGTTCTTCAGGTGGCGGAGCTTCGCGATCAGGACCAGATTCTCCCGACCGGTGAGCACTCCGTCGACCGCGGCGAACTGGCCGGTCAGGCTGATCGACCTGCGTACGTCGGCCGGAGCCGAGGAGACGTCGAAGCCGTGGACGGTCGCGCTGCCGCCGTTCGCCTTCAGCAACGTCGACAGAATCCGCACCAGCGTGGTCTTTCCGGCGCCGTTCGAGCCGAGCAGCGCAAAGATGGTCCCGGCCGCCACGTCGAAGTCGACGCCCCGCAGTACGTGCAGGTCCTGGTAGGACTTCGTCATGGCCCGCACCCTGATCGCGGGTTCGCGCATCCTGGTGGTCATGCGCTCTCCTCCTTTCTGTTGTTGTCCTCGGCGGCGTCGATCGTTTTCCGGAGCCGCTCGCGCTCCTTGTCGATCCACTGCCTACCGCCGTACGCCTGCAGGAAGGTCTCGGCGAACTCGACCGGATCGTCGCCGGCGATTGCGCGGACCGGCGTTCCGTCAGCGACCGCCCGCTCCCAGAGGTCGACGAGGTCGCCGAGCATCGTGGTGAGCGTGTCGCCGTCGAGGATTCCGCCGCGGTACATGACGTACCGGTGCAGAGCCTTGGCCGCGCCGCGGTAGGGCTCCGGCAGGGCCTCGACCCGGGCCATGAGCTGCTTGTACTGCTTCTTCTGCTCCAGCGATCCGACGATCGTCTCGATCCACTTCGCGGCCATGCTCATACTCCCTGGTCGTGTTGGTTGCCGTTGTGCCGGAGTTGCTCGATGCGATCGGCGAGGACGCTCCACGTCCTCCAGAACTCGGCCAGTTGGTCCCGCCCCTTCGCGTTGAGCGAATACACCTTCCGCGGGGGCCCTTTCTCGGAGGGCACCTTCGCCACGTCCACGAACCCCCGTTGCTCCACGCGGACGAGCAGCGCGTAGATGGTGCCTTCCGCGATGTCCGAGAATCCGCGGTCACGCAGCCACGCGGTGATCTCGTAGCCGTACGCGGACTCGCGGGCCAGGATCGCCAGGACGATGCCTTCGAGGGTGCCCTTCAGCATCTCCGTCATCTGGTTGCCCATGCCATCATCTCCTCAGTACCCAGCGACGCTGACTACTGGTAGACAGTAGCGCTAAGTACCGGTAGATAGCAACACTGAATACCGAAAGGTGCGGCACCGCGCCCAGTGATCACGGGGGTCAGCGGAGACGGGAGACCTTCTCGGTCTGCGCCGACCTAATGATCAACGCGGACGGGCGGGCGCGGACGGCAGCAGCGTCCGGATGGCCGGTCTCCTCCAGCAGCACCAGCGCCTCCGCCCAGCATTCCCGGGCAGCCTCGACCTGGTCACAGGCGTACCGGGCGTCACCGAGCCCGACCAGAGTCTCCGCCTCGCCACCCCGGTCCCCGATCTCCCGGAACAGCCGCAGGGCCCGCTCGTGGCAGACGATCGCCTCGTGGTGCGCGCCGGCCGCCGCCTCGGCGCAGCCGGCCGTACGCCAGTTGGTGGCCGCCCCATGCCGGTTGCCGATCTCCTGGTTGATCTCCAGCGTCTGCCGGCACAGCTCACGGGCCCGGTCGTGTTCGCCGAGCCGGATCCGGACCCAGGCGATGTTGTTCATGGCACGGGCCTGACCGGCCAGATGCCCGGCCAGCCGATACAGCTCCAGCGAGCGCAGGTCGTATCCGAGGGCTTCCCGGTCCCGGCCCTGCTGCTCCAGCACCCGGGCAATGTTCACATGGGTCTGCGCCTGGTTTGCCCGGTCCCCGACGGCCACGAACAGCTCCAGGGCGTGCGCCAGGTGTCGCTGAGCCTCGTCCGGACGGTCCAGTTGGGTAAGTGCCCGCCCCAGGTTGCGGTGCAGGTGCGCCTGGGCAACCCGGTCGGCCAGCCGGACCGCCGACGGCAACGCGGCACCCTGTACGGCCACCTGGTCGTGCCAGAGCGCTCGCAGGTTGACGTAGCTGGTCAGGCTCCAGGCGAGTTCCCAGGCGTGCCGGTCCCAGCCGTCCCGCGCCGCCAGGTTGACCGCGGCCAGCAGTACCCGGTGTTCGGCCACCAGCCAGCGCATCGCCGCCGCGCCGTCGGTCAGCGCTGTCGGGATCACCCCGGGCTCCGGGTCGGCCAGGAGAATCGGATCCCGGTGCGGATACAGCAGCCGGTCCGCGGCGTACGCGGTGTGCAGGCAGTAGTCGAGCAGGCGCTGGGTTGCGGCCCGCCGGCTCACCACCGGCTCCTCGGCCTCGGCCTGCTCGGCGGCGTACGCCCGGAGCAAGTCATGCAGCACGTATCTCCCGGGAGCGTGCTCGGTGACCAAGTTGGCGCGGGCCAGGACGGCCAGCAGGCGCCGGACGGCGGGCATCGGGCTGCCGGCCAGGCTCGCCACAGCCGCCACCTCCAACTCCGGGCCAGGATGCAGCCCGATGAGCCGGAACAGCTCGGCGGCGGCCGGGGCGAGCGCCCGGTACGACCAGGAGAAGACGGCCCGGACGTCCGCCGCCGGGTCACCACCATCGAAGGGATCGAGGCGGGCGCCGGCCCCGGCCAACTCGTTGGCCAGGTGGGTGAGGGTGATCGACCGGTTCACCACCACTCGTGCCGAGGCTATGGCGAGCGCGAGGGGCAGTCGGGCACAGCGCGCGATGATCTCCTCTGCGGCCACCGGCTCCGCCCGAACCCGCGCCTGCCCCAGCCGCTGAACCAGGAACCACAGTGATTCCGCGTCAGTGAAAAGATCGACGGTGAGCGGCCGGGCGCCCTCGATGGCAATCAGACCGCCGAGCTGTCCACGACTGGTCACCACGGTGACGCAGCCCGGCGCCCCGGGCAGGAGCGGACGTACCTGCTCGGGGTCGCGGGCGTTGTCAAGCAACACCAGCATCCGTCGGCCGGCGACCAGGCTGCGGTAGAGGGCGGTCTGCGCCGCCAGGCCGATCGGGATGCGCTGGGGTGCGACTCCCAGGGCCGTCAAAAATCCGCGGACCACCTCGGCGGGTTCCACAACCGAACCGACCGGATCGAAGCCGCGCAGGTTCACGTACAGCTGCCCATCGGGGAACCGGTCGACGGCCCGGTGTGCCCAGTGCAGCACGAGGGTGCTCTTGCCGACGCCAGGAGTGCCGGCCACCACCACCAAGAGGGCCGCCGCCGACCCACCCGGCCCCGCGACCGTCCCGGGCGCTCCCGTCCCCGTCGCCTCCCGGCTGACATCCTGCCCAGCGAGCATGGCGTCCAGCTCGGCGAGCTGCGCGACCCGACCGGTGAAGCCGAGCGGCGGAGCCGGCAGCTGGCGGGGCGGCGAGTGCCCTGCCACGGCGACGAACTCCGGGGGTGAGGCTTTCGGCGCTGCAGCCGTAACCGCCGCCGCAGCCGGGATGACATGCGACACGGTTGCGGTCCCGAGAGCCGGATCCGCGGTCAGGATCTGATGGTAGGTCCGCCGCAGCGGCACCGACGGATCGGTGCCCAACTCCTCGGCGAGCCGGGTACGGATCAGCTGGTAGTGCCGCAGTGCCTCGGCCTGCCGTCCCGCGCCGTACAGGGCGCGCATCAACTGGCCAGCGATCCGCTCGTCGAGGGGATGCGCCGTGGCTCTGGCGGTCAGCTCTCCGAGCAGATCGGCGTGCCGGCCGACAGCCAACTGCAGATCGACCAGGTTCAACTCGGCGGCGTGGCGGTCAGCGATCAGGGCCGTCCGGACCGTGTCGAGCCAGGCGTTCTCCAGGGCGTCGAAGGGTTCCCCTCGCCACAGCGACAGCGCCCGGGTCAGCAGGGCCGCCGGGTCGTCTCCGGGCCGGGTCGGCCCGGCCTCGGGCGGACCAGCCTGCTCGGACCGGTGCCCAGCCACGGTGGCCGCACGGGCCTGCCCGATCAGATGACGAAACAGGTGCAGGTCGACCAGGGTGGAATCGACCCGGAGCAGGTAGCCGCCGGCCCGGCGGACGATCTCCACCTGCTCGGCCGGCGCCAACACCTGACGCAGGCGGGAGAGGTACGCGGCGAGGGCGTTGCGGGCCCGCTGTGGCTGCCGCTCTCCCCAGACCCGGTCGAGCAGCCGCTCGGCAGGGACCACCCGGTTCACGTCGACCAGCAGGGCCGCCAGAACGCACCGCTGCCGGGCGTGCCCCAGGTCGAGGTTTCGGCCGCCGACCCGCACCGCCATCTCACCGAGGACCAGCAGCTCGACCTGATTCTCCGGAGGAGACGGACCGGCCGGATCCGCGCCGGGTGGAATCCGCGCCGTGTCCATCTCTGCAGCATCCCCCGCGCCATCCGGCTGAGCAGCCCATTTAACGACTGTCGAATCTTCTCCGAAGGTCCACCCGGCACAGTCCGGAGCGACGGCACAAGCCAGTCACCTCGATCCATACGAAATGAGGAGCCATGAACACGAAGCAAGCTCGAGCCGGTCTCCGCGTGGCGGCACTGATCGCCGCCCTGACGTTCGGTGCGGCCGCCCAGCTCGTCGCGACCGCCCCGGCCGTCGCGGTCAGTGGCCTGATCCGGACCACCCACGTGAGCACCGCGACGAATTCGCAGTCGCCGAAGTTCCGGGCCGCCGAGTGTCCGAACGGGATGCGGGTGATCGGCGGCGGCGCCCGGGTTAGCGGCCCGGCGGCGGGGTCGATCCGGCTGAGCCACCTACAGCCGATCAGCGGCCCCGGCCAGACCGACCGGTACGAGGTTTGGGCGGACGAACCGCCGGGCGGGATCAGCGGCAACTGGGCACTGGAGGGGTACGCCATCTGCGCCCCCGCGGCCTCGGTGCCCGGATACAACATCGTCCCGCAGGCCTCCGACTACTCCTCGGTCTCGCCTCGGAGCACCGCCGCAGGCTGCTCGGGCAGCCAGCGGGTGATCGGCAGCGGGGCGAGCATCGCCGGTGGCGGATTCGGCAGCGTCGGCCTGCAGATGTCCCGAGCCTCCGGTCCCCTCGACATCGCCCGGGCCGCTGCCGCCGAGGACGGCTCCTACTCGGGCAACTGGCAGGTCACCGCGTACGCCATCTGCGCCAACCCGGTGGGGGCGGCGGCCGAGGGATCGGTGCAGACCGGGGTCAGCTCGGCCAGTCACACCTGCCCCGGAACCGAGCAGGTGCACTCGGTGGGCGGCGCCACGGGAGCCGGCTCAGCTGGTCAGACCTTCCTGAACTCCCTCTACCCGGACGTTGACCTCAGGGCGGTCCGCCTCTCGCTGACCGGCGTGCCCAGCGACGGTCTGGCCATCCAGGCGATCTGCGCCTGAGCCGACGGCCACGCTGTTACCTCGGCCGGTGCAGACGACCGGCCGCACAGTAAGAGGCCAAGGGCCGCAGGTGGCATCCGCCACCTGCGGCCTGTCGCCGTCCGGCTGGCGTCTTGCCGGACGTACCACCATGCGAACCGACAAGCGACTATCGCCGGTGGCCGTTCCCGCTGGGAACGGGCCGGCCAGCCCAATGAAGCGGGACTCCAGACGTGGCCCTAGAAGCGGTAGGAGTCGCGCCGATGGCGGATCGAGTGGATCTCCACGACGCGTTGGCCTCGTTGATCCGGTAGATGATCCGGTACGTGCCGCGACGGGCGGAGCGGAAGCCGTCGAAGGGCTCGTCGGTGAGCTGCTTCCACTCAGGTTGGCCGGGCCAAGGGCGTCAGGCCGATGGTCCTCGAGCGACCACCGTCAGGACGCCGCGAGCAGTCGAATCTCGCAGCGGACGCCGCTGGCCTTGGCGAGCCGACCATCACCGGTCACGAGTGGGCAGGCCATCAACTCCGCCGCCGCGACGTAAGCCGCGTCGTACGCCGTGGCATTGCCCCGCAACTGCCACATCCGGTCAAGCAGCACAGCGACGCCAACCTCATCGATAACCAGCGAGGGCAGGGTGTCGATCGCCTCCTGCGCCCGCGCAAGGCCGAGCTTCCCCCCGATGACCTTGCCTCTGATCACGGACATGACCTCGACCAAAAGATGACTCGGCGCGGCCCAGTGCGGATCGCCGGTCAGCTCCGCCCGCGCCGCACCGCCAACCGGCCCGTCGTCAACCAGGGCATCGGCCAGAACCGACGCATCCACCACGATCACGCGGCGCTTCCCCACGGTCCGCGCTGCTCCCGCTGGTCATTCAACTCGGCCGCACTCTCCCCCGGCAGAGAACGCGCACCGTCCGATCGGCCAGCGAAGCGATCAAGGGCCGCCGTGTTCCGCAGCCGTCGAGCCTGCGTCTCCACCAACTCCAGCAGGTACGCCTGGAGCGACTGCCCGCGCGCCTTGGCCTGGGCCGCCAGGGCGTCTCGCACTTCTTCCGGCACGTCCCGAATCTGGAGAGCAACCATGCATTCATTATGCATGCAGTCTTGCTTGCTGGCCAGGAAGACTCGAACCCTCGATCAACCGATTCGCATGACGACTGTCGTACGGCCACGAACTGCAGGTCAGAGAAAGTAACGGGCCGGACGTACCACCATGCGAACCGCAGCGCGACGATCGTCGGTGAGCCGCTTCCACTCAGGTTGGCCGCTCCAAGGGCGTCAGGCCGATGATCCTCGGGTGGCCAACGTCAGGAGGCCACGAGCAGTCGGATCTCGCAGCGGACGCCGCTGGCTTCGGCGAGCCGACCATCACCGGTAACGAGTGGGCATGCCATCAACTCCGCCGCCGCGCCCCTAACCGCTTGCAGGTCTGTCCCGAGATCAGCCGGTGAACCCGGCGACGTACGCCGCGAGCGACATGCCGCCCGACCCGCCGCCGCCGACAGTCACACAGCCGTCGGCCGGAGCACGTTCCCCAGCGGGATACGCAACGACCCGTAACGGATGCTGAAAGTGCACGGTCAGGAAGCGCCAGGCCGCCGCGTTCAGCTCCGGTTGCCGAGAATTGGCCACCTCACCCGGGTCGCCAGCATGAAACAGCAACAGGGCACCCGCACGATCCCGCAGCGCCCGGCCGAGGGCCAGCCGCTCAGGGCAGCGTTCGCAGGTCAGAAACCCTTCGTCGGTGGCGTCGAAGCCAGCGGACAACAAATCTGCGAACCCATCCTCCGGCCAGCCGGCAAGGTAGGCCGGAAGGGGTATGTCCAGGTCGCCGTCCGCGTCCAGCATGGCCGGCAGCACACCGCTCTCCATCTGACGATGCAGTTCGGGATCCCAGTCGTGAGCCACCCGAAGCTGGTGACCGACGTGGTCGGCAAGCAGCTTCCACAACGCGCTGGACGGCAGTCGGGACTGCGAGAAGACCGGCTGACCAGGATTGCCGGCATACCTGATGACAGTGCCGCCGGGCTGCTCGCTCAATGGCTTACCGAGACCCCAGCAGATTCGGTTACACGAGCAGTAGAGAAACGCCGATGCCCCCACGTGTCACCCCTAACCGGGTACGCCCATTCCACGAGCCCCCAGCATCCACAACCCTGCCGGCCGACCATCCGGCGTGTGGAAGGCAACGTACACGTCCGCGTATCTCGCCAAGCGGCGATCGTCGCGATTCTTGGCCCAGAACGCCTCCATCAGCCGTTGTATGTCTGTACCTCTGGGTACCTGCACATACAGCTCACCCCGGTAGTCCAACTTCTTCGCATAGTCCTCGAACTGCCGAGCGAACGTGGTCGGCGCCCCACCAAAGGTCTTGACCTCTCTCCGGTACACCTCCCGCCCGCTGGCATCTCGGAAGGAGACGTCCGGTGGGGGCTTATTGGCACCGGCCAGTGTCGGCGTCGAGCCGGCTGGCCCGTACAGTGCCCGCTCCGCGTTCGCCTCAGACAGAATCTCGTACGGCGGCCGGGGAGGTTCCGCCACCTGAGATGCGGTCTCCGACGGCAACAAGCCCGGAGGCGCCCTCGTTGTGGGCGCGGCGGTACCGTCGGACGATGCCTGCGGCACTGTGGTACCGCAGGCCGCCACCGCGAACAGGGCCAAGCCGGCCACAACTCGAGCGAGACCGCGAGGAATTCGGCCGAGGGCATCCATATAGGGAACACACGGTGATGACACGTTCCGCCGCCGTCCCGTCACGCTGCGGTTTCAGCCGACCCGCTCGATCGACGCGTGATGCCAGCCGTAAGTGGGGCGGGCGGGACTCGAACCCGCGACCGAGGGATTATGAGTCCCCTGCTCTAACCGGCTGAGCTACCGCCCCGGCACCGGGCCGGATCTTATCCCGCCCAGTCGATCACCGGTCAACGAGCCTTACCGACCTCCTTGCGGTCCGACGGACCGCAAGGTCGGACGCTGGGTGCGAGCGCCGTGCGGTGCATGTCGGGAGGGATTCGGCGTCGACGGCGTCTCCTCACCGGCGTCGCCCCCGTGTCAGCAGCACGATGGGCAACGCGAGGATAACAGTGAGCAGCCAGCCGATCACGACCGCACCCCACAGTACGGCGACGTCCTCCTCGGCGGTGGGGCTGATCAACATTCCGATGGTGAGCAGCAGGGTGAACCCGCCCACCACCAGCGTGGCGAGGCCGCTGAGCACCATCAGCAGGATCTCCCACCCGGCCCGCTTCGGCCGGGCCAGGTGCTCGCGGGCCGCGCGGAGGGCACGCGGTTGCGGGATGCTCTCCGGGTCGCGGGGCGGCATGGTGATCTGCCGGTCGATGGGCACTCCGCTGTCGATGACGTGCATCGCCGCCGGGTGCGTGTCGAACAGGGTCGGCTCGATGTGCAACACGATCGCGTCGTGGCCGATGAGCTGTCGGGCGCCGTCGGGCCAGGCGAGCAGCGCGGCGCAGTCGGCGTACGTGACGGTGAGGGTGCCGCCGGCACTGAGGTGGCTGGCCCCCTCGGTGCCGACGAGCAGTCGACTGTCGTCGTCGCGGGCGTGGTAGGTGGTGCCCGACACGGTCGCCTCCGACGAGGTGGGCGCGGCGGTGAAGCCGGCCCAGTCGGCGCTGGTCCCGTCCGGCACCATCAGCAGCGCCGAGGCGTACGCCTCCTGGGCGACCTCGTGCAGGTCGGCGACGGTGACCGCCTTCAGCTGCGCGAGATGCTCGTCGATGGTGTGGTTCGGCTCGCCGGTGAGCAGGTTGAAGGCGTACGCGGGCAGCCGGGTGGCGTCGGCCTCGGCGGTGGCGTACATGTCCATCCGCTTGGCGACCGCGGCGTCGAGGTCGCTCTGCTCGATCCGGCCCACCCGCAGCTTGGCCAGCACGTCGATGAATCCACCGAGCACGGCGTCCTGCTTCTCGGCCAGCGCGTCGGCAAGGGCCCGCAGGTGGGCCTGACCGTCGCCGCGCGGCTCGTAGCCGCTGCCTATGGTGTAGGAGAGCCCGGCGTCCTGGCGCAGCGCCCGGAACAGCTCGCGCTCCAGCACCTCGGCGAAGACGTTCGCGGCGGTCCGACGCCGCACGACCGCGTCGAGCACCACCGCCCGCGAGCCGTGCACGAAGTACGCCGGGGTGGTCGGCAGCGCCGACGAGGCAGCCGGTACCGGCTGGCGGGTGCCGGCGGGCAGGTTCAGCCGCAGCCCTTCGGGCACCCGGTCACCGGCGATCCAGAGCACCGCGTTCTCCCGGGTGAACCAGCGTGCGGCCCACTGGCGCAGCTCCTCGGCGGTGAGCCGGCCCAGTCCCCATTCCGGGTAGCTGCTGAGCCCGTGGTCGCGGGCACCGTGGCGCCACAACGGGATGTCGTCGATGGCCGCGCTTCCCCGGCTGCTCCACTCGGTACGCAGGATGTCCTTCTCCACCTCCAACCGGCCAATCGGCACGTCGGTGAGGTTGGCGCAGACGGAGGTGAGGAAGGTGGCGATGTCCTGGGCTGAGCCCTGCATGTGGAAGGTGGTGAAGGTCGGCCCGGTGGCACCGTTGAAGTGGTAGTCGGCGGTGCCCAACGGGGCGAGGACGAGGTGTTCGACCAGGTGGGTGATGCCGTGACGGGCCAGCGTCTCGTCGGCGGTGCCGACCCGGAAGGTCAGCCCGGCGCGCATCGGCCCGCCGGTCGGGGCGAGCAGGGTCGGCACCCCGTCGGTTTCGAGGTGCTGGATCACGGCTGGCCGCCCTTCGCGTACGCCTTCTCGCGGAACCGCTGGAACTGCGCCACCGCGTCGCCGAAGTAGCCGAACATCGACTCGTCACCGAGGTCGCCGAGGGCGGCGAACTGCTGTGCCGCCGGCGTCCACTCCTGCATGAGGCAGAAGGCGAGGGCGAAGGTGCTGCGTACCCCGACCCAGCCCCAGCCGTGGCGGAACTCGCGGTGCCAGATGGAGCGCTGTGCCGCATCGTGGATCGCGGCGCGCACCTGCTGACCGCGCAGGAATGCCCGCGCAGCGGACAGGGTGCCGTGGTCGAAGGCCTGCTCCAGGTGCACCTCGACGACGAGGACGGCATTTGGTGCGCCGGCCGGTGCGGCGTCGGCGCATTCCCGGGCGAAGGTGTGCGCCTTCTCCCAGCTTCCACTCCACTTCGGACAGAGCTGCTGCAACAGGGAACTCTGTGCCGGCAGGTGGTGCGGGTGCCCGGCGGCGAGGCGGTCGTACCGGCGGCGGGCCTCGGCCTGGCCGAGTTGCAGGCCACGAGCGCTGGTGACCCGCTGGGTCCAGGCTGCCGCGTCCTCCGGGTGGCGGGCGGTTGCCTCGATGAGGACCTGCTCGGCCCGGCGCAGATGATCGAAGAACTGGACGAACTGTTCCCGGCTGACATCCTGCGCCCGTTTGGCCGTCCGGATCCGCCACCCGGCGTGGATCAGGTGCGCCCCCAGCATGGCAGCGGCCACCGGGTCGTCCGGTTGTTCGGCGAGCGCCTTCCGGAGGAACGTCTCGACGTCCGCCGTGCCGCCGACCTCGCCGACGAGGACCGTCCTACCGTGGGCGCCCTGGGCGTCGACGAGGGTGCGCAGCGCCGGCCAGTCACCGGCGGCCAGCGCGTCACGGGCGGCGGCCACCTGGGGGTACGCCGCCGCGGTGTCGAGCACCGGCGGCGCGAGGGGTCGGGGCATGGCGAGGATCATAAGTGATCATCTTTGGGCCTGGTGGCCCCGAATTCTCAGTGCTGACGCAGGTGCCGCAGGGTGGCCCCGGCGGTGCGCCATCCGCTGGCGAGTGCCCCCTGGATCGATGGGCTGTCGCGGTGGTCACCGGCGACGAACAGCCCGTTTCCCAGCGCCACCGGCTTCCGTAGCCGGCCCTGTGGCGGCGGCGCGGCGGGCAGCGCGGCAGGGATCGTGACCGTGGTCAGGTGCGTCCAGTCTGCGGTGGGCCGCCCGTACAGCCGGGTCAGTTCCAGCCGCACGGCCGACTCGGACGGTACCGACGGCCCGACCACGGAGGTGGCGATCAGGTGCCGGTCGGGCGGCGCGTAGCCGGGCGCGGCCCGGCTGACCACTACCGTGTTGGCGATCATCTCGCGGCGGTCGCCGTCGAGGAGCAGGATCGCTTCGTCCAACGGCGGCTCGGTGGTGGCGTGGTAGTAGGTGGTGTAGCTGTTCATGCGTACCGGCGGCAGGTCCAGCAGCCGGGTGGCGGCGGGCGGGTCGACGGCGACGACTACGGCCCGGCAGCGCAGCTCACCGACGGTGGTCCGGACCCGGCCCGGGGCCACCTCGGAGACTGTGGTGTTCAGGTCGAGCAGCCCGGCGGGCAGCGGCGCGGCGACGGCCCGGGGCAACGCCGCCATGCCCTCGGCGGGCAGGCCGACCCGGCCCCGGGCGAACGAGCGCAGCACCATCGCCAGGACGTGGCTGGAGGTGGTCAGTTCCCGGTCGAGCAGCACACCGGTCAGGAACGGGCGCAGCAGGTCCTCGATGATCGCGTGGGAGAGGCCCGCGCGGCGTAGCGCCGTCTCGGCGGTGGTTTCGGCAGAGGCGAGCAGGCGTCGGGCGGGCAGCGTGGCGTACCTCGCGGCGAGGGCGGCGAAGCGTAGCCGGTCGGGCAGCGACCCGACGCGGGCCAGGGCGGTGCCCGGACCACCGGTGGGATCGCGTAGCGGGTTGACCAGTCGCAGCAGCCGGTCGCCCTTGCGTACCAGCACCCCCGGAACGAAGAAGCCGAGGTCGAGACTGTCCACGTCGAGCAGCGCGCCGAGCCGGGGGTACGCCGTGTTGAGCACCTGGAATCCACGATCGAGCAGGTAGCCGTCGACGGCGTCGGTGGCGACCCGGCCGCCGAGCCGGTCGGCGGCCTCCACCAACCGCCAGGACACGCCCGCGCGGTGCAGGCGGCGAGCCACGGCGAGGCCGGCGAGGCCGCCGCCCACGATCACGACGTCGGTGTCAGCGGACATCGGGCAGGCCCCACCCTGGTCGTGCGGGCCGGCGGCGGGCGTGCCGCGTGACCACGGCGGAGTGAACGGCCGCCGTGGACGCCTCGGACGGCCGCAGCTCGGCCGGGTCGGTCTTCCAGATTCCGGACATCCCACCCACCGGCTGTTGTCGCAGGATCGACGGGCACCAGCGTAGACCGGTTGGCCGGGTGCCGCCGCCGAAGCGCGGCGTCGCGACGGTCGACGCCGTCCGGTGGGGGAACGAGTGACGCCCACCGGATCCGGCCGGTGGGCGTCGTGGTGAGGAAGGAAGCTCCCCCGTTTGGACTCGAACCAAAAACCTGCCGGTTAACAGCCGGCTGCTCTGCCAATTGAGCTACGGGGGACCGCAACAACGCCCGGAACGGATCGCTCCGCACCGCGCGCCGGGCACAAGAGTACAGGACGGCGGGGGGTGTTGGTCCAGGGGGTTCATCGGCCACCACCGAGCGATCCGGGGGCCGTTTACCAGACAAATCGTCATCCCGGCACAAGGAGGTATGAGCGGAGAGCAGGATGGGTAGTTAGCTGCCGACGACAGGACGCAGGCGCGAATCGGTCGGTCCCGCCACCCGGGCTTCCGGGAGCGGGACGACGGCGCGTCAGGTACGAAAGGAGCCGCCATGCGCGGAAAGATCATGTTCCTTGGCGGGCTGGCTGCAGGGTTCGTCCTGGGCGCCCGTGCCGGCCGGGAGAAGTACGAGGAGTTGGTGGTCCGGGGCCGCAAGGTGCTCGACCACCCGACCGTCCAGGAGGCGGCCGGGGTCGCGCAGGCCCAGGCGAACCGTCTCTACCACGAGGGCAAGGACAAGCTCGGCAACTCCAAGCTGGGCGAGAAGCTGAACGCCAACGGCAAGGCGGGGCTCACGCCCGCCGACGACACGTTCGCCGGCACGCCGGCCACGGCCGGTAGCAAGTCGGGTTCCGGCTCGTCGAGCTCCGGTTCGACGTCCGCCACCCCCCGCAGCAAGCCGTCCGGCTCCGGAGCCAACGGCAGCACCCTCTGAGCACCCCCGGACGGGCCCGGCCACCGATCTCGGTGGCCGGGCCCGTCCGTACACCCGTCCGGCAGCGGGCCACGGCGGGCCGGTAGCGGGGTCACGGCGGGCCGGTAGCGGGGCCACAGCGGGCCGCCGCGGCGACATCGGACAGGCGTTGACGGATCCGGCTCCGGCCGGCCACTGGTCTGAAACACCGCCGTGGAACACTCCGAACGGAGGTGGTCGAGATGGCCCTGGTCCGGCCGGAAAATCCGCAGCAGGCACGGTTGGTCCGGTTACTGCGGGACGAAGGTCCCCGCTCGCGGGTGGAGCTGGGTGACCTGCTGGGCCTGTCCCGGACGGCGCTCACCACCGAACTCGACCGGCTCACCGCCCGTGGGCTGGTCGAGACCGCCGGGCCGGCGGCCTCCCGGGGCGGACGCCGATCGTCGCTGCTGCGCCTCTCCGGCGGCGTACGCTTCGCCAGCGTGGTGGTCGCCACCGACCGGGTCACCGTCGCGATCACCGACGGTGAGCTGAACGTGCTGGCCGAGACCGGCGAGGTGGCGGACGTACGCGACGGGCCGGAGCCGGTGACCGGCCGCGCCGTCGAGCTGGTCGACAAGCTCCGCGCTGAGCTGGGCGTCACCGAGCTCACCGGGGTCGGCGTCGCCCTTCCCGGGCCGGTCGACGGCGGCACCTCCACCGCGCCGGCCGTCCTGCCCCGTTGGCAGCGCTTTCCGGTGCGCGACGCGTTCGCCGCCGAACTGGGCTGCCCGGTGTTGGTCGACAACGACGCGAACGTGCTCGCCCTGGGCGAACGGCACGCCGGCATCGGCCGCACCGTCGAGGATTTCCTCTACCTGAAGCTCGGCACGGCGATCGGCTGCGGGCTGGTGCTCGGCGGATCGCTCTACCGGGGGGCGACCAGCAGCGCCGGCGACATCGCCCACCTACCGCTCGGCGAGGAGGGGCCACCCTGCGCCTGCGGAGAGGCCGGTTGCCTCGAGGCGTACTGCGGGGATGTCGGGTTGGTCCGGGCGGCGCTGGCGGTTGCCCGGACGGATCGCTCCCCGGTGCTGGCCGCGCGCCTGGCCGCGGCGGGCACGCTCACCGTCGCGGACGTGGTCGCGGCCGCCACCGCCGGGGACCCAGCCACCCAGTTGCTGGTCCGCGACGCCGCCCGTCGGCTCGGTCGGGTGCTGGTGGGCCTGGTCAGCTTCTTCAACCCCGGCATGGTCGTGATCGGTGGGGCACCCGACGGGCTCGGGCACCTGCTGCTCTCCGAGATCCGTGGCGTGGTCTACCGACGCTCGGCGCCGCTGGCCACCGGCACCATGCCGATCGTCCTGTCCGACCTGGCGGGCCGGGCCGCCGTGGTGGGCGCGGCCCACCTGGCCAGCGAGCACGTCTTCAGCGCCGGCTGACCGGCGCTGCCGAGAGGCTCCACGATGCCGGCTGTGGAACCGGGCGGCGGTCGCGACCGGGGCGCACGCTGGCGGGACGGACGGGCGTCCGGGGGCCGGCCGGCCCCCGGACGTCGTTGTGGTCAGTCCTTGCTGCTGAACGCCGCGTCGAAGGCGGCGGACGGTGCGTCGAAGGCGAGCCGGCGGACGAACTGGAGCGCTTCCGGGGCGCCGACCAGCCGGTCCATCCCGGCGTCCTCCCATTCAATGGAGATCGGCCCGGAGTAGCCGATCGCGTTCAGCGCCCGGAAGCAGTCCTCCCAGGGCACGTCGCCGTGGCCGGTGGAGACGAAGTCCCAGCCGCGGCGCAGATCCGCCCAGGGCAGGTGCGAGGCCAGCCGACCGCGACGGCCGTCGCCGGTACGCACCTTCGCGTCCTTGCAGTCGACGTGGTAGATCCGGTCGGCGAAGTCGAAGATGAAGTTCACCGGGTCCAGTTCCTGCCAGACGAAGTGCGACGGGTCCCAGTTCAGCCCGAACGCGGGCCGGTTCCCGATCGCCTCAAGGGTCCGCTTCGTCGTCCAGTAGTCGTACGCGATCTCACTGGGGTGCACCTCGTGGGCGAAGCGCACCCCGACCTCGTCGAAGACGTCGAGGATCGGGTTCCACCGGTCGGCGAAGTCCTGGTAGCCGCGCTCGATCATGGCTGGCGGCACCGGCGGGAACATCGCCAGGGTGTGCCAGATCGACGAGCCGGTGAAGCCGACGACGGTGTCCACGCCGAGCTTCGCCGCCGCACGGGCGGTGTCCTTGATCTCCTCTGCGGCCCGCTGGCGTACCCCTTCGGGCTCGCCGTCGCCCCAGATCCGGGCGGGCAGGATGCCCTGGTGCCGTTCGTCGATCGGGTGGTCGCAGACGGCCTGACCGACCAGGTGGTTGGAGATCGTGAAGACCTGGAGGTTGTGCTTGGCGAGCGTCTCCCGCTTGCGTTCGATGTACGACTCGTCGGCCAGGGCCTTGTCGACCTCGAAGTGGTCGCCCCAGCAGGCGATCTCCAGGCCGTCGTAGCCCCACTCGGCGGCGAGCCGGCACACCTCCTCGAACGGAAGGTCGGCCCACTGGCCGGTGAACAGCGTGATCGGTCGCGCCATGTGTCCTTTTCCCCTGTCGTGTTGGGGATTCCGTTACCTGCGGGACCGGGGCGAGGGATGACCGGATGCGGCGGCCCCGACGATGCACCGGTGGACGCGGTCGCGCCTGGGGCCGACGGGTTGCGCCTCCCGTCGACTCACCGGCCACCTCGCGGTCGCCGTCCCTCACTCTAGGCGGGCGGCCCGCGGTAGGAAAGAGCCCCGGTACGACGGGGTGACCGTCGCACCGGGGCGGTAGAGCGTGTCCGGTTACGGCAGCACCCAGCGCTGGTTGGCGTTGTTGTGGCAGGTCCACAGGTGCACGGCCTGCCCGTCGGCGGAGCTGTTGTTCGACACGTCCAGACACTTGCCCGAGTTCGGGTTACGCAACGTGCCGTTCGACTGCGCCGACCAGACCTGGGCGCCGCCACCGTTACACGTCCACAACTGGATCTTCGTGCCGTCGGCCGAGCCGGCACCGTTGACGTCCAGGCACTTGCCCAACGCCCGGATCGTCGAATTCGGCGTCACCGTCCAGGTCTGCGCCGCGCCGCCGTGGCAGGACCAGATCTGGATCTGCGTGCCATCCGCCGATGAGCCGTTACGCACGTCGAGGCACTTGCCGGCCAGCCCGGTGATCCGACCGGTGCGGACGTCGTCCGGCGGCGGGTTCGAGCCGCCGAGTTCCTTGATCCGGATGTTGCGGAAGGACACGTCGTCGCCGGTGCCGTGGTTCTGGATGCCGATGTGGCCGGCGAGCGACCGGACCGGGTCGGTGTTGGTGAAGTCGTTGATCTTCGAGCCGTTCAGGAAGACCTGGAGACGCTCCCCCTCCACCAGCAGCTCGTAGGTGTTCCACTCCCCCGCCGGGTTCAGCGCGGCGTCCCGGGCGGCCAGGTCGGCGGCCTTGAAGCCGTAGACCGCGCCGGTGGTCCGGTCGGCGGCGTCGGTGGGGTCGATCTGCACCTCGTAGCCGTTGTTGATGGCGGAGTTCGGGTCGCTCGACGGTGGGAAGCCGATGAAGACACCGGAGTTGTCGTCGCCGGCCACCCGCCAGTCCAGCTTCAGCGAGTAGTTGGTGAACTGCTTGGCGCTGTGCCAGAACAGCCCCATCCCGCCGACCGAGGTCAGCGTGGCGTCGGAGTTGCTGAAGCTGCCCGGCCCGGCCTGGGACCAGCCGCTGGTCGAGCCGTTGTAGAGGGTGGTGTAGCCGGTCTCCGGCCGACAGTCGGCCTTGGTGCGGCCAGCCGCGTACCGGATGCCGCCGAGCAGGTGCGCCCGGAAGGCCGGCTCGGCGTACGACGCCTGGGTGTGGCCGCCGCCGGTGTAGAAGGACCGACCGCCGTTGTACGTCTTGCACCAGGCGATCGGGTGGTCGGCACCCATCACACCGCCCGAGTACGTCGACTCGTTGAGGTTGGCCAGCACTCGCGCGCCGGAGCGGGGGTTGCTCTGGAAGTCGTACCACTCGTCGGTGCGGACCCAGTTCTGCGGCAGGTGGGCGGTGGCCGCGTGGGCACGGTTCTCCACCCGGACGGTGGCCTGCTGGATGGCCGGGTGGGAGCGGAAGTACGCCCCGACCAGGTTGCCGTAGAAGGACCAGCCGTACTCGGTGTCGGCGGCGGAGTGCACGCCGACGTAGCCGCCACCGGAGCCGATGTACGACTCGAACGCGCTCTGCTGGCTGCCGTTGAGCACGTCGCCGGTGGTGTTGAGGAAGATCACTGCCTCGTACTGGGCGAGGTTGCCGGTGGTGAAGACGGCGGCGTCCTCGGTGGCGGTGACGGTGAAGCTGTTCGCCGCGCCCAGGTCCCGGATGGTCTGGGTGCCCACGGCGATGGAGTCGTGCCGGAATCCGGCCGTCTTGGAGAAGACCAGCACGTCGTACGGGGCGTCGGCGGCGCTGGCGGGGGTGGCCGGGGTGGTGCAGGCGAGTACGGCGAGGGCGGCGGTGGCCAGGCCGACGGTGGTTCGGAGGAGTCTGCGCATGTCGCTCTCCCAACGATTGGTGGTGTTAGGAGGGGCCCTGTTCTCAACACTAGGCGTTGACGAGGGGCCCCTCCTCGGATCAGGGCAGGACCCAGCGCTGGTTCGCGTCGGTGTGGCAGGTCCACAGGTGCACGGCCTGCCCGTCGGCGGAGCTGTTGTTCGACACGTCCAGACACTTGCCCGAGTTCGGGTTACGCAACGTGCCGTTCGACTGCGCCGACCAGACCTGGGCGCCGCCACCGTTACACGTCCACAACTGGATCTTCGTGCCGTCGGCCGAGCCGGCACCGTTGACGTCCAGGCACTTGCCCAACGCCCGGATCGTCGAGTTCGGCGTCACCGTCCAGGTCTGCGCCGCGGAGCCGTTACAGGTGTAGATCTGGATCTGCGTACCGTCGGCCGTGGCCGCGTCGCGCACGTCCAGGCACTTACCGGCCAACCCGGTGATCGGACCGGTTCCGCCGGTGCCACCGTTGCCGGTGGTGAAGGAGAACGAGTCCAGGTCGTAAAGGTGGCCCGTTCCCGAGCCGGCGAAGGTCAGGTACAGCGTCGTGGTGCCCGTGGGCGGGTTGGCGATGCTGCCGGTGACCGTGGTGAAGGTGTCCCAGCCGCCGGTCACCGCGACGGTCGCCGAGCCGAGCACCGTGCCGGTGGCCGAGCCGGCGCGCACCTGGAGGGTGCCGCCGGAGCCGGCCGAGGAGACCCGGGCGCTGAACGACGTCACGTTGTTGATCCGGTACGGCTCGAACGCGATCCAGTCGCCGTTGTTGATGTTGCCGACGGTCCTGCCGCCCTCGGCGGTCGCCTTGTCGAAGAGGTCGACGCCCGAGGCGCTCTTGTAGTGCTCCGCCTGCCGCTTGCGCGGCTGGAGGGTGTGCTGAGTGTGGGTGGTCAGACCGCCGGCATCGGTGTACTCGGCGTCGAAGATGCCGAAGATGTTGGCGGCGTCGTCGTGCTCACCGTCGACCGGCACGGCGATCGAGCCGGAACAGCCGTTCTGCGAGGTGATCTGGTGGCCATGGTTGTCGTGGCCCAGCACATAGGTCATCTTGACCTTGGTGCAGTCGATGGTGCCGTCCTCCGGGTCGGTCACCGTGATGCTGAACGGCACGGTGTCGCCGAAGGAGAACAGCGACCCGTTGACCGGGCCGTTGATGGTGACCGTCGGGGCGGTGTTGCCGACCCCGATCCGTACGCTCGCCGTGCCGGTGGCGCCCTGCGGGTCGCGTACGGTCAGGGTGGCGGTGTAGTTGCCGTTGGCGGTGTATGTCTTGGTCGGGTTCGCCGACGTCGAGGTGGTGCCGTCGCCGAACGCCCACGAGTAGGTGAGCGCCCCACCCTCCGGGTCCGACGACCCGGCCGAGGAGAAGTTCACCGTCAACGGGGCGACGCCCGAGGTCCGGTTCGCCGAGGCCACCGCCGTCGGTGCCCGGTTGCCGCCGCCGACGTAGTCGTAGCGGTACAGGGCGGAGTTGGCGTCGCCGTTGTAGAAGCCGGTGCCGTAGTCCAGCACGTAGAGCGCGCCGTCCGGGCCGAACGCCATGTCCATGACCTGCTTGCCGTTCCACGGGAAGGACCCGTCGATGCTGGCTATCGAGCCGTTGGCGTTCATGTGGATCGGCTTGATCCAGCCCCGGCCGAACTCGCCGGCGAAGAACAGCCCGTCGAAGCTCTGCGGCCATTTGGTGGCCGAGTTGAGCGCGGCGTCGTACCGGTAGACCGGGCCGGCCATCGGCGACTCGGAGCCACCGCCGAACTCCGGCGGGCTGCCGGCGTCACCGGCGTAGCGGATCCACGCCGGCTTGGCGGCTGGCAGGGTGGTCAGGCCGGTGTTACGGAAGGAGTTGTTTGTCGCGCCGCCGGTGCAGTTGTACTTCGCTCCGGCGGTGTTGTTGGCGAAGTTCCACTCGGCGTACGTCTCGTTGCTGGTGTTGGTGCCGGTGCAGTACGGCCAGCCGTAGAAGCCAGGCCCGGTGATCCGGTTGAACTCCACCTGTCCGCTGGGGCCGCGGGAGGAGGTGGAGCCCGAGTCCGGGCCGTAGTCGCCGACGTAGACGACACCGGTGGCCTTGTCGACGCTCATCCGGAACGGGTTACGCAGACCCATCGCGTAGATCTCGGGTCGGGTGCGGGCGGTGCCCGGGGCGAACATGTTGCCGGCCGGGATCGAGTACGACCCGTTGGCGTTGACCTTGATCCGCAGGATCTTGCCGCGCAGGTCGTTGGTGTTGGCCGCGCTGCGCTGCGCGTCGTACGCGGGGTTGCGGTTGGTGCGCTCGTCGATCGGGGAGTACCCGCCGGAGTCGAAGGGGTTCGTGTCGTCGCCGGTGGACAGGTACAGGTTGCCGGCGGCGTCGAAGTCGATGTCGCCGCCGGCGTGGCAACACATGCCCCGGTCGGCGGCGACGTCGAGGATGTCGACCTTGCTGGACTGGTTGACGGTGAAGTCGGCGTTGAGGGTGAACCGGGACAGCCGGTTGACGCCCTGCCAGGCGGACCAGTTGGTGCCGGTGGCCGGGGCGTCGCCGCCGGGGGTGGACAGCGGCGGGGCGTAGTAGAGGAAGATGTGCCGGTTGGTGGCGAAGTTCGGATCGACCCCGACGCCCTGCAACCCGTCCTCGTCGTGGGTGTAGACCGGGATGTTGGCGATCACCGAGGTGTTGCCCGCGGCGTCGGTGCGGCGCAGCGTGCCGTTGCGGGCGGTGTGCAGGACCGAACGGTCCGGCAGCACCGCGATGCTCATCGGTTCACCGACCTCGGCCACTCCCTTGGCGAGGGTGACCTGCTGGAAGTCGCTGGCGACGATGGGGTGGGCACGGGCCGGAGTCGGGCCGGCGATGGCCACGGTGCCGGCTGTCACGACCAGGAGCAGCGCCGAGGCGCTTGTGGACCACCGTGCGGGGTGGTGGGTGGTGCGCATGGTGGACATCGCAGTGCTGTCCCTTCCTGACGAGTGCTCTGCCAGGGCGGGGCGCGCGCCGTCGCGCCGGATGCCGTAGCGGGGGTGCCGAGGGGGGTGCCGCGCCGCCGGTTCACCTCGACGAAACATGTGGGTCCTAGCGACGACATTAAACGTCATACGTTGATGTGTCTATATCTTCTGACTGCCGGATGCAGACTTTCGTCTGTTCGGTCAAAAGCCGCTCGGGAGCGGCCTGCCGCGGTGCGCTCAGCGCTGACGGTCAATGGCCTGGGCGGCCAGCTCCATCAGGGCGGTTTGGCTCTCCGCAGTCACCTCGGTGTGTTCCAGCGCCGCCAGCCCGGCTTCGGCGCGGACCTGGATCATCTGCTCGATCTTCCGGCGGGCGCCGGTGCTCTCGATGATCTCCCGCAGCTCGGCGGCGCCCTCGGCGTCCAGGTCGGGATTGCCGAACAGCTCGCGCAGCCGGGCGCCCTGCGCCCGGTCGGCGGCGTCGCGGGCCAGCGCCATCATCACCGTCGGTTTGCCCTCGCGCAGATCGTCAAGCACGGACTTGCCGGTGACCGCCGGGTCACCGAAGACCCCCAGCACGTCGTCGCGGAGCTGGAAGGCGTCCCCGAGCGGGTCGCCGAACTCGGCCAGCGCGTCCAGCAGCTCGACGGGTGCACCCGCCAGCGCGGCACCGATCTGCAACGGCCGGGTGACCGTGTAGCGGGCTGCCTTCATCCGGATCACCGTGAGCGCGCTGGCCACCGAGCCGTCGCCCACCCCGGAAACCAGGTCGAGATACTCCCCCGCGATCACCTCGGTACGCATCAGCGCGAACACGGCGTACCCCTGGTGCACCTGGTCGGGGCTCAGCCCGCACTCGTGGAACATCTGATCCGACCAGGCGGCGCAGAGGTCACCACAGAGCAGGGCGGTGTTACGTCCGTACGCCTCGGGGTCGCCCCGCCACGACGAGCGGGCGTGCAGGTCGGCGAAGATCCGGTGCACCGAGGGCTCCCCACGGCGACGGTCGCTGCCGTCCAGGATGTCGTCGTGGATCAGCGCGAAGGCGTGGAACAGCTCCAGCGCGGCGGCGGCGACCACGATCGGCGTGCCGTCCGGGCCGCCCGCGCCCCGCCAGCCCCAGTAGCAGAACAGTGGACGCAGGCGCTTACCGCCGGCCAGCACGAACCGGTGCAACGTGGTGAAGACGCCCCGTGGTGCGCCGTCCGGCCAGTCCGGATCCTGCCGGTCGAGGAAGGCGGTCAGCTCGGCGTCGAAGCGGGCCCGCAGCCCGGCCGAATCGACAGGTGCCTCGGCAACCGTCACCGTCCCTCCAACCCGGCCAGTTCCAGCAGCAGCCCCTTCACCTCCGTGGCCGCTATCCGGTCCCGGGCCACCGACGCGTCGGAGCAGAGCAGCACCGGTCCGTCGGCCGGATCGGCGGGCAGCCGTCCGTGTGAGCCCCGGACCGCGCGTGCGCCGGCATCCAACCCGACCACGTTCATCAGGTACCGCATCCCGAGCTTCTTGCGGGCCAGCGCGACCGCGGCCCGGCGCTTCGCCGCGCCCGGCCCGGCCGGATCGAAGAGCAGCTCCGCCGGGTCGTACCCGGGCTTGCGGTGGATCTCCACCAGCCGGGCGAAGTCGGGCGCACGCGCGTCGTCCAGCCAGTAGTAGTACGTGAACCAGGCGTCCGGCTCGGCCACCAGCACCAGCTCACCGGCGCGCGGATGGTCCAACCCGTGGGCCGCCTTGCCGTCGACACCGAGCACCTCGGCCACCCCGGGCAGCCCGGCGCAGAGCTTCGCCACCGCCGACACGTCGGCCGGGTCGCGCACGTACACGTGGGCGACCTGGTGGTCGGCGACCGCGAAGGCGCGGGACGTCCACGGGTCGAGGTACTCCATGCCCGCCTGGGTGTGCACCCGCAGCAGCCCCTCGGCGCGCAGCAGCCGGTTGACGTCCACCGGCCGGGACACCTCGGTGATGCCGTACTCCGACAGCACCACCACCGTCGCGTCGCGGGCCTGCGCGGCGTCGAGCAGCGGTGCGAGCACACCGTCCAGCTCGGCCGCCGCGGCGGCGGCGCGGGGCGAGGACGGGCCGAAGCGTTGCAGGTCGTAGTCCAGGTGCGGAACGTAGACCAGGGTCAGGTCGGGCGAGGAGTCGGCGAGGATCTGCTCGGCCGCCCGGCAGATCCAGCGCGACGACGGCAGGCCCGCACCCGGCCCCCAGTAGGTGAACAGCGGAAAGGTGCCGAGCCGGTCGGTGAGCGCATCGTGCAGCTGCGGCGGGTCGGTGTAGCAGTCCGGCTCCTTGCGACCGTCGGCGTAATAGACCGGTCGCGGGGTGACCGTCCAGTCCACGTCCGCGCCCATCGCGTACCACCAGCAGACGTTCGCCACCGTGTAACCGGGCCGGGCGCGGCGCGCGGCCTGCCACAGTTTCTCCCCGCCGACGAGCGCGTTGTGCTGCCGCCAGAGCAGCACCTCGCCGAGGTCCCGGAAGTACCACCCGTTGCCGACGATGCCGTGCTCGGCGGGGAGGGCTCCGGTGAGGAAGGTGGACTGCACCGAGCAGGTCACCGCCGGCAGCACGGTGCCCAACTCGGCACGGAACCCAGTGTCGGCGACCGCGCGCAGCCGGGGCATGTGCGCCAGCAACCGGGGGGTCAGCCCCACCACGTCGAGCACCACCAGCTGTCGACTCGCGCTCACGGAATCACCGCCTTTGTTCGCGACTGCGGGGCTCGCAACACCGGCTCACTCCTCGCGCTCACGGGATCACCGCCTTTGTTCGCGACTGCGGGGCTCGCAACACCGGCTCACTCCTCGCGCTCACGGGATCACCGCCTTGTCGGTCGGGGTCAGCCCGAGGGCGACCAGCTCGTCCCGGGTGAAGGCCAGTTCGGCCGCGATCCCGGCGGCCAGCTCCGCGTCGGTGCGCGGGCGTCGCGCCGCCGGCAACACCCCCCAGGTGTACGTCTCGACGTCGAGGTGGTCGCAGCCGGCGTCGGCACCGGCGAAGAGCGCGGCCAGCGCGGCGCGCAGCACCGGCAGGGTCGAGCCCAGCGGTGGTTCGGGTGGGGCGTGCAGTGGCACGTGGTAGTGCACCCGCCACGGCCCGGGCAGCGCGGCGTCCAGGGCGACGTCGAGGTCGTCGGCCGCCCAGCTCGGATCCGCCGGATCGGCGCCCTGCGGCCCGCCTCCCGATACGACGCCGGTGGCCGCGGTCGGTGCGGCGCCGGTGGCGGCGGCGCAGCCGGCGGTGCGGGTCTGGTGCAGGAAACGCGGCTCGACCCAGCGGCGCAGGGCGGCGGCGTCAGCGGTCGGGGCGGCCGCCTCCAGCGCGGCGGACACCTGCACCTTGACCACCGGCAGGCCGGCGACGGCCAGCCGCTCCAGGGCGGCGGCGGGCTCCTCCCAGGCGCAGGCGAGGTGGGCCAGATCCAGGCAGATCCCGAGGCGATCGGTGTCCATTCCGGACAGGGCGGCGACGGCCTGCGGGGTGCTCTCCACCACGCAGCCGGGCTCCGGCTCGAAGCCGACCCGCACCGGCCGACCGGTGTCCCGCTCGACGGCGGCGAGTCCGGTGGCGAGCCGGTCGAGCCGTCGACGGGCGGCGTCCGCCCGGGTGCGGTCCCACGGCGCCCGCCAGGCCAGCGGCAGGGTGGAGACCGAGCCACGGGCGGCGTCGTCAGGTAGCAGATCGGCAAGTACCCGGGCCAGGTCGAGGGTGTACCCGAGCCGGTCGTCCGTGGTCCAGTCCGGTCGGTACACCGCCCCCTTGACCACGGGCGCCTGAAAGGCGGCGTACGGGAAACCGTTGAGGGTGACCACCTCCAGCCCGCGTACGGTCAACTCGGTGCGCAACCGGCGGCGGGCGGCCGGGTCGGCGGCCAGTTCGGCGGCGACCGGGGCGGCCAGCCACAGGCCCAGCCCGAGTGGATCGGCGCCGAGCGTCTCGCGGACCGGCACCGCGTACGTGTCCAGTTGGGCGACGATGCCGGCGAGGTCCTCGGCGGAGTGCACGTTTGTGCAGTATCCGAGGTGGACGGTGCGCCCGCCGGTGTGCCGCAGCCGCATCAGCTGCCGCCGCGCAGGATCGAGTTGCCGGCGAAGGTCGGCTCCGCGAGGTCGTCGTCGGTCAGGTCGAGCCGCCCGGACTGCCCGTAGAACTCGACCGGGTTGCGCCAGAGCACCCGGTCGACGTCGTCGTCGGTGAACCCGGCGCGCAGCATCGCCTCGCCGGTGGCCCGGGTGAGCAGCGGGTCGGAGCGTCCCCAGTCGGCGGCCGAGTTGACCAGCATCCGTTCGGTCCCGTACGCCTTGAGCAGCTCGACCATTCGCGGCGGCGACATCTTGGTGTCCGGGTAGATGGAGAAGCCGAGCCAGCAGCCGGTGTCCCGGACCAGTTTCACGGTCATCTCGTTGAGATGGTCGAGCACCACCCGCTCCGGCGCGATCCCGGACTCGGCGACCACGGCCAGGCTACGCTCGACACCCCGGGCCTTGTCCCGGTGCGGGGTGTGCACCATCGCCGGCAGGTCGTGCGCCACGGCCAGGGCGAGCTGGGCGGCGAAGGCGTCGTCCTCCTCGGGGGTCATCGAGTCGTACCCGATCTCGCCGACCGCCACCACGCCGTCCTTCTCCAGGTAGCGGGGCAGTTCGTCGAGCACGGGCCGGCAACGCCTGTCGTTGGCCTCCTTCGGGTTCAGCGCGATCGTGGCGTGATGGCGGATCCCGAACTGCCCGGCCCGGAACGGCTCCCAACCGACCAGGGAGTCGAAGTAGTCGGTGAACGAGCCGACGTTGGTGCGCGGCTGGCCCAGCCAGAACGCCGGTTCCACCACTGCCCGGACGCCGGCTGCGGCCATCCGCTCGTAGTCGTCGGTGGTACGGGACGTCATGTGGATGTGCGGGTCGAAGATCCGCATCACACCTCCCTGGGCTGGGGCTGGCTGGCGGCGGTGAGCCGATCCAGCAGTTCGGCGGCGTCGGCGGGCATGCTCCGGCCGGCGGCCCGGCGCTCGGCGGCCAGCGCGGCGAGCATCGCCGCCAGTTCCTGGTCCGCGCGGGCGTCGAGGTCGGTCACCACCGCCAGCGGCACGCCGGTGAAGACGCACTTGAGCACCGCCTGCCGCCAGGCCGGCGGGTCGAGGTGGCGGGCGTACGGGCCGAGGGCCGCGGCGACCAGCCGGGTGTCGTTGGTGCGGATCGCGTCGTGCAGCAGTGGCAGCCCGGCCGCGCCGATCGGCAACAACGGCAGCGCCTTGAGCACGGCCCGCTTCTCGGCGGCGTCCCCGGTGCGGTAGAGCACCTCGGCCTGCTGGGCGTGACCGGTGGGCAGGCTGGCCAGCAGCAGTGCCCGGGCCGCCTCGTCGGCGGTCCAGCCGGGCAGCTCGGGCAGGTCGTGTCGGCCGCAGCGGCGGCCGGCCGCCGGGAAGAACCGCGCGACGGTGGTGGGTTCGGCCGCGACGCGGTCCAGGGCCGTGGCCAACCAGTCCGGATCGGGTACGCCCCGCAGGGCCGCCCGCAGCTCGTCCACTGTCATCGCGTCTCCTCCCTCGTCCGCCGCCGTCGACGGCCGTGGCGGTGGCACCGCGTGCGTCCTTTGCTCTGCTTCACTCCACGCGTCGGTCGTTGTCCGGATAGCGGACGCCTGCTGGTGCGCCGGTTGAAGCAGAGCAAAGGACGTGCCCCGAGGCGGCGGTGCGCAGGAAATCCAGCGAGCGGGCGGCGACGGTGGGCGCGGCGTGCGAGTGCCGGGGCAGTTCCACCGCCACCAGGCCCCGGTAGCCGATCTCGCGCAGCGCGGCCAGCACCGGCGGAAAGTCGATCTCGCCGACACCGAACTCCAGGTGTTCGTGCACACCCCGCCGCATGTCGTCGATCTGCACGTTGACCAGGTGCGCGGCGACGTCACGGACACAGTCGGGCACCGACTGCGGCTCCAGACATCGGCAGTGTCCGATGTCGAGGGTGATGCCGAGGTGGGCCGGCGAGCCGAGGGCGGCGTGCAGGCGGCGCCAGTCGGCGATGTCCTCGACCAGCATGCCCGGCTCCGGTTCGAACCCCAGCGTGACCCCGACGGCCTCGGCCGCCTCGATCACGGTGGCACAGCCGGCGACCAGGCGGTCCCAGGCCACCGCCGGCGTGACCGTATCCGGCCGGACGCCGGCCCAGAACGAGACCGCCTCGGCGCCGAGGTCCGCGCCGATCGCCACCGCGCGGCGCAGGAACTCGATCCGGAGCGTGGGGTCGTCGTGCAGCAGCGTCGGGGCGTGCTTGTGCCAGGGGTCCAGCAGGAATCGCGCGCCGGTCTCGATCACCAGGCCGAGCCCGAGTTCGGCCAGTCGGCGAGCGACGGCGTCGACGCGCCCCGCCAGGGCGGGCGCGAACGGGTCGAGGTGGTCGTGGTCCAGAGTGAGCGCGACACCGGCGTAGCCGAGGTCGGCGATGACCGCGAGCGCGTCGTCGAGGCGGTGGTTGGCGAAGCCGTTGGTCCCGTACCCGAACCGCAGTCCGTCGGAGGGCCTGGCGATGCCGGCGGACGTCATGTCGGTGAGACCTTTCGGGCCAGCCGCCGGCCCAGCGGTGCGGCCGCCGCCACCGCCAGTCCGAGCAGGCCCGACCCGGCGCGGGCGGTCAGCGCCCCCTGCAACGCGGGCAGGCCGGTGATGCCGGCGCCGACCGCCGCGCGGACCCGCGCCGCGGTGGGCTCGGCCGCCACCCGCGCCTGAGCGGTGCCGTAACGGGCGGCGTACCAGGCGGCGAGGACGGCGGGCAGCGCCACCGCCACGGTGCCGAGGGCACGCCGACCGTTCCCGACGTCGACGGTTCGCCGACCGTCGGTGCGGACGGCAGGGGCACGCCAGGCGGGCTCCGCCGGACCACCGGTCCGGGTGACGCTCGCGGTGAGTCGCCAACCGGGCGGGACGGCGGCGCTCGCCGCGACCAGGGCGGTGCCGGCGAGGGTACGCAGCGGCAGGGCGCGGTCGGTGCCGCTGACCTCCCGACGGGACAGCGCGGTGACGGTCCAGGTGTGCGCGGCGACGGTGACCGCCGCCGGCAACGCCCGCGCCGTCCGACCTCCGGCGGCACCGAGCAGCACGTCCAGCCCCCGACAGGTGGCCATCATGGCGGGCCCGGCGGCGGTGTTCTTGGCCGCGAGGTCGTACCCCCAGACGGCGGCGGCGAGCGGCAACGCGACAGCGGTGGCCCGCCGGCCACCGGCCGCGGCGGCGAGCCCGACACCGGCGGCGGTGAGACCGGCGGCAAGCCCGACCGCGAGGCCGGGACTGACCCGGCCGCTCGGTATCGGCCGCTCGGGGCGTTCCACCGCGTCCAGTTCGCGGTCAGCCCAGTCGTTGGCGGCCATGCCGGCCCAGTACAGCAGCACCGACGCGGCGGCGAGGGCGGGGGTACGCGGACCGAGCGCGCCCGCCGCGGCGGCACCGGCGACCACGTCCCCGGGTACCGAGAGCGCGGCCGGGGCGCGGACCAGCTCGGCCAGGTCAGCCACGCGAGGCATCGGTGTCTCCGGCGTCCAGGCTGCCAGCGAACGCGCACAGCCGGGTCCACTGGTCGGCCAGCGAGTGGGTCGCGGTGCCCAGCGGATCCTTGAAGAAGAAGGCCAGGTCGGTCAGCGGCCCGGTGCGGCCGGCGGCGTGCGCGGCGGCGGTGAGCCGGGCCAGGTCGAGCACGAGCGGGGCGGCCAGCGCCGAGTCGCAGCCGTGCCAGGTGAACTCCAGCCGCATCCCGGTGCCCAGGAACCCGGCGAAGGTGATCAGATCCCAGGCGGTCTTGAAGTCACCGAGTTCCTCGACGTACCCGATCCGGGTGTCGCCCTGCGGCAGGTAGCCGAGCGTCTCCCCGAGCACCCGTTGCTTGCTGCGCACCTTTGCGGCGTTCGCGTCGGGATCGGCCAGGGTGGCGCCGTCGCCGCCGCCGAGCAGGTTGAGCCCGGACCAGGACCGCACGGTGAGGTGACGCATCGCGAACATCGGGGCGAGCACCGACTTGAGCAGGGTCTCCCCGGTCTTGCCGTCGTGGCCGGCGTACGGCACGCCGTGGCGGTCGGCCAGCGCGGTCAGCGCCGGCAGCCGCAGGCCGGTCGACGGGGTGAAGTCGACGTACGGACAGTCCGCCGCGACGGCCGCGTACGCGTAGAGCGAGCTGGGTGGCAGCACCTCGTCGGGACCGGCGAGGGCGGCCCGCAGCGCGTCCGGGTCGGCGTGCCCGGGATGCGGTCGGGGAGCCGGTTCGGTCGCGGCGACGTTGACCATCACCACCCGGGCCAGCTCGTGTCGCTGCCGGAAGGCGGTGACGTCGCGGACGAGCGCGGCGGCCCGGTCGGCCTGGGTCCCGACGGTGGGTGCCGGGCGTAGTTCCCGCTCCACGGCGGCCAGTTCCTCGGGCAGTGCGGCGACCAGGCGGGCCGGCAGTACACCGGCGTCAGCGAGCGCCTCGGCGCGCTTGGCGATCGGGGTGGCGACCACGTCGTGGCCGCCGAAGACCAGGTCGGCGAAGGCCGGCAGGGCGGGGCTGTTGACTCCGGGCAGTTCGGTGACGCAGCCGGTCGGCCCGGTCAGCCCGGCGCGCAGCGCGAGCGCCCCGACGATGCTGGTGGTCGCGACCGAGCCACGCGCCCCCACCAGCCAGACACCTGTACGCATAGCGCTCCTTCCGGTGCCCGAGAAACCGACATACATCGATTGAATCTTGATATCAGGAAAAAGCTGAAAAAGATACAGGTTAGGCCGATGCGCCCCGTCCGCCGCCCGCTCCGGTGGGTACTCGCCGGCCGACGCCGAGGTCGGCGGCGACGACGTCGGGCCGGCGTACCGGGTGGGTCGGTCGGACGGGGCTGGCAGGCAGGGACAGTCGGCGTCTCGCCCCTGCCTCCCCCGCATCCGGCCCGGTCAGGACGACGATGTCCCGATCGGACGACTCGTCGGACGCGGTCCGCCTGGCGGCGGGAGTCTCCAGGTGGACGGTCGGTGGACTGGTCGGTGGGCGGCGGCCCTCCGGTGCTGCCGGGGAATCCCGGTCCGGCCGCACCGGAGGAACCGCATTGCTCGTGCCGCCGGTCGCCCGGTGGCACGACCTCCGGACCCGACCCGTACCGGCCACGGGGCGCAACCGTGGCCGGCCCTCGCCGGTCGGCTCCGGAGGTGGTTCAGGCGGCGACCGGTGCCAGCGACGGCTCCACCGCGGCCCAGGAGGAGCCCAGTTCGGCCGAGCGGGTCACCGCGTCCAGCACCAGTTGCACCTGCAACGCCTCGGCGAACGAGGGCGACGGGTCGACCCCGGTCGCCACCGCCTCGATGAAGTCGCGCATCTGGTGGGTGAAGGAGTGCTCGTACCCGATGATGTGTCCCGGCGGCCACCAGGCCGACAGGTACGGGTGCTCGGCCTCGGTCACCAGAATCCGGTTGAAGCCCTGCTCGGCCGCGGGCCGGGTGGCGTCGAGGAACTCCAACTCGTTGAGCCGCTCCAGGTCGAAGGCGACGCTGCCCAGCGAACCGTTGATCTCAACCCGGAGGGCGTTCTTGCGTCCGGTGGCGAACCGGGTCGCCTCGTACGTGGCCAGTGCCCCACCGTCCAGACGGGCCACGAAGATCGCCGCGTCGTCGACGGTGACCGGGCCGGTGGCGGCGTCGGCCCCGTCGGCCTGCGCCGCCAACCCGCTCGACTCGGCCGGCAACGGCCGCTCCTTGACGAAGGTCTCGGTCACCGCGCTGACCCCGCTGATCCGCTGTCCGGTGACGTACTGGGTCAGGTCGATGATGTGCGAACCGATGTCGCCCAGCGCACCGGATCCCGACACCTCCTTACGGAGCCGCCAGACCAGGGGGAACTGCGGGTCCACGATCCAGTCCTGCAGGTAGGTGGCCCGGACGTGCCGGATCTCGCCGAGCCGCCCGTCGGCGATGAGCTGACGCATCAGCGCCACCGCGGGCACCCGCCGGTAGTTGAAGCCGCACATCGACCGCGCCCCACCGGCCTGGGCGGTGGCCGCCGCGGCGGCCATCTCCCGGGCCTCGGCGACCGTGTTGGCCAACGGCTTCTCGCACAGCACGTGCTTGCCCGCGGCGAGCGCGGCCAGCGCGATCTCGGCGTGGCTGTCACCCGGTGTGCAGATGTCGACCACGTCGATGTCCGGCCGGTTCACCAGCTCCCGCCAGTCCGTGGTGTGCTCCTCCCAGCCGAGCCGGTCGGCGGCGTCGGCCACCTTCCCGGCGTCCCGGCCGCAGAGGAGCGCCATCCGGGCCCGCGCCGGCAGGTCGTACACCCGGTTCACGGTCCGCCATGCCTGCGAGTGCGCGGCGCCCATGAACGCGTAGCCGACCATGCCGACCCGCAGTTCGTTGTTTGTCGTGGACAAGGTGGGTCTCCCCCCGTTGTGTCAGAACCCGAGCTTGAGGTAGTCGCTCGCGTTCTCCTTGGTGATCGTTTCGGAGGCGAGGACAATCTCCTTGGGAACCTGGAGTTCCACCAGGTCGGACATGCCCCTGCCCTGGCCGATGAGGCGGGCCAGCGAGATCGCCGAGGACGCCATCGACGGGCTGTAGGTCACCGTGGCCTTCAGCACCGTGTTGTCGGCCTGGATGTCCTCCATCGCCTTCTTCGAGCCGGCGCCACCGACCATGAAGAACTCGTTGCGGTTGGCCTGGCTGAACGCGGCCAGCACCCCGATGCCCTGGTCGTCGTCGTGGTTCCAGATCGCGTCGATCTTCGGCTCGGCCTGCAACAGCTGGCTCGCCTCCTGCTGGCCGGAGTCCGCGGTGAACCGTGCCGCCCGGCGGTTCTTCACCTTCAGGCCGTGCTGGGCCAGGGTGTCGTTGAAGCCCTTCGTACGCTCCTGGGTCAGCTCCAACTCGTCCATCCCGGCGATCTCGGCGATCACCGGATTGCTGACGCCCTTGGCCTTGAGCTGCTCGACGATGAAGGTGGCGGCGGAGACACCCATGCCGTAGTTGTCGCCCTTGATCTGCAACCGGTACGCCTTGGCGTCCGGGAAGGCCCGGTCCAGGTTGACCACCGGGATGCCGGCCGCCATCGCCTCCAGCCCGAACGAGTTCAGCTCCTTGCCGTCGTGCGGCAGCAGCACGATCACGTCGGGCTTCTGCGAGATCAGGGTGGACAGCGCGGCCCGCTGGGCCGCCGCGTCCGCGCCCGCCTCGACCGTCTTGAACTCCACGTCGGAGTACGCGGCGGCCTGCGACTTGGCGTTGTTGGTGATCGCGGCGATCCAGCCGTGGTCGGCGGCCGGCGCGGAGAAGCCGATGGTCACCTGCTTGCCGGGCTCGGCGTTGGCGTTGCCGTCGGCCGCCTTGGTCTGCGCCTCGGTCGGTGTCTGCTCGTTGCTTGTGCAACCGGCGAGCAGTACGCCGGCGCCGACGGCCGCCCCGCCGAAGAGCAGCCGGCGCCGCGACATGTCGCGACTGTGCTGGGTCATGACGACCTCCTGGTTATTAAGTGGTGGGGATTTTGGGTGTACGAAGCCCGGCCACCGTCGGTTGCTCGGTGGCCCGGGTGCAGCGGTGGTCAGCTCGTGGTGAGCCGGTTGCGACGGAAGAACTGGGAGAGAGTGCCGAACTGGACCTGCTGGATCAGGACGGCGGCGACGATGATGCCGCCCTTGACCATGTTCTGGGCCTCCGTGGAGAGGCCGTTGATGGCGAAGAGGTTGGTGATGGTGGCGAAGATGATCACACCGAGCAGGGAGCCGACGATGGTGCCCCGCCCACCGCTGAGCAGCGTGCCCCCGATGATCACGGCGGCGATCGCGTCCAGCTCGTAGAGGTTCGCCATCGCCGCCTGGGCCGAGGTCGCCTGCGCGGTGAGCATGATGGCGGCGATGCCGCAGCACAGGCCGGACAACGCGTACAGCAGGAGGGTGTGCAGTCGGACGTTGATGCCGGCCAGCCGGGCGGCCTCCGGGTTGCCGCCGACGGCGACGGTGCGCCGCCCGAAGGTGGTGCGGTTGAGCAGCACCCACCCCGCGGCGACCACGGCGGCCAGGATGTAGACCAGCAGCGGGATGCCGAGCAGGTCGGTGCTGGCGATGCCGTTGATGGTGCTGTTCTGCGAGATCTGGGTCTGCTTCTGCGAGATCTCGGCGGCCAGCCCTCGCGCGGCCACCAACATGGCCAGCGTCGCGATGAACGGCACCAGCCGCCCGTACGCGATGAGTGTCCCGTTGACCAGGCCGACCGCCATCCCGACGATGATCGCGGTGAAGATCATCCCGCCGGCACCGAAGCTCTGCGTCGCCACCGTGGTGCACCAGACCCCGGCCAGCGCCACGATCGCGCCGACCGAGAGGTCGATGCCGCCCCCGATGATCACGAAGGTCATCCCGACGGTGACCACGCCGACCACCGAGGCGAGCTTGAGGATGCTGAGCATGTTCGCCCAGACCCAGTCCGGGTTGGAGTACAGATCCGAGCGGGTCGCCGCACCGATCACGAACAGTGCCAGCAGCACCCCGATCAGGGCGAGATTCCGCTTGGCGCCCTCACCGCCGTCGCCGTGCCACCAGGAGAGCCGACCGGTGGTGGCCGCCGTGGCGGTCGGCGTCGAGTGACCGGCCGCCTCGGTCTCCGCCGGGTCCACCGGGGGTGACTGCGCCGGCAGCTTAGTCGTGGGCGGACTATCGGTCATGCCGCTGCGCCTTCCATCAGGGACCCCGCCATCACGAGGTCGAGCACGGTGGGTTCGTCGATTTCGTCGGCAGGGGCGGTCCGGACGACCCGCCCTTCGCGCATGACCAGCACCCGGTCGGCCAGGCCGAGCACCTCGGGCACCTCGCTGGAGACCAGCAGCACCCCGACCCCCTTGGCCGCGAGCTGCCGAATCACCTGGTACAGCTCGGCCCGGGCACCGACGTCCACCCCGCGGGTGGGCTCGTCGAGCAGCAGCAGCTTCGTGTCGCCGAGCAGCCAGCGACCGACCACCACCTTCTGCTGGTTGCCGCCGGAGAGCGTGCGCACCGCCCGGCGGACGTCGCGCGGACGCATCTCCAGGCTCTCGGCGATCCGGTCGGCCGCCGCCCGTTCCCGGCCCACGTCGGTGAAACCGAAGCGGGCGTAGCGATCGAAGGTGGCGAGGGTGACGTTGCGGTAGATCGGCTCGCCGAGCAGCAACGCCTGGCTCTTGCGCTCCTCGGGGGCCATGCCCATGCCGGCCCGCACCGCCGCGCCGACGCTGCCCGGCCGCAGCGCCCGACCGGCCATCCGCACCGAACCAGCCTCGGCCGCCCGCGCACCGTAGATCGTCTCCAGCAGTTCCGAGCGGCCGGAGCCGACCAGGCCCGCGATGCCGACGATCTCTCCAGCCCGGACGGTCAGTGACACGTCGGCGAACTCGCCGGTACGGGTCAGCCCGTCGACCTGGAGCAGTTCGTCGCCGACCACGGTCTCGGCGGGGCGGTCCGGGAAGACGTACTCGATGGTCCGGCCGGTCATCTGGGAGACCAGGTCGCTTGTCGGGGTCTCGCGGGCCGGCAGGTTCGCCGCGGTGGTCCGGCCGTCCTTGAGTACGGTCACCCGGTCGCCGATCTCGCGGATCTCCTCCAACCGGTGCGAGATGTAGATGACCGCGATGCCCTGGGCGGTCAGTTCGCGGATGATCCGGAAGAGGTTCTCCACCTCGTCGTGGGCGAGCACGGCGCTCGGCTCGTCCATGATGATCAGCCGGGCCTCGTGGGACAACGCCCGGGCCATGCTGACCACCTGCTTGCCGGCCGCCGGCAGGGCCCGCACCATCCGACCCGGTGGGATCTCGGCGTGGCCGAGCCGGCCGAGGATCTGGCGGGTCCGGCCGGCCATGTGGCCCCGACGGATGAACCCGAACCGACGCGGCTCGTGCCCCAGGAAGGCGTTCTCCGCCACGGACAGGTCCTCGACCAGGTCGAGTTCCTGGTAGATGGTGGCGATCCCGGCGCGCATCGCGGCCTGCGGGTTGGCGAAGCTGATCCGCTCACCCAGCCACTCGACCTGCCCCGAGTCCGGCCGGTGCACCCCGGCGAGCACCTTGATCAGGGTGGACTTGCCGGCACCGTTCTGCCCGAGCAGGCAGTGCACCTCGCCCGCGCGGACCTCCAGTTGCACGCCGTCCAGGGCGCGTACGCCCGGGAAGGTCTTGACCACGTCGGTCAGGCGCAGCACCACCTCGCCCTCGCCGGCGGTCGTCTCCACCGGCGGCGCGCCGGTCCCGCTCGCGGCGTCCTGCCCGTTCATGCCGCCTCCCCGAAGGCCAGGTCGCTGGCGAGCACCGCGGCGCCGGCCACGCCGGCCCGCGGGCCGAGCTCGGAGAGCACCACCGGCAGGTTGCCGGTGGCCAGCGGCAGCGAGCGGCGGTACACGACACTGCGAATCTCGGCGAGCAGGATGTGCCCGAGTTGGGCGAGTCCACCGCCGATCACGATCATCGAGGGGTTGGTGAAGCTGACCAGCCCGGCGAGCACGCCGCCGACCCGCCGTCCTCCCTCACGGATGAGTTGGATGCAGGTCACGTCCCCTTCGAGCGCCCCGGCGGCGACGTCGAGCGCGGTGACCGCGCCGTTGGCCTCCAGTCGTTCGGCCAGGGCGGGTGAGGTGCCAGCCCGCGCGGCGGCGGTGGCGTCCTTGGCCAGGGCGGCCCCGCTGAAGAGTGCCTCCAGGCAGCCGGCGTTGCCGCAGGAGCAGATCGACCCGTGCGGATCGACCTGGATGTGGCCGATGTCGCCGGCGCACCCGTCGGTGCCCCGGTAGACGTCGCCACTGAGGTAGATACCGCAGCCGATACCGGTGCCGATCTTGACGAAGAGGAAGTCGTCGACCGAGTGGGCCACCCCGCCGTGCCGCTCGCCGATCGCCATGATGTTCACGTCGTTGTCGACCACCGCTGGGCAGCCGTGCTCGCGGGTGAGCAGTTCACGGACGGGGAAGCGGTCCCAGCCGGGCATGATCGGCGGCGAGACCGGCACTCCGTCGCGGAAGCTGACCGGGCCGGGCACACCGATGCCGACCGCGTCGAGTCGCTCGTAGACACCGTCGACCCGGGCCTTGTGCAGCAGCTCGTTGACGCGCTGGAGGGTCGCCTTCGGGCCGGACCGGATGTCGGCCGCCTCCGCGTACGCCGCCACCGGCTCCAGCCGGCCGTTGACGACCTCGACGTCGATCGAACTGGCACCCAGATCGACGGCCGCGAAGCGCAGCTCCGGGCTCAGTTCGACAAGCGTGGAACGCCGCCCGCCCCGGGAGGCCGCCTTGCCCGCCTCCGCCACGTAGCCGAGGGCGACCAGCCGCTCCAGCTCGGCGAGCAACCGCGGCCGGGGCATCTCCAGGCGGTCGGCGAGTTCGGCCCGCGACAGCGCTCCCTCGTCACGTAACAACCGCAACAATCGGACGTGCAGGGGGTCGGCGTTGGGCACGGCTCACCTCTCCCACCGGGGGTGTTCACATCGACGAAATGCCAACGTGTGGTGCCCGACACAGTAGGAGGCTTCAACCTGCGCTGTCCAGACCTTAGAGCATTTTGACGTCAACTTTTGCCTGATCTAGCAAAAGTTTCGGCGTGAAGCGGGAGCTAGTAGGTGTAGATCCGTCCGGAAGGTCACTGAGAAGGCGATTCTCCACCCTTCGAGCGCAGCTTGCGGTCGTCGCGCAACTCAACGTAGGGCTCCCGATCGACCGGCCGGAGGCCACCGCTGATCGCCCGCGCCCGCGCCAACTCGGCATCGAGCTCCGCACCGAACAGGATCGCGATGTTGCTCAGCCAGAGCCAGACCAGGAAGATGATCACCCCGGCCAGTGCCCCGTAGGTCTTGTTGTACGAGCCGAAGTTGCTCACGTAGAAGGCGAACAGGCCGGAGACCAGCAGCCAGATCAGCACCGCCAGCACTCCACCCGGGCTCACCCAACGGAAGCCGCCCTGGCGCGCGTTCGGCGACGCCCAGTAGAGGATGGCGAACATCAGGCTGACCAGGACCAGCAGCACCGGCCACTTGGCGATGTCCCACACCGTCACGGCCGTGCTCCCCACCCCCAGCGCGGCACCGACCTCCTCGGCGAAACGGCCGGTGAAGACCACGATCACCGCGCTGGCCAGCAGCATCACGCCGATCACCGCGGTGACCCCGACCCGGATCGGCAGGGTCTTCCAGATCGGCCGCCCCTCCGGCACGTCGTAGATCGAGTTGGCGGCGCGCATGAAGGCGGCGACGTAGCCGGAGGCCGACCAGAAGGCGGCGAGCAGACCGATGATCGCGGCGATACCGGCCAACCCACCGTTCTGGTGGGCCTGCCCGATCGCGGCGTCGAGGATCTGGCGGATGTTCTGCTCGGGCACCGACTCGGCGACGGTGTCGCGTACCGTCCGGGTGGCCTCCGTGCCCATCAGGCCGAGCAGCGAGACCAGCACCAGCAGGCCCGGAAAGATGGAGAGCACGCCGTAGTAGGTGAGCGCCGCGGCCCAGTCGGTCAGTCTGTCGTCACCGAACTCACGCCCCGTGCGGCGCACCGCCGCCATCCACTCGCCACGCGACAACCGGCCCGGATGCGCAGGCGGGTCACTCGCCTCACGATCCACCTGGCTGCGGTCGGCACCCGACTCGCCCCGCCCCTCAGCGGCACGGTCGTCTCGCCGCTCCTCGGGAGCACGGTCGGCACCCGCCGCGCCCCGCCGCCCGTCAGGGGCGGTGTCGGGCCCCGGGCCACGCCGGTCTGGACGGGAAGACTCCTCGGAGGCCATCGCCTCTCCCCTCGGCTCCGCTCGCGGTGATCGTTGAGGACACATGCCCAGCGACCGACGTGAAGTAACCCAGCCGCACCGGACGGTGCGCCGGCTCGGACCGCCTCGGCCGACCCCGAAGCAGCCCCGCCGGGGCGTGAAAGAGTCGATGCAGGCCCGGTTCCCTGCGCGCGGGAAATGCGCCGACCCTGCTTCCCGTCGACGGGAAAGGGGCGAATTCGACCCGGCGCCAATGGGTTCGCATCGCCCGCCGGGACCGGCCAACGGACCGGCGATGCGCTCCGGGCGCACCGCATCGATCTTCCGGGCGGCATCGACCACCCGGCGACCGAGGCGGCTCGAGGCGATACCGACCGTAGTTGTATGCACGGAGAGTAATCGTCTGAGCTGATTTTCTTGCCGACCCACACGGCCGCAAGATGTCCGCTAACTCGATAAAACGGACAGCTCTCGCCGCCCTCCTCGCCACCCGCCCCCACCCTCATCGGCACGTCCGGGCCAATCGTGAACGCTATTCTTAATTATTGCCGCGACACGTGACATGAAAGAATTTAAAGTCACTCAGCGAAGCGATGTTCGACTATGTCCCCCAACGCGGAGTCAATTCGCGTATCGTCCCCCCTCGTGTCGGCTATCCGATTCACCGAAGATTCCGGACCTGAGCGTCACGGCGGACACAGCCGAGTCGCGGAGGCGGAGGCGCCCGCCGTCAGGACCGATCCGGTCCGGATCGATCCGGCCGAACTCGCCGGGCGGTTCGAGGACGAGAAGCCGGGTCGGGTGCTGACCGGACCGGTCGCCCTCGCCCTGACCGCGGCCACGCTGGCGATCGGCCTGCTCGCACTCTGGCAGGTGTTCCGGCCGCTGGCCCAGGGCAGCAAGTACTACCTGATCTTCTTCCTGGCCGGCGTACTCCCGTTGGTCTTCCTCGCCTACCCGGCCGACCTGAGGCTGCCGCGCCGCCTGCGGGCGCTCGCAGGGCGGGAACCGTCGGCGGCGACATCCCACGCGACCGTACCGGGCCGGTCCGGGCCCAGCCGCGTCGACTGGCTGCTGGCCGCCGCGGCGCTGGCCGGCTGCCTGTACCCGGTGCTACCGATCGCCCTGGCCGGCGGTGGTGGCGGCTACGACGCCTTCCTCGACCGGCAGGGGCTGCTGGTCGGGATGGACGTGGCGATGGGCACCGTCCTGCTGCTCCTGCTGCTGGAGGGTTGCCGGCGCACCACCGGCTGGATCCTGCCCGCCGTCTGCCTGGTCTTCCTCGGCTACGGCTACTACGGCGGGCTGCTGCCGCAGACCTGGGCGGTGGCGCACGCCGGGCTGGACTTCGGGCAGTTGGTCGACGCCTTCTACAACTCCGACAGCGGCTTCTACGGCACCCCGCTGGACGTGGCCGCCACGTACATCGTGCTGTTCACCATCTACGGGGCGGTGCTCGACCTCTCCGGCGCCGGCCGGTTCTTCGTGAACCTCTCCGCCGCGGCCTTCCGGCGCTCCCGTACCGCGGCCGGTCGTACCGCAGTGGCCTCCGGCTTCCTGCTCGGCACCGTCTCCGGCTCCGGGGCGGCCACCACCGTCAGCATCGGGGCGGTCACCTGGCCGATCCTGCGTCGCGCCGGATACCCGGCGGAACGGGCCGGCGGGATGCTCGCCGCCGCCGGCGTGGGTGCCATCCTGTCCCCACCGACGCTCGGCGCGGCGGCATTCATCATCGCCGAGTACCTCGGCGTGTCCTACCTCCAGGTACTCGGCTGGGCGGTGGTGCCGACCATCCTCTACTACCTCGGCATCGTGCTCTCGGTGGAGATCGACGCGCGTCGCTCCGGAGTGCGGCCGGCAGCCCTTGCGGCCGGTTCCGCCTGGCGGCTGCTGGCCCGGTCCGGCTATCACTTCGCCTCCCTGTTCGCCATCGTCGGGTTGCTCGCCGTCGGGCTGTCGGCGACCCGTGCCGTGGTGCTGGCCACCGTCCTCGCGATCGCCCTGTCCTTCCTGGACCGGACCCACCGGCTCACCCCGGCCCGGCTGGCCGCCGCGCTCTCCAACGGCGTACGCGGGGTCCTCGCGGTCACCGTCGTCTGCGCGGCGGCCGGCGTCATCACCGCCACCACCACCAAGACCGGTCTCGGTCCGCAGGCCGCCGCGCTCCTGGTCGGTGCCGCGAGCGCGGTCAGCTCCGAGCCGGCCGTGGTGCTCGCGCTGACCGCGCTGCTCGCCGCCGTCGCGCTCAGCCTGCTCGGCCTGGCGGTCCCGGTGACCGCGTCGTTCGTGATCGGCTGGGTGATCATCGGACCGGCCCTGCTCGACCTCGGTGTCAGCGCACCCGCCGCCGCCATGTTCGTCTTCTACTTCGCGGTGCTGTCCGAGGTGTCGCCACCGACCGCACTCGCCGCCGTCGCCGCCGCCGCGGTCACCGGCGGGCGGCTGGTGCCGACCATGTGGCACACCCTGCGGTACGCGCTTCCGGCGTACCTGATTCCGCTGGCGTTCGTGATCACCCCGACCGGGCTCGGCCTGCTCGGCATCGGCGGTCCCCGGCGCATCCTCGTCGCGGCCGTCGTCACGGCCCTCGGTGTCGCGGTGCTGGCCGTCGCGGCCGGCGGCTGGCTGCCCGGCGTCGGTGCGGCGGGCGTGCCGGAACGCGTGATCGGCGGGGCCGCCGGCCTGACGCTGCTCTGGCTGCAACCCGCGCCCGTCGCGATCGGTGCCGTGCTGGCCGGCGTCATGACGGTGGGCGTGTTCGTACGACGCGGATCCGCCGGCCCCTCCGGCGGAACGCGAGCCGGATCACCGGCATGACTCAGGAAGGAGACAGTGTGGGACGGATCAACGCGCGGCTCGTGGCCGGGGTGGGAGCCCTCACCCTCGTCGCCGCCGGCGCCGCCGGTTGCGGAGGCCGCCAGGGCGCCGCGGCCACGGACGACACCGGGAGCGCCGTCACCTGTGAGGTGGCCGAGAACACCCGGGTGGGCATCGCCACCGGTAACGCCACGGGCGTCTACTACGTGGTCGGCAACGCCCTGGCCGGGCAGCTCTCGGAGAGCACCGGCGGCCGGTTGACCGGCACCGCAGCCGAGACCGGAGCGTCGGTCCAGAACATCGAACAGCTCGTCGGTGGCCAGTACGACGTGGCTTTCTCGCTGTTCGACACGGCCGTCAACGCGGTGGAGGGCAAGGACAGCTTCAGCGCACCGCAGCCGGTCGAGGCGCTGGCCCGGATCTACGACAACTACACCCAGGTGGTCGTCCGGGCCGACTCGGGAATCAACACGGTGGCCGACATGCGCGGCAAGAAGATCTCGACGGGCTCCCCCAAGTCCGGCACCGAGGTCATCGCGAACCGGCTGCTGGAGGCCGCCGGTCTGAACCCGGCCACGGACGTCCAGGCCCAGCGGCTCGATCTCACCAAGACCGTGGAGGGCGTCAAGGACGGCACCGTCGACGGCTTCTTCTGGTCCGGCGGCCTGCCCACCGGCGGCCTCACCGACCTGTTCACCACCGCCGGCGACAAGGTGAAATTCATCGACATCACGCCGTTGCTGCCCAAGATGAGCGAACTGAACCCCGCGTACCAGGCCGGCACGATCGGCAAGGACGTGTACTCCACAGTGGCGGACACCCCGACCATCGTGGTCCCGAACGTGCTGCTCGTCCGCAAGGACCTCGACGCCAACGTGGCCTGCGCCATCACTCGGACCGTCTTCGAGAAGAAGGACGCGCTGGCCCAGGCCAATCCCGCTGCCAAGGGCATCGCCCTGGACACCGCCCGCAGGACCGACCCGGTCGGTCTGCACCGGGGCGCGGCCAAGGCGTTGCAGGACCTCGGCGCGAGCTGACCGACGGCGGCCGGGCCGGACGCCTGACACCCCGGCCCGGCCGCCCCAGACCTCGGGAGACCCCCGTGCCGCTGTCCTCGCTGGCCCGCGTACGCCGGCACAACCGTCCGTCCGGCCACACCGGCCGACTGTGGTCGGTGCGTACCCAACTGCTCGCCCCGATCCTGATCGCCACCGCCGGCCTGCTCGTGCTGGGGGCGATCCAGACCGGTGACGCTCTGGCCGCCTCCACCGACGCCGAACGGGCCCGGGTGCTGGCCGGCACCGCCACCGCCACCGTCTCACTGGTACACGAGCTGGAACGGGAACTCGGCGAGACGGCGGCGCTCCGCCAGCGCGGCGGTACCTCCGGCCGCCAACTGGTCGACGCCCAGCGGCGCCGGGTCGACGAGACCAGCGAGCGCTACCAGACCGCCAGCGCCGACGCCCGCCGCACCGCGCCGGACCTCGGCCGCGACCTCGACGGCGTGACCGAGCACCTCGACCAGCTCGACGAGGCCCGGATCGCCGCGCTCACCACCGACAACGCCGATGCGATCTACGTGGCGCTGGTGGAGTCGCTGCTCGCCGTCGCCGACGCGCTTCCCGCCCAGCTACGCGACCCCGAGCTGGCCAACCGCGCCCGTGAGGTGGCCGCGGTCGCGGCCCAGGAACACCTGGCATCGCTGGAACGTGACCTGCTCCGGGCCATCTTCGTCCGAGGTGAGCTGGTCGAGGGCGAACTCGCCCGGCTGGGCCGACTGCGCGGAGCGCAGGAGCAGCGGCAGGCCGAGTTCTCCCGGATCGCCGGGGAACGCGCCACCGACGCGTACACCCGGCTGATCGCCGGCGGCGACGTCTCCACCGCCCGGCGGATGCGCGACAGCGCGTTGAACGCCGACGCCGAGCCGGCCGCGCTGGCCGCCGACGGCGACGCCTGGTACGTCGCCCAGAGCGGTGCCATCCGCCGGTTCAACCTGCTCGGCCGGGAACTCTCCGACGAACTGGACCGGCGCGCCGCCGAGCTGGCCACCGCCGCCCGACAACGGGCGCTGGTGACCGGCGGATCCACCGCCGGCCTGGCGCTGGTCTCACTGACCACCGCCGCGCTGCTGGCGGTACGCACCAGCCGCCGGCTGCGCCGGCTACGGGTGGCGGCGCTGACCATGGCACACCGGGAACTGCCCGAACGGATCACCGCCATCGCGGCCGGTGACAGTGGCCCGACCGAGGGCACCGCCTCGCAGCTCACCGCCGGAATCAGCCGTGGACGCGACGAGATCGCCCAGGTGGCCGAGGCGTTCGACACCGTCAACCGGGCCGCGCTGCGGCTCGCCGGCGCGCAGGCCGAGCTGCGGATGGACGTGACCCGGATGGTCGAGGCGCTGGCCCGCCGGATCCGTACGCTGATCACCCGACAGCTACGGCTGCTCGACGAGTTCGAACAGGACGAGACGGATCCGGACGCGCTGGCCCGACTTTTCGCCCTCGACCACCTTGCCGCCCGGATGCGGCGCAACGGGGAGAACCTGCTGGTCCTGGCCGGCGGCGAGCCCGGACGCTCGCAGGACGGCCCACATCTGGTGGCCGACGTCGTACGCGGTGCCGCCTCCGAGATCGAGGAGTACGCCCGGGTCGAGATCGACGTGCCCACCGCCGGTGTGCAGGGTTCGGCGGTCGGCAACCTGGTGCACCTGCTGGCCGAGTTGCTGGAGAACGCCACCTCGTACTCTCCGCCGCACACGCCGGTGCATGTGGACGGTCGACGTACCGTCGACGGGCTGACCCTGCGCGTACACGACCAGGGCATCGGCATCGGCGAGAACCGGCTGGCCGAGATCAACGAAAGGCTGCGCGCCCCCGCCGCGTTGTCCAGCGCGGCGGCCGGCAGTATGGGCCTGCACGTGGTGGCCCACCTGGCCGCCCGGCACGGCATCCAGGTGCGGCTGCACAGTGCCGGTGCCGGGACGGTGGCCCAGGTGGACGTGCCGGAGTCGCTGCTGACCCGGATGGAGCAGCTCACCGGCCGCCCGAACACCGTCGGCCGACCGGCTCCCCCGGCCGTCGGCGCCTGGTTCCGGCACCGGGGCGCTCCGGCGGTGGTCGGCGCCGCAGCCGACTCCTACGACGTGCACCGGGCCCCGACGATGACGTTGCCGGTGGTGGGCAACGGCGCGGCGGCCTGGTCACCCGAGCAGCCCGGTCAACCGCACTACCGGCCGCCCGCACAGCCCGTCGGCGTCACGCCGAACGGGCCGCCCGCGTCGGCCAACGGTGCGTCAACCTGGCGGCCCGGCGCCGCCCGTCCCGAGGAAGCCACCTCGGCCGGCCTGCCCCGGCGGGTACGCGGCGGCGGCCTTCAGTCCGAACTGCACGACGTGCCGCCGCCGCAGGCCACGCCGGACCTGCTCGACCCCGAGGTGGTACGGGCCCGGCTGTCCGCCCTCTCCGCCGGGGTGGCCCACGCGATGCGACGCAACCAGCAGACGAACGGGAGACCCTAGATGATGCCCAACGGCAGCCCCGGCCTCGACTGGCTCCTGGCGAACTTCGCCGAGAAGGTACCGGACGTGTCGCACGCCCTCGCCGTCTCCGGGGACGGGCTGCGGCTCGCGGCCTCGCCGCACCTCTCGACCGACCAGGCGGACCAGCTCGCCGCCGTGATCAGCGGCCTGGCCAGCCTGACCGTCGGCGCTGCCCGGTTGATGTCCGCCGGCCGGGTCCGACAGCAGATCGTGGACATGGACGGCGGCGTACTGCTGGTGATGGCGGTCGGCGACCGCGCCCTGCTCGGCGTGCTGGCCGCCGCCGGATGTGACCTGGGTCAGATCGGCTACGAGACGGCGACGCTGGTCCAGCGGGTCGCCGAGGCACTCGAACCGGCGGCCCGGACCTGGGCGGGCCAGCAACCCGGCGGAGTGCCGGCATGACCGGCCCGCAGGTGACGCCTGACCGCGCCGAAGGTGCGGACACGCCCCGACCCGCCGCGCACGCCGGCACGCCCCGACCCGCCGCGCACGCCGGCACGCCCCGACCCATCGCGCACGCCGACGCGACCGAGGGTCGGCGGCGCGACAAGGTCGGCGGAGGTAGGGGGCGGCGGTTGGTGGCGACGCTGTTGGCGGTCGCGCTGGTCACCGGCTGCGGTGCCGAGCGCACCCCGGAGGCTCGACCGTGGCACGACGGGCGCATCTTCCTGGCCACCGGCAACACCACCGGGGTCTACTACCAACTCGGCGGCGGCTATGCCGACGTCATCAGCCGACACCTCCCGGGCTACGAGGCTCGGGCCGAACCGACCGGGGCCTCCGGTGAGAACATCACCCGGTTGGCCGACGGCGACATGGAGATCGCTTTCAGCCTCGCCGACACGGCGGCGGACGCCACCGCCGGCCGTGGCGCCTTCGACGGTCGCCCGCAACCGGTCCGGGCACTGGCCCGGGTCTACAGCAACTACACCCACGTGATCGTCCGGGCCGACGCGCAGATCGCCGACCTCGCGGGACTGCGTGGCAGACGGGTCTCCACCGGCTCACCGAAGTCCGGCACCGACGTCATCGCCGGTCGCCTGCTCACCGCCGCCGGACTCGACCCGGAGCGGGACGTACGCCGAGCCCGGTTGTCGCTGCCGGAGACGGTCGCCCGAATGCGCAGCGGCACGCTCGACGCGATGTTCTTCTCCGGCGGTCTGCCCACGCCGGGCATCGCCGACCTGCTCACCAACGCGCCGGACCGGTTCCGGCTGCTACCGGTCGCCGACCTGATCGAACCGTTGAGCGCCACGCACGGCTCGGTCTACACCACCGCCGAGCTGCCCCGCGACGCCTACGACACCCCGTCGGGCACCCCCACCGTGACGGTCGCCAACGTGATCCTGGTCAGCGCGGAGATGCCCGACGACCTGGCGTACGACCTGACCCGCCTGCTCTTCACCTACCAGGCCGACCTGGCCGTGGCGCACCCCGAGGCGCGCAACTTCGACCGTGAATCCGCCGCCACCACCGACCCCATCCCCCTGCACCCCGGCGCCGCCCGCTACTACCAGGGCGGCTGACCCACTCGCTACGGAGCCCTCACCGCACTCCCGCACTCCCGCTCCCCGCTCCCCGCTCCCCGCTCCCCGCTCCCCGCTCCCCGCTCCCCGCTCCCCGCTCCCCGCTCCCCGCTCCTGAGATCTTGGACAATTTCCGTTAGGTCGTCCGAACGGGAACCTTCCAAGATCTCAGCGGTTTGTGGCGTCGGGTTGCCAGCCGGCGGCCAGGAGGGCACGGCGAACGGTGTCGGCGACCTGCTCCGGGTGTGCCCGGACCAGCCACGCGGGAAGCGGAGAATCCGCTCCCCCGCCGTCCAGACGTCGTTCCGTCGTCGCATGTCCGCCGTCCACTGGCGTACGTCCATGTGATGCGAGCCGTCGATCTCCGCGTGCACGCCCCACTCCCGCCAGTACGCGTCCAACCAGCGCGTCCGGCCGGCCGCGTCGGTCCGCCGCTGTTGCAGGTCGGGCCGGGGCAGACCGGCACGACGGCAGAGCCGGACGAAATCGATCTCACTCAACGCCTGAGCGCCGCCGGCGATGTCGTCGATGGTCTGCCGGATCAACAGCCGCCGAGGCGCGCGAGGCAGCACTTCCAGCACGGCGGCCAGTTCCTCCGGCAATACCCGCCGCTGCTGGCAGCCGGCGGCGAGCGCCTCCTGCGCCAGGCGCGGCGAGGGTGCCCATCCGGCGGCGTCGACAAGTGCCCGCGCGGTGGTCGTCCGGGGCGGACGGCCGACCTGGAGATGCGCATCGGGCAGGACCGATGTCCGGTGCACCACCACGGCGGCCATGTCGATCGGCAACTGGCGTAGGGTGGTCCGCCCGGCCCGACGGGACGCCGGCACGAGCACGTGCAGGGGCTCGGATCGCAGGCCACGTACCCCCGCCTCGATGGCTGCCGTGGTACCCGCGAGCGCCGCGCCCGGTCCTGCGGCGAGAACCGCGACCCACAGCTGCTGATCCCGGGTCAACCGGCCGTTGCCCGCCAGCAGCAAACCACGACTGATCGAGCGCCACCGTCGGGAACGCACCAGCCCGCGTACGGTGCCATCGGTGAGCACGGTGCGGGCCTGCGCGCTGGTGAGCACACCAGCCTGCTCGAAGGCCAACCACTCCAGCGCCCCAGCCGCCTCATCGGGAACCATCCACCGACAGTGGTCGCCCCATCGGCGGCACACCACCAGATCTTGGACAGAATCCGTTAGCACGTAACTGTTAGCACGTAACGGAAACTGTCAATGATTGGCCGGCTCAGCCACCGGGACGGTGGCGGAACGCCGGGATGGTGGACGCGGTGGGACTACGGACGTACGGGAAGGTGGGCGACGAAGGCGCGCCTCACCTGGGCCCGACCCCGCTGAGGCGCGGCGCGCTGCCCTGCTGCGGCGCTGAACTGTGGCACTCCTGATGCTCGACACGCCGGCCGGAAGACACCTGGATTGCCACGAATCGCCGCGGCCCGCGACGCCCCGGGGGCCGGGCGCGAGCTACTTGTAGAGCAGGCGGCCCATCCGGCGGGAGGCGATGAGCAGGCCGGCTGCCAGTACGACGAGCAGGTAGAGGACGTCGAGCGTCCAGCTCCAGCCGCCGGTGTCGACGGTCAGCGCGCGGATCAGGTGCACCGCCCGGTAGAGCGGAGTCACCTCGACCAGCCACCGCAGCACCGCCGGGTACGCCTCGGCGGGCACGAAGGTGCCGGAGAAGAGGAAGAGCGTGAACTGCGCCGAGTTCATCAGGTCGAAATCCTGCCAGCTGCGCATGAAGGTGGAGAACGCCATGCCGAGCGCGCCGAACGCGAAGCCGACCAGCACCGCCGCCGGGAACGCGGCGAGCGCGCGGGCGGGCGTGGTCAGGTCCATCGCCACCATCACCACGAGGAACGCGGCCGAGTACGCGCTGCCCCGCAGCATCGCCCAGGCCAACTCGCCGAGGGCGATCTCGAACGGCTGCACCGGGGTGGCGATCACCCCGTCGTACAGCTTCATGTACTTCATCTTCCCGAAGAAGTTGAAGGTGGTCTCCGCCAGCGCGCCGGTCATCGCCGACGAGGCGAGCATGGCCGGGGCGACGAAGGCGGCGTACGTGACGACCGTGCCGCCGGGCAGCGTCAGGTCGCCGATCAGCGCACCCACCCCGACGCCGATGGACAGCAGGTAGAGCAGCGGCTCGACGAAGCCGGAGACCAGTAGTAGCCAGTAGACGGACTTCAGGGCCGCGACGTTCCGTTCGGTGACCGACGCGGATCGCCGCGACGCGGCCGAGACGTCGACCAGCCGGGGCAGCACCAGACTGACCATGACCCCCTCCTAGACGACGAGCCGGCGGGCGAAGACGCGGCGGGCGAGCAACCATCCTCCGGCCGCCCAGGCGGCCAGGTAGCACAGGTGACCGGCGACCGACCACTGCGGGGCGACGCCGAGCACCGCCGCCCGGCACAGGTCCACGGCGTGCCAGAGCGGCGTGACGTACGCGAGCCAGCGCAGCACCAGCGGCAGCGACTCGACCGGGAAGAACACCCCGGCGAACAGGGTCATCGGGATCACCGCGAAGCGGTACAGCATGGCGAGCCAACTGTCCGAGTCGACAGATGCCGCGTACGCGAAGGTGGGTGCGGCGACAGCCAGCGCGAGCAGCGCCACCACCGGCACCGCCAGCACCGCCCACGGCGACCGCAGCGCCCCCAGCGCGCCGGTCACCAGGAGGAACGCGATGACCGAGGTCAGCACCCGGAACAGCACGAACGACAGGTGGCCGGCGAGGATGTCGCCGACCCGCAGCGGCGACGAGCGTTGCCCGAAGTAGATCTTCTGCCACTGGAGGTTGCCGAAGACCGGCCACGTCGACTCGGCGATCGCCACCTGCAACGCCGTCGACGCCAGCAGCCCACCGACGATCCACTCCAGGTACGAGACGCCACCGACACCCCGGTCGATGTACGCGCCGACACCCACCCCGAACCCGAGCACGGTAAGTGTGGGCAGCAGGAAGGACGAGAAGGCACCGGCCCGCCAGGTGCGCCGGTAACCCACCAGGTGGTATTCGAGCACCCTCAGCGCCGGCACCCGCGGCAGGGCGGGTCGGTCCCGGGTCAGTTGTGCCATGGCAGCCCCTTCGGTGTGCTGGCTCAGTCGACGAGGGTGCGGCCGGTGAGGTGCAGAAAGACGTCCTCCAGGCTGCTGCGCCGGACCAGCACGTTCGTCGGGTGCAGCCCGAGCGCGGCGACCTCGGCCACCGTCGCGTCGCCGTCGGGCACGTAGACCAGGATCCGGTCGGGCAGCACCTCGACCCGCTCCCCCAGGGCGTCCAGCTTGCCGGCGAACGCCTCCTGTGATTCGGCGACGAACCGTAGCTCGACCACCTCGCGGGTGGCATGTTGCTCGATGAGCGCGCGCGGCGACCCCTCGGCGACGATCCGACCGCCGTCCATCACGACCAACCGGTCGCAGAGCTGCTCGGCCTCGTCCATGTAGTGCGTGGTGAGCACAAGCGTGACGCCCTGCTGCTTGAGCCGGAACAGCCGTTCCCAGACCAGGTGCCGGGCCTGCGGGTCGAGACCTGTGGTCGGCTCGTCGAGCAGCACGATGTCGGGCTCGTTGACGAGTGCGCGGGCGATGGTGAGCCGGCGCTTCATGCCGCCGGAGAGCGGCTCGACCTTGCTGTCCGCCCGGTCGCTGAGCTGCACGAAGTCGAGCAACTCGGCGGCCCGGGCCCGGGCCACCCGGCGTGGAATGCCGAAGTAGCGCGCGTACGTCGTCAGGTTTTCCCGGACGGTCAGCTCGGGGTCGAGGTTGTCCAGCTGTGGACACACCCCGAGCCGAGCCCGGATGGCTGGCCCGTCCCGCACCGGATCCATGCCCAGGATGCGCAGCTCCCCGCCGCTGGGCGGCGAGGTGCAGCCGACCATCCGCATGGTGGACGACTTGCCGGCACCGTTGGGCCCCAGGAAGCCGAACGCCTCACCGGCGCGGACCTCCACGTCGATGCCGTCGACGGCGGTGAAGTCGCCGAACCGCTTCACCAGCCCCCGTGCCTGGATGAGTGGTTGTGCCATGGTCACCCCCGGACCCTAGACACCCGGTCCGACACTTCCCACCCGATTACGGCGGCGTGGCGGGGTCAGAGGTCCTGGGGGGTGGTGGCGGCGCGGGCGGCGGCGACGAGGCGGTCGGTCTCGGCGAGGACGTCCGGGTCGTCGGTGGGGGTGCCGGGGTCGTAGTGGACCATCCAGGTCAGACCGTCACTACCGGAAACCCGCCGACCGACGATGCGGCCGGATCCGCCGGGCACGGCGTGGTGCTGGGTGTACGCGACGGAGCGGGTGACCCGGGTGCGTACCTGGTGCGGCAGGTCACCCGGATCGAGCAGCAGATACCGCTCGGCCGGCAGCTCGGCGACCACCAGGTAGCCGTCCCGCTCGGCGACCCGCTCGCCCGGGATCACGGTCAGCTCCCGGCCCGACCAGACGGCCTTCACCACGTCGTGCCAACCGATCCGGTGACCCCGGCCGGGCAGCCAGAGCCCGAGATTGCTGGCGACCACCACCCCGTCGCCCTCCCCGTTGCCGGCGGCAGCCCAGGCCAGCACCCGTTCGTCGCGCTCCAGCGGTGGCCGGTCGGCCGGTGGCAGCTTCGGCCGGCGGCGGAACAGTGGCATTCCTACAACCCTCCCGCCGCCTGCTCGCGCAGGGCACGGGCGTGCTGCTCCAGCGAGAGCAGCTCACCGAAGGCGGCGAAGTACTCGTCCTTGTTGTTTACCGGATTGATCCGCTGGATCCGGGACTTCAGCTCCCGGATCCGTGCGGTGACCGACCCCCACTGCAACCGGGCCATGGTGATCGAGACGTAGCGCGGATCCGGTTCACCGTCGATCCGCAATGGTTCCACGGCCAGCTCACCGACCAGGGCCTGGGCGGCGAGATCCGCGCAGGCGTCGCGTACCGCTTCGATCCACACCGCGCCGCCGGCCGCCGACGCGACCCCGCCGGCTGCGGCGACCGCCGCCCGGACGGCCACGTGCACCGGGTGCCGATAGTCGGTCGCCTCGACCGCGTCGAACATCGGACCGGCCAGCACCGGCTCCTGGAGGGCCAGCTTCAGCGCCTCCCGCTCGACCATCGACTGCGGGCTGTCCACGCTCGGCTCGGCCCGGGCGGCCCGGGCGGGCGGGCCGTTCTCCGGTCGTCCCGAGACGGCGGTCAGCACCGCCCGCTGCACCGGTTCGATCTCCATGCCGAGGTCGCCGGCGAGCTTGCGAACGTACTCCGGACGCTTCTCCCGGTCCTTGAGCTTCGCCACCAGGGGCGCGGCACGCCGCATCGCCTCGACCCGGCCGTCAACGGTGTCCAGGTCGTACCGGCTGATCACGTGGCGCAGCGCGAAGTCGACAAGCGGCTCGCGGCGGGCGACCAGGTCCCGCACGGCCAGGTCGCCCTTTGCCAGCCGCAGCTCGCACGGGTCCATGTTGTCGGGGCTGACCGCGATGAAGGTACGCCCGACGAAGCGCTGGTCGTCGTCGAAGGCGCGCAGCGCGGCCTTCTGCCCGGCCGCGTCCCCGTCGAAGGTGAAGATGATCTCGCCAGCGACGGCGTCGGTGTCCAGCAGCAGCCGGCGCAGCACGCCGATGTGGTCGGCGCCGAAGGCGGTGCCGCAGGTCGCCACGGCGGTCGGCACACCGGCCAGGTGGCAGGCCATCACGTCGGTGTAGCCCTCGACCACCACCACCCGGCCCTGCTTGGCGATCTCCCGTTTGGCCTGGTCGATGCCGTAGAGCACGTGGGACTTCTTGTAGATCGGCGTCTCGGGGGTGTTCAGGTACTTCGGGCCGTCGTCGTCGGCGAAGAGCTTGCGGGCGCCGAAGCCGATCACGTCGCCGGTCAGGTCCCGGATCGGCCAGAGCAGCCGGCGGCGGAACCGGTCGATCAGGCTGCCCGAGCGGGCCGGGCGGGACAGCCCGGCGGTGACCAGTTCGTCGTGGCTGAAGCCACGCTGACGCAGGTGCTTGGTGAGCAGGTCCCAGCCGTCGGGGGCGAAGCCACAGCCGTACCGCTGCGCGGCGGCCCGGTCGAAGCCCCGCTCGGCCAGGAACTCCCGGGCGGGACGCGCGCCGGCCGTGGCCAACTGCGCGGTGTAGAACTCGACGGCGGCGGCGTGCGCGGCCACCAGCCGCTGCTTCTGCCCCTGCTGCGGGCGGTTCGGTCGAGGCGCGGACCGGTCGTCCTCCACGTACCGCAGTTGCAGACCGGCACGGGCGGCGAGCCGCTCCACCGCCTCGACAAAGCTGAGGTGCTCGGCGTCCATCAGGAACTTGATGGCGTCGCCGCCGGCACCGCAGCCGAAGCAGTACCAGACGTTGCGGGCGGGCGAGACGTTGAACGACGGGCTCTTCTCGTCGTGGAAGGGGCAGAGCCCCTTGAGGTTGCCGCCGCCGGCCGACTTGAGCGTCACCGTGTCGGAGATGATCTCGGCGATGGACGTCCGCTCGCGGACCAGCGCGATGTCCTCGTCCCGGATCCGCCCCGCCATTGCGCCACCTCCTCGACCTACATCCTGCCCTGCCCGCTCGGGGAGTGAGGAAGGGCCCCTTGTTGACGTCTCCGGTAGCGGAAGGGCCCTGCCCAACGGCGCGGGCGGCGGCCGACGCGGGGCACCGACGCCGACGCCGCGCCGTTCCGGCACAGCGGCGGGACGGCGCGGCGTGGGCGGTCAGAACGGTCAGCGGGGGCGTCGCCGCAGGTAGCGGCGTACCGGCGGCGGATCCTCCTCCTCGTACGATCGGGCGGCGCGCACCGCTTCGGCCAGGCCGTGCGGGCGGTTACGCGTCGGCGCGGCCAGCAGTGGATCGCCGGCCATGTCCTTGACCAGTGCCACGGCCAGCCCGAGCATCACCACCACGAACGGCAACGCCACCATGATGGTGGCCTGTTGCAGCGCATCCAGCCCACCGACGAGCAGCAGCACGGCGGCGACCGCGCCGATCAGGATTCCCCAGCTGACCACGACCAGCCGGTGCGGACGCAGCGCGCCCCGGGAGGTCAGCGAGCCGAGCACCAGCGAGGCGGAGTCGGCGCTGGTGACGAAGTACAGCGCGATGAGCACCATGGCCAGCACGCCGGTCAGCGCCGCCAACGGCAGCGCGTCGAGCAGACCGAACAGCGCCTGCTCACTGCTGGCGGAGGCGTCCGCCACGAGGTCGCGTACTCCGGTGGCCTGCACGCGGAGCGCGCTGCCGCCCATGATCGCGAACCAGACGGCGCTGGCGCCACTGGGCACCAGGAGCACGCCGATCAGGAACTGCCGCACGCTTCGCCCACGGGAGATGCGGGCGATGAAGGTGCCGACGAACGGTGCCCAGGAGATCCACCACGCCCAGTAGAAGATCGTCCAGCCGCCCAGCCAGGCCGGGTCGGAGAACGCCCCGGTCCGGGTGGACATGAAGACGAGGTTGCTGAGGTAGTCGCCGATCGAGGCGGGCAGCACCTCAAGGGTGTAGATGGTCGGCCCGACCACGAACACGAACAGCATCAGTGCGACGGCCAGCACCACGTTGGTGGTGGAGAGCCACTTGATGCCCCGGTGCAGACCGGTGAAGGCGGAGATGACGAAGGCCAGCGTCAGCGCCCCGATGACCACCAGTTCCACCGCGGTGCTGTCCGGCACCCCGGCGACCAGGTCCAGGCCGGCGGCGACCTGAAGGGCGCCGAGCCCGAGGCTGGTGGCGGAGCCGAAGACGGTGGCGAAGACGGCCAGCAGGTCGATGACCTGACCTACGGGGCCGTCGGCGCGGTCGCCGATGAGTGGCCGGAACGCCGCCGAGATCCGGTTCTGCCGGCCCCGACGGAACGTCGAGTACGCCAGGGCCAGCGCCACCACCGCGTAGATCGCCCACGGGTGCAGGGTCCAGTGGAAGAGGGTGAACTGCATGGCCGCCGATGCCGCCTGCCCGGTCTGCGGCTCGACGCCGGCCGCCGGTGGCGGTGCCGCGTAGTGCTGGATGGGCTCGGCCACGGCGAAGAAAACCAGGCCGATGCCCATGCCGGCGCTGAACATCATGGCGATCCAGGCCAGCGTGCTGAACTCCGGTTCGTCGTCGTCCTTGCCGAGCCGGATCCGGCCGAACCGGGACAGCGCCAGCACCACCGCAAGCACCAGGAAGGCGTTGGCCGCCACCACGAAGAACCAGCCGAACGTGCCGATCACCCAGGCCAGACCCGATTCGCCGACGCTCGCCAGCGAATCACGGGCCAGCACCCCCCAGAGCACCACGGCGAGCACTCCGCCGACGCCCAGGCCGAGCACGATCGGGTCGATCGTGCCACCCTTACCGCCGTGTTCGGCGGCCTTCTCGTCTACCTGCTCGCTCATGGTCACCCCTGACCATCCTCCCGCTCCCCCGCCGTCGTGCTCCGAAATTCCGGCTAATCGCACCCTGAGAGTCGACTTCAGCCGTTCAGGGGCGAGTTGGGGTGCCACCTTGCCGGTTATCGGCCCGATGGTCAACCGAGCGGCGCGGGAACGCGCCCCTGCTCGTCGGCCTCGACCTGGCGGTTCCAGTCGGGCTTGGTGGCCCGCCAGCCCTCGTCGTCCAGGCCCTTTCGCCAGTAGCCGGAAATGGACAGCCACTCGCGGGGAACCGACCGCTCCACCCGCAGCAACCGGCGCAACTGGCGGACGAAGGCCGCCTCACCGTGCACGAAGGCGTGCACCGTGCCGGGCGGGAAATCCAACTCACGCACCGCGGCCACCAGCGCCTCACCCACCGGGCGTACGCCTCGGTGCAGCCAGGTCAGCCGTACCGCGCCGGGGCTGGGCAACGGCTGTTCGTCGGCCGGGCCGTCGACCTCGACGAAGACGTGCGCGGGCGCGCCGACGGGCAGCCGGGCCAGGGAAGCGGCGATCGCCGGCAGGGCGCTCTCGTCGCCGACCAGCAGGTGCCAGTCGGCCGCCGGGCTCGGCGCGTACGCCCCACCCGGGCCGACGAACAGCACCTCGTCGCCGGGGCGCAGCGCCGCCGCCCACGGGCCGGCCAGCCCTTCGTCACCGTGGTGCACCACGTCGACGGTCAGCTCCCCGGCCACCGCGTCCCAGGCGCGGACCGTGTACGCGCGCAGCCGGGGCCACTGCTCGCGAGGCAGGTCGCGGCGAATGGCGGCGAGATCGATCGGGCGCGGGTGGTCGACTCCGGCGACCGGAAAGACGATCTTGATGTAGTGGTCGGTGAACTCGCCGACCGGCAGGCCGGCCAGTTCCTCCCCGCCGAGGACCAGCCGGACCACGTGTGGGGTGGGCCGCTCGGTACGCAGTACGCGGGCGGAGGTGACCTTCTTCGGGCGATCCGTCATTCGGTTAGGCTAACCTCACTCACGGCGTGCCGTTCAACCCCCAACCCCGGTGTCAGCTTCTGATCAGGCGATCGTGCCAGGCCAGGGCGGCGGGATCGGTAAGCGAAGCCACCTGGTCGATCACCACCCGCAGTCGGGCATCGTCGTCGGCTGCGTCCCGCCACAGCGGTGCGAAGACCGGATCCAGCGCTTCCGGTGCCCGCGCGGCCAGCGTTCCCACGAGCCCCGCGACGATCTCCCGCTGCCGCTGGTAGCGGCCCTGCGCGCCGGGCCGACGCATCACGTAGCGCAGGGCGATCCCCTTGAGCAGCGCGCACCGGGCACGCAACGCCCGGGGTACGACCAGCTCGGCCGCGTACCGTCGGTGCGCTCCCGGGCCGAACCGTTCGGTGGTGGCGGCGACGGCGGTCGCCACGAACCGGCCGGTCAGCACGCTGGTGGTGGCCTTGAGTGCGGCCTGGGCCCGATGGCTGCCGTCGTAGCCGGCCAGCGGGGCGAGCACCGGGTCGGCGAGCAGGCCGGCCAGCGTCTCGGCAAGGTAGTCGGACGACTCGGTCGAGTAGACGGCGGCGACGTCGGCGCAGAGCGCCGCCCGCTCGTCGGAATCGATGAGCAGCGGCTCCAGCGTGAGATATCCGCCGTGGATGCCGTCCTCGACGTCGTGCACCGAGTACGCCACGTCGTCGGCCCAGTCCATCACCTGTGCCTCCAGGCACTGCCGCTCGCGGGCCGGGGAGCCCTGCCGCAGCCAGGCGAAGGCGGGCAGGTCGTCGGCGTACACCCCGAACTTGCGCCGGCCAGGCTGGCGGGTCCACGGGTATTTGCCGACCGCGTCCAGCGAGGCACGGGTCAGGTTCAGCCCGGCGGACGTCCCGTCCGGGCCGTACACCTTGGCCTCCAGCCGGGTCAGTACCCGCAGCGTCTGGGCGTTGCCCTCGAACCCACCGCAGTCGGCGGCCAGTTCGTCGAGCGCGGCCTCGCCGTTGTGACCGAACGGCGGGTGCCCGAGGTCGTGCGCCAGCCCGGCGGTGTCCACCACGTCCGGGTCACAGCCCAGCCGGGCGCCCATCTCACGGGCGATCTGGGCCACCTCCAGCGAGTGGGTCAGCCGGGTACGCAGGAAGTCGTCGGTGCCGGCCGTGTGCACCTGGGTCTTCGCGGCCAGCCGGCGGAACGCCGCCGAGTGCAGCACCCGGGCCCGGTCCCGCTCGTACGGGGACCGGCCGTGCTCCGGGTCCTTGACCGGCTCCGCGACCCGACGCGCCGCGTCCGGCCCACCGGACGCAGCACTCAATCCCCACGCTGCCGCAGCACGCAGAACTCGTTGCCCTCCGGGTCGGCCAGCACCGTCCAGTCGTCGCCGTCCTGGCCGATGTCGACGTGCCGGGCACCCATGTCGACAAGCCGTTCCACCTCGGCTTCCCGGTCGATCGGGCGCAGGTCGAGGTGCAGCCGGTTCTTGCCCTCCTTGACGCCGGTCACCGGCACGAAGACGATGCCGGGCAGCTGGTCCGCGCTCTGCCGGATCTCCACCTCGTCCGGCCGCTCCTCGACCACCTGGTACCCGAGCGCCTCGGCCCACCAGCGGGCCAGCCGACCCGGGTCACGGGCGTCGACGGTCAGGCTCTCCCACACGGCGGTCATGCCGGCACCGCCACCGCGACACCGACAGCCTCTGACAACTCGGTACGCGATCCCATCCGGCCACCCCTTCGCGAAACGACGGTCCACGGGCGAAGTCAGGTTACGCCCGGGGGCCCGGTTCGGCTCGCCGGCGACGTGCCCACGGCGGGTCCACATCCTCCGATCAGACGAGAGTTGTCGCCCGATTGCCGACGGTAACGGGATCGCACTCATCGACATCCACGGGTAGCGTCGCCATCGCGGAACGTCACCTGTTGCGGCGAGACACGACCGGTGGGAGAGACACGCTCGTGAACGCGGAAACGATGATGGGTACCGAGCTCCGAGGGCTGCGCCGACGCCGTCCAGAGGTCGCCGGCACGGTCCTCGCCGGCACGGACGGCCTGCTCATCTCCAGCGATCTGCCTACGACCGACGCCACCCACCTGGCGGCGCTGGCCGCGGCCAGCTTCGGCCTCGGGCATCGGATGGCGGCCACCGTGCGGCAGGGCGAGTTCCACGAGTCCGTGGTGCACACGGCCGCCGGTTGCGTGGTCACCTACCCGGCCGGTCGGGACGCCCTGCTGACCCTGGTCGCCGCACCGGGAGCGGATCTGGCGGCACTCCGCGAGGAGGCCCGTGGGGTGGTCCGCCGCGCCGGCCCCGCCCTCGCCGCCTGCCGCCGCCCGACGCTGCTGCCCCACCAACCGGATCCGCACGCCCCGCTGGCGGTGCGCACGCCCATGGCCACAATGCCGAACCAGCGCCCCCGCCGCGACCCGTCGATCACCTGGCGCCGCCCCCCGATCTGACCGCAGGACACCGGGCATCGCGAGGACACCGAGCATCGCGCGACAACATCGGGGATGGTGCTGCCTCGCCGGTGGCTCGACAGAGCGCCATCCCCGATGTCGCTGCTTCGGGCGTGCGGTCAGCGGCTGTCCGAGCCGGTGGTGATCACTGCGGCCCGGCCTGCCTCCAGCCGCGCCACCGGCACCCGGAACGGCGAGCAGGAGACGTAGTCCAGCCCGACGGAGTGGAAGAAGTGCACCGAGTCGGGATCGCCGCCGTGTTCGCCGCAGACCCCGATCTTCAGCCCCGGACGGGCCGCCCGTCCCTCCTCGGCGGCGATGCGGACCAGGCGGCCGATGCCGTCCGCGTCGATGGACTCGAACGGTGAGATGCCGAAGATGCCCAGCTCCAGGTAGCGCCAGAAGAACGCCCCCTCCACGTCGTCGCGGGAGAAGCCCCAACCCATCTGGGTCAGGTCGTTGGTGCCGAAGGAGAAGAACTCGGCCGCCTCGGCGATCTGCCCGGCGGTCAACGCTGCCCGGGGCACCTCGATCATCGTGCCGATCAGGACGTCGACGTCGCTGCCGCCGACCACCTCGGCGATGATCCGCTCGGCTTCGGTGCGTACCGTCTCCAGTTCCTGGACCGCACCGACCAGCGGGACCATGATTTCTGGGCAGGACCGGATCCCCTGGCGGGTGCACTCCACGGCCGCCTCGGTGATCGCCCGGACCTGCATCGCGAACAGTCCGGGGATGACCAGACCCAGGCGTACGCCGCGCAGCCCGAGCATCGGGTTCTCCTCGTGCATCCGGCGCACCGCCGCCAGCAGCGCCTCCTCCTTGGCGACGTCCTCACCGCGTTCCTGGGCGACCGCCACGTTCACGGCGAGCTGCTCCAGCGGCGGCAGGAACTCGTGCAGCGGCGGGTCGATCAACCGGACGGTGACCGGCAACCCGTCCATCTCCCGGAAGATCTCCACGAAATCGGCCCGCTGCAACGGCAGCAGCGCGGCGAGCGCGTCCTCCCGCTCGGCCGGATCGCGGGCCAGGATCAGCCGTTCCACCAGCTCGCGACGGTCACCGAGAAACATGTGCTCGGTGCGGCACAGCCCGATGCCCTCGGCGCCGAAGCGCCGGGCCCGGGCCGCGTCGGCAGCGGTGTCGGCGTTGGTACGTACCGCCAGACGCCGGCTGGCATCGGCGTGCGACATGATCCGGTGTACGGCCTTGACCAGGGCATCGTCCATGGTCGCCGGGTCGAGTTCGCCCTCGAAGTACCGCACCACCTCCGACGGGCTGACCGGCACCTCGCCCAGGTACACCTTGCCGGTGGTGCCGTCGATGGAGACGACGTCGCCCTCGGTGACCGTGTGTCCGGCGACGGCGAACCGCCGCTTCGGCACGTCGATGTCGAGTTCGTCGGCGCCCGAGACGCAGGTCTTGCCCATTCCCCGGGCCACCACCGCGGCGTGACTGGTCTTGCCGCCCCGCGAGGTGAGGATGCCCCGGGCGGCGATCATGCCGTTCAGGTCGTCCGGGTTGGTCTCCCGACGGACCAGGATCACGGCCTCGCCCTGGGCGGCCAACTCGACCGCGCGGGCCGAGGTGAAGACCACCTTGCCGACCGCCGCGCCCGGCGAGGCGCCAATGCCGGTGGCGACCGGCTGGACATCGTGGTCGAGCTGGAAGCGCGGGAACATCAACTGGGCCAGTTGCGCGCCGTTGACCCGGTGCAGGGCCTCGTCGAGGTCGATCAGGCCTTCGTCGACGAGTTGGCCGGCGATGACGAACGCGGCGGCGGCGGTGCGCTTGCCGACCCGGGTCTGGAGCATCCACAGCTTGCCGCGCTCAATGGTGAACTCGATGTCACACAGGTCCCGGTAGTGCCGCTCCAGCCGGGCCATGTAGTCGAGCAGCTCGTCGTAGGAGTCCTTGTCGATCCGCTCCAGCTCCTGCAACGGCACGGTGTTGCGGATGCCGGCGACCACGTCCTCGCCCTGCGCGTTGGCCAGGTAGTCGCCGTAGATGCCCTGGGCGCCGCTGGCCGGGTCGCGAGTGAAGGCGACGCCGGTGCCGGAGTCGGGCCCGAGGTTGCCGAAGACCATCGCCACCACGTTCACGGCGGTGCCCAGGTCGGCCGGGATCCGCTCCTGCCTGCGGTAGACCACCGCCCGCTCGGCGTTCCACGACTCGAAGACCGCCCGCACGGCGAGGTCGAGCTGTTCGCGTGGCTCCTGCGGAAACTCCCGCCCGGTGTGTTTGGTGAAGATCTTTTTGTACGCGTCGACCAGCCTGCGCAGGTCGTCCGCGTCCAGGTCCAGGTCGAGGTCGGTGCCCTTGGCGCGCTTGGCCTCGTCGAGCGCGTGCTCGAACTCCTCGCCGGGCACGTCGCAGACGGTCTTGCCGAACATCTGGATCAGCCGGCGGTAGGAGTCCCAGGCGAACCGGTCCGCGCCGCCGGAGGCGGCCGGTTCGGCCGAGCCACCGGCCTGCCGGGCCAGTCCTTCGACGCTGCGGTCGTTGAGACCGACGTTGAGCACGGTCTCCATCATTCCGGGCATCGAGAACTTCGCCCCGGAGCGTACGGAGACCAGCAGGGGGTCATCCGGGTCGCCGAGTCGCCGGCCCATCTCGCGCTCCAGCGCCGTCAGGTGCGCGGTGGTCTGGTCGGCCAGCCCGGCCGGTTCCGCACCCGTGTCGAGGTACGCCTTGCACGCCTCGGTGGTGATGGTGAAGCCGGGCGGCACCGGCAGGCCGAGATTGGTCATCTCGGCCAGGTTCGCTCCCTTGCCGCCGAGGAGGTCCTTAAGGTCCTTGTTGCCCTCGGCGAAGTCGTAGACGTACTTGTGCTCAACCGTCTCTTGCGCTGCCACCAGAGCCTCCCACGCGCCCGGATTGACACTTAACGAAGGTTCAGTTTTTTGATACCCCGAATCCATCGGCTGGTAATCCGGGGAGTCGTGCCGATCGGTGGGCGAAGGCTAAGCGACCAACGCGCGGCCTGGGAGCATTCGGTGACAATAGGCACAGCAATCACGACTGTTCGCGTTCAGCACAGTTTTTGGGAACGGTTCCACGCGCAGATTCACGCAATTGCCGGCCTCCCCGTACGCTAGACGGCACGCTCTGTGACCACCCCGCACCATTGCCACAACCGCCGCGAATACACCCCCTCGGGAGTCCTCGTGTCCGCCGCACCCAGCACCGCACCGGAGCCACTCGACCCGCCCCACCCCGCCGACGTCACCGCGCCGTCCGAGGCGACGCCCGCCCCGGAGGTGGAGGCCGTCGCCGCAGGCCAGGCCGCCGCAGTTGGCAGGGCCGCCGCGGAGGCGAACGCCGCTGCCGGAGCCGGAACGACCGCGCGGGCGAACACGGCTGCCGGGGCCGAGACGGCCGCGCACGCGGACGATGCCGCTCAGGCTGCCGGGCGTACCGCCGGGGAGTTGGCCCGGACGGCGGAGCGGCACGCGGCGGCGCTGCTCGCACCGCCGGCACCGACCCGGCTGGGCGACGTGGTGCCCGCGCCGGAACGGGTCGAACCGGACGCGACGGCCGACTACCTGCTCGCCGCCGACGCGGTGATCCGAGTCAGCGCCGATCCGGCCGCCGTGGCCGTCGCCGGGCATCTCGCCGCGCTGCTGCGCCCGGCCACCGGATACCCGCTGCCGGTGACCGACGCCGCCACGCCCGTACCGTCCGGTGGCATCGCCCTCGACCTGACCGGCGAGGCCGCAATGGGCGAGGGGGGCTACCGGCTGGACATCACCACCGACGGCGTACGCATCGCCGGCGGCACCGCCGCCGGGCTCTTCCACGGGGTGCAGACGCTGCGGCAGCTGCTGCCGGCCGCCGTCGAGAGCGCCACCCCGGTCACCGAACGCTGGGTGCTGCCGGGTGGCTCGATCCTCGACCGCCCCCGCTACCCGCACCGGGGAGCGATGCTCGACGTGGCCCGGCACTTCTTCGGCGTCACCGACGTGCTGCGGGTGATCGACCACCTGGCCCGGTACAAGCTCAACCGGCTGCACCTGCACCTCACCGACGACCAGGGCTGGCGGATCGCGATCGACTCCTGGCCCCGGCTGGCCACCGTCGGCGGGGCCGGCGCGGTCGGCGACGCCCCCGGCGGGTACTACACCCGGGCGGACTACCAACGGATCGTGGCGTACGCCGCCGAGCGGCACATCACCGTGATCCCCGAGATCGACCTGCCCGGTCACACCCACGCGGCGTTGACCGCGTACGGCGAGCTGGCACCCGACCGAATCGCACCGCCGCCGTACACCGGCACCGAGGTCGGCTTCAGCTACGTCGACCCGGCCAGCGAGCGCACGTACGACTTCGTCGCCGACGTGCTGGGCGAGATCGCCGCGCTCACCCCCGGACGGTGGCTGCACATCGGTGGCGACGAGGCGTTCAAGGTGCCCGCCGAGGTGTACGCCGGTTTCGTCGAACGGGTGCAGCGCATCGTCGCCGGGCTGGGCCGGGACGTGATCGGCTGGCACCAGATCGCCCCCGCCGCCCACGCCGACCGGCGGATCCTCCAGTGGTGGGGCACGACCGGCGAGGACGCGGTGACCGCCGAGGCGGTACGTCGGGGGGCCCGGTTGATCCTCTCCCCCGGCAACCACGCGTACCTCGACATGAAGTACGCCCCGGACACCCCGATCGGGCACGACTGGGCTGGCCTGATCGACGTACACCGGGCGTACGACTGGGACCCGGCCAACCATCTGGCCGACGTACCGGCCGAGGCGGTGCTCGGCGTCGAGGCGCCGCTGTGGACCGAGTCGGTGACCACGCTCGCAGAGATCGAGTTCATGCTGTTCCCCCGGCTGCCCGCCATCGCCGAGCTGGGCTGGTCACCCCGGTCGACGCACGACTGGAGCGCGTTCCGCGAGCGGCTGGCGACACACGGCCCGCGGTGGGCCACTGCGGGCATCACGTACCACCGTTCTCCTGAGCTGCCCTGGCCGACGACGCCGGTGCCCGCACCGCGCAGGCCGTCGGCCGACGATGTCGGACAGGCGCCGGTCAGCCGCCTCGACGAGACGCCAGTCCGTCCAGGAACAGCTCCAGACCGAGGGTGAAGCGGTCCACCGGGCCGGCGACGAACAGTGCGTCGCGCAGCGCGACGGTGTGCGGGAAGCGGTCCGCAGGCAGGTGGCGGTAGTACTGCGCGACGGCCGCCCAGCGCCGTTGGACCGCCTCCGGGCCATCGTGGGGCGCCCGCTGCCGCGCGGTGTCGAGGGCGTCGGCGGTGACGTAGAGGGAAAGCCGGTCGACCGCCCACGCGCAGACCTCGTCCGGAAAACCAGCCGTACGCAGAATCGCCAGTAACGCCTCAGCGATGTGGGCTGGACTGTCGCCGACCGGTGGACCCGACATGGCCACCGCGGCGATGTCGTTGTGCGCCAGCAGGACCCGTCGCACCTCGCGGGCCAGCGCGATGAGCGGCCCGCGCCAGTCCTCCGGGTCGGGCGGCGGCACGGCGACCTCGGCCAGCACCCGGTCGAGCACGAGTTCGAGAAGTTCGTCCTTGCCGGTGACGTGCCGGTAGATCGAGGCCGGCCCGGTGCCGAGCGCGTCGGCGACGCTGCGCATGGTGACCGCGTCCACGCCGGCCCGGTCGACCAGGTCGAGTGCGACAGCGACGATCGCCTGCTGGGTCAGCGCCGGCTTCGGCCGGGTGGAACGACGCCGCCGAGCCGGGGGCTCCGCACCACTGTTGATCATCCGGCTTCCTCCGCAATTCCGGTGGCCGCCCCGATCCCGGCGGGACGGCCACAGGGTAGTCGAGGCCCCGACAAACCACCTTGCGAACGGTGTTCGCATCATGCGAACATCGTTCGCATGATGCCGATGAACGCCCTGACCCGTACCGCCCGCGCTGCCGCCGTCCTCGCGCCGACCGCGTTGATCGGCGTGGATCTGGCCGACGGCGCAAGCCGCCCCGGCTATCAGCTCACCCGGCACTGGATCAGCCATTTGTCCCTGGGCGACCGGGGTTGGCTCGGCACCGTCAAGCTGGTCGCCGTCGGGCTACTGGTCGTCGCCATCGCGATCGGGCTGCGGGGCCAGGCGAGGGCGGCCGGCGCGACGCCCCGCCGGGCAACCTGGAGGTCGGTGACGCTCGCCGGGCTGGCCCTGATGGCCGCAGCCGTGTTTCCCATCGATCCCGGCCTCAACTACCCACCGGATGCGGCTGCGGTGCAAACCTGGCACGGCGGACTCCACGACATCGCGGGGCTGGTCGTCGTCGCCGCGCTCGCCGTGACCGCCTGGCGGCTGGGCCGGGATCTCGACCTGATCCGCGCCCACCGAGGTCAGCAGGCAGACATCACCGACAAGCGCAGCACCGGTGAGCGTGCGGACACCCCTGACAGGCTCGCCGGCGAGCAGGCAGGCCCCGCTCGGGACCCCGCCGTCTGGCGGCACCTCGGACGCGGCGTAGCGACGCTTGTGGTGACCGCCTTCCTGACCTGCGCCACGCTCGTCACCCTCGACCATGCCGGGCTGACGCCCGGTGCACCGGGTGGGCTTTTCGAGCGGATCGCGGTGTATGCCGGGATAGCCTGGCTCGGCGTGGCCGCCGCTCGACTCCTGGCCCACCGCCGACGCCCTCAGCCGGCCTCCCGGCACACCGCCGCCTCCGTCGACCGGCAGCCCCGCGCCAATGGCACGGCCGACACCGCTGCGCGGAACGCCGGTGGGGACAATCGTGCACGGCGTGGCCAGATGTCCGATTCGCCGGTGACCGGGGCCACGCCCCCGGCGGAATCGCGGGCCCGGCCCGGTGGTTGTACATGGCGTAACCGCGAGCGCCTCCCAGCGCCGCCCCCGGCCCGGCCGGAATGACCCCCGGCCCCCGGGCGTTACACCCCCGGACAACGCCGAAGCCATCCGCCCTCCCCCGCGAGGACCCCCCGGAATGGCCCCGGCCCACCCGGCGTTACACCACCTCCCGGGCATCACCTGCCGGGCACCGAACGCCGCACAGCGCGTAGCACATCTCCCCTTTCACGCGAGGCCCACCCGCA
>NZ_JBFAQH010000009.1:0-275129 GCF_040677165.1 Micromonospora sp. NPDC049374 | reverse complement strand
GACCCGCAACACCCAGCACGCTCTTACGCAGCATCGAGTTCATGACAAAGCTCCAATTCGGGGGTCGACGCACACCCACACCGAAGGGGGATCGGCCAGGCGCACGCAAGCACCGACAGGCGCTCAAAAACAAGGGGGAAAGATTTCCAGGACGCGGGGCCCTAGGGGGCCGCTTCGCATCGCCGGGACCATGTGTAACGACCACCGGCCCACCATCATTCCCGGGCCACACCCACCACCTGCGGCGGTGGTCTTCCTCGGTCGCTCAGGCATGTCCAACGACCGAACGGGGCGGATCATTCCGCGCCCCGCACACCCACCAGAGCGGGCGGTCTACCTCGGTCGTCCAGGGAGGTCCAACGACCACCGGCCCGCCACCATTCCGGGCCACCCGGCCCCACCGGTGCGGCAGGCCATCTTCCTCGGTCGTTCACCCGTCCACAACGCCCCCGACCCGCCACTCATTCCACCCCGAGCCCCCGACCGCCCCGCAATCTTGGTCCGAAACCGCCCACCCAGCGGCGCAATCGCACCAAGATCCCCGGCCAACACCCCCTGCACCAGCGGCGGAAACCGACACCCGGCACACCCGGGCGGTGTTCCGCCCATGAGTGCGGCCCGCCGACCCGGCCCAGGGATCAAGCCCGATACCCAACCCCGAACTCAGCGACCAAACCCACCCAAACACCCGAAACTGCACAGAACCCCACCTACCCCACAACCCACATACTTGATCATGAGGTTAGCGGTGTATTTGATCTCCAATATTGCCGCTAACCTCATGATCAACCGGAAGCGGCGGGGCGCGGGGGGCGCGGGGGCGCGGGGGGGGCGGGGGTGGGTTAGGCGGCTGGCCAGTCTTGGGAGGCCATACGTGGCGAGACCGCCCCCGGAGGGGCGGCCTCGAGCCAGGAGAGAAACCCGGTGACGGTGGATCGTGCCATGGCGATCTCGACCGGGGCATGTCGACTGGTACAGCGGAGAATGATCCAGTCGGCAGGCATGGACATTCGTTCCTGCCCCTCGGGCAGCCGCCGTCGTTCGACCGTCAACCCTTCGCGGGAGAGCACCCGCTTGGGGCGTACGGCGAAACTGAACATCCGGTACCAGCGGAGTTCGTCGCCGACGAAGCGGCCGAAACCGGGCGACCAGCCGCGGCCGTCGAGCATGGTGGAGGTCCGGACGCTGAGCCGGATGATGCCTCCGCTACGCGTGACCAGAGCCCGCCGGATGAAGAGGAAAAGGATCGCGCCGAGGATCACGGCGACGCCGATTCCGACCCCTTCGACGATCTCCATCGGCGGGTCGGCTCAGTTGCCCGAAGCGGCGGCGGCCGGAGTGGCGGTCTCGGCCAGTACAGTCACGCCCTGCTCGCTGACCGAGAGGAAGCCGCCCGCCACGTCGTAGCTGAGCTGCTCACCCCCGGGGAGCTTGATGCGTACCTGGCCGGGCTCGGCGAGCTGGCCGAGCAGGGGCGCGTGCCCCGGCAGCACACCCAGCTCACCCTCGGTCGTCCGGGCCATGACCATCTCGGCCTTGCCCGACCAAACCTTTTCCTCGACGGCCACGAGCTGGACGTTAAGCTGCTCTGCCACGCTGTCTCCTTGCTGAGGCGGCGGATTGGGGAAATTCTAGTCGCGCCCGGGACCTGTTCTTCAGGCGGGTGCCAAGACCTGCGCCACGATCAGCTCCTGCTCACCAGCTTCGGATGTTCGAGGAGGAACGGGTCCAGCAGTTCCCGCTCCAGCGCTACGAAGAAGTCGTCCACCTCGGGGGTGAATCGCTCACCGAGGTACTTGCCGTTCTCCTTGATGCCGCCGCCCGGCAGCTTGATCATCTGGATGTTGCCGGGACGGATGTCCTTAAGGGCGAGGGCGAAGTCGACCACGCTGTGCCCCCGGCCGCTGAAGATCAGCGACTCGCCGGCCGCGCGGAGAACCTTGTCCAGCTTGACCGGGTTGGTCACCACGTCGGCGCTGAGGGCCTGGCCGGCCATCGCCTTGACGAACTGCTGCTGGTGCCGCTGCCGGCCGTAGTCGCCGTCGGGGACGCCGTTCTCCGGGTACCGCTGGCGGACGTAGTCCAGCGCCTGCCAACCGCTCAGGTGCTGCTTGCCCTTCGGGTAGACCGCCTGCGGCCCGACGTAGCCCTCGCCGTTGGGGTTGCCCTGGCGGTGCTTGCCGTTCGGCTCCCGGTGCTCCGAGCGGACCTCCCGCTCGATGTTCATCGTGACGCCGCCCATGGCGTCGACGATCTTCTGGAAGCCGGAGAAGTTGATGATCGCGCCCGCGTCGAACCGCTTGATGCCGGTGACCCGCTGCACGGTGATGGCGAGCAGCTCGAAGCCCTTCGCCGCGTCGGGCTTCCCACCGGGCACCCGGCTGCCGTACGACATCGCGGCGTTCAGCTTGGTGGTGTCACCGGGGAAGTCGGCCTTCTCGAACGGCGGGATCTCCACGTAGAGGTCGCGCGGCAGGGAGAAGAGGTACGCGCGGTCCATCTCCTTCGGCACGTGCAGGACCATGATCGCGTCGGACAGCGGCGGGGTGTCCTTGTCGCGGGGGTCGATGCCGACCAGCAGGATGTTGAGCGGGCCCTTGATGTCGCTCTTGGGAGTGCCTCCGGCCGCCTGGTCACCGAAGAGGTCAGCCTTGCCGATCGCGCCCTCGTAGCGGGCCATCAGCGCCTCGGCGCCCACCAGGCTCGTCCCGCTGAGCACCATCAGGACAACACCGAAGATGGTGCAGAGCTGCGCCCAGCGGGGCACGCCCCGCCACACCGACGAGCGCCCACCACGCTTGCCGCGTCTGCCGGCCTTACCCACAAGCATCTCCGTTCGTCGCGCCCCCCGGGGGAAGTACGGGCGCGCGGGGCCGAATGGTTTAACCAATCAACGCTCATCGGCGCATGAGCGTGGCTGTGCGATGCCCGACGACATGCACCGGACCGTGCCTCGACACGGCGCGGGTTGCCTTCCTGGGCATCGCACTGACGGTATCTCGCAGTCGGCGTGATCGCCGAGCGCGGGAAACCGGGCAGCGGCGATGGTACGTCGCGAAGATGAACAGAAGGCCGCCCCGGGGTTACCGGGGCGGCCTTCTTTTTTCAGCTCTCTTGGTGCGAGGTGCGAAGGGTCAGCCCTTCATCAGCTCGGCGGCCTTCTTCTCCAGGTCGTCGAGCCCACCGCACATGAAGAACGCCTGCTCGGGGAAGTGGTCGTACTCGCCCTCGCTGATCTTGCGGAAGGCCTCGATGGTCTCCTTGATCGGAACCGTCGAGCCCGGCACGCCGGTGAACTGCTCCGCCGCGTAGGTGTTCTGCGACAGGAAGCGCTCGATCCGCCGGGCCCGCTGGACCGTGATCTTGTCTTCCTCGGAGAGTTCCTCGATACCGAGGATGGCGATGATGTCCTGCAGGTCCTTGTAGCGCTGGAGGATCCGCTTCACCTCGCTGGCCACCTGGAAGTGCTCCTGGCCGACGAACTCGGGGGCCAGAATCCGCGACGAGGAGGCCAGCGGGTCCACCGCCGGGTAGATGCCCTTGTCGGAGATCGACCGCTCCAGGTTGGTGGTCGCGTCCAGGTGGGCGAACGTGGTGGCCGGAGCCGGGTCGGTGTAGTCGTCCGCCGGCACGTAGATCGCCTGCATCGAGGTGATGGCCTGGCCCCGGACGGAGGTGATCCGCTCCTGGAGCTCACCCATCTCGTCGGCCAGGGTCGGCTGGTAACCCACCGCGCTGGGCATCCGGCCCAGCAGGGTGGAGACCTCGGAACCGGCCTGGGTGAAGCGGAAGATGTTGTCGATGAAGAGCAGCACCTCCTGCTTCTTCACGTCACGGAAGTACTCCGCCATGGTCAGCGCGGAGAGTGCGACCCGCAGCCGGGTGCCCGGCGGCTCGTCCATCTGGCCGTAGACCAGGGCGGTCTTGTCGATGACGCCGGAGTCGGTCATCTCGTGGATGAGGTCGTTGCCCTCACGGGTGCGCTCACCCACGCCGGCGAAGACCGAGGTACCACCGAAGTTGCGGGCAACCCGGGTGATCATCTCCTGGATGAGCACGGTCTTGCCCACACCGGCACCGCCGAACAGGCCGATCTTGCCGCCCTTCACGTACGGGGCGAGCAGGTCGATGACCTTGATGCCGGTCTCCAGCATCTCGGTCTTCGGCTCCAGGTCCGCGAAGGCCGGGGCCTTGCGGTGGATGCCCCAGTGGTCGTCGGCCTGGATGGTCTCGCCCTCGGTGAGGTTGAGGCACTCGCCGATGGCGTTGAAGACGTGGCCCTTGACCGCGTCGCCGACCGGCACCCGGATCGGGAAGCCGGTGTCCCGCACGTCGGCACCGCGCACCAGGCCGTCGGTCGGCTGCATCGAGATGGCGCGGATCAGGTTGTCACCCAGGTGCTGGGCGACCTCCAGGGTCAGCGTCTTCTCGCCGCCGGACAGGGTCACGTCCACGTGCAGCGCGTTGAACAGGGCCGGCATGGCGTCGCGCGGGAACTCGGCGTCGACGACCGGGCCGATGACCCGGACCACGCGACCGGTGGCCGTCTTGGTCTCGGCTGGTCCTCCAGCAGCGGTGGAAACAGTCATCACACTTCACTTCCCGACGCGGCCAGCGCGTTCGCGCCGCCGACGATCTCGCTGATCTCCTGGGTGATCCCGGCCTGGCGGGCCGAGTTCATCTCACGCGTGTACTTGTCGATCATCTCTTCGGCGTTGTCGGTGGCGCTCTTCATCGCCCGCCGCCGGGCTGCCGACTCGCTGGCCGCCGACTCCAGCAACGCCGCGTAGATCCGCGTGTTGATGTACTTCGGCAGCAGCGCGTCGAGCAGCGCCTCCGCGTCCGGCTCGAACTCGTACGCCGGTAGGACGCCCTCCGACCGGGGCCGCTCCTCGATCTGCAACGGGCCGATGATCCGGGTGATCGGGTTCTGGGTCATCAGGGACTTGAACTCGGTGTAGACGATGTGCAACTCGTCCACCCCGCGTACCCCGTCCGGGCCCGGATCGCCGTCGCTGTCGTCCGCACCGGCGGTGAACGCCTTGATCAGGGTGTCACCGACCTCGCGGGCGTCGGCGAAGGACGGCTGCTCCGAGAAGCCCGTCCAACTGGCCTCGATCGGCCGGTTACGGAACCGGTAGAACGACACGCCCTTGCGTCCGATGACGTAGAGCACCGGCTCCTTGCCGTCGGCGCGCAGCCGGGCGATCAACGACTCCGCCGTCCGGATGGCGTTGGAGCTGTAGCCGCCGGCCAGTCCTCGGTCGGCGGTCACCAGCAGTACGCCCGCCCGCCGCACCCGCTCGCGCGGGGTGAGCAGCGGGTGGTCGACCGAGGCGTTCGACGCCAGCGCGGTGAGCACGCCGGTGACGGCCTGGGCGTACGGCAGGGACGCCTCCACCCGTGCCTGGGCCTTGGCGATCCGGCTCGTCGCAACGAGCTCCATCGCCTTGGTGATCTTCTTCATCCCCTTCGCCGAGCGGATCCGTTGACGAAGAACACGTACCTGCGCCGCCATGGCCCGGCCCTACTGCTTCTCGGCCGCAGCCTCGCCGCTGTAGCGGGTGACCGTCTCGTGCTCGGCCTCGCCCTCCAGCGGCGCCGCCGGCGCCTCGTTGATCGTGCGCTCGTCCTCACGGCCGAGGAAGCCCTGCTTGAACTCCGCGACGGCCGAATCGAGGGTGGCGATGATCTCGTCGTCCCACTTGTTGTCGGCGATCGCCTGGAGCGTGGCGTTGTGCTTGCGCCGCAGGTGCTCCAGGAACTGGGTCTCGAAGCGCCGCACGTCGCCGACCGGGACGTCGTCCAGCTTGCCCTCGGTGCCGGCCCAGACGGCCACCACCTCCTCCTGCACCGGGTACGGCGAGTAGTTCGGCTGCTTGAGCAGCTCCACCAGGCGGGCACCGCGGTCGAGCTGGGCGCGGGAGGCCTTGTCCAGGTCGGAGGCGAAGGCGGCGAACGCCTCCAGCTCACGGAACTGGGCCAGGTTCAGTCGCAGCGAACCGGCGACCTTGCGCATCGGCTTCACCTGGGCGGCACCGCCGACCCGGGAGACCGAGGTACCGACGTTGATCGCCGGCCGGACGCCCTGGTTGAACAGGTCGGTCTCCAGGAAGATCTGACCGTCGGTGATCGAGATGACGTTGGTCGGGATGAAGGCCGAGATGTCGTTGGCCTTCGTCTCGATGATCGGCAGGCCGGTCATCGAGCCGCCACCCATCTCGTCGGAGAGCTTCGCGCAGCGCTCCAGCAACCGGGAGTGCAGGTAGAAGACGTCGCCCGGGTACGCCTCGCGGCCCGGCGGACGGCGCAGCAGCAGCGACACGGCCCGGTACGCCTCGGCCTGCTTGCTCAGGTCGTCGAAGACGATCAGGACGTGCTTGCCGCCGTACATCCAGTGCTGGCCGATGGACGAGCCGGTGTACGGGGCGAGGTACTTGAAGCCGGCCGGGTCCGACGCCGGGGAGGCGACGATGGTGGTGTACTCCATCGCGCCCGCCTCCTCCAGCTGCCCCTTGATTGAGGCGATGGTGGAGGCCTTCTGGCCGATGGCGACGTAGATGCAGCGGACCTGCTTCTTCGGGTCGCCGGAGGCCCAGTTCTCCCGCTGGTTGAGGATGGCGTCCAGGGCGACCGTGGTCTTGCCGGTCTTCCGGTCACCGATGATCAGCTGTCGCTGGCCCCGGCCGATCGGGGTCATCGCGTCGATGGCCTTGATGCCGGTCTGGAGCGGCTCGAAGACCGACTGCCGGGCCATCACGTTCGGAGCCTGCAGCTCCAGCTCGCGGTAGCCCTCGTCAACGATCTCACCGAGGCCGTCAATCGGCTGGCCGAGCGCGTTTACCACGCGGCCCAGGAAGGCGTCGCCCACCGGCACCGAGAGCACCCGGTTGGTGCGCTTGACGCGCTGCCCCTCCTCAAGCCCGGAGTAGTCGCCGAGGACGACGACACCGATCTCCCGGACGTCGAGGTTCAGCGCCACGCCGAGCGTGCCGTCCTCGAACTCCAGCAGCTCGTTGGTCATGGTCGAGGGCAGGCCCTCGACGTGGGCGATGCCGTCGCCGGTGTCGGCGACGGTGCCGACCTCCTCACGGGAGACGTCGGGCGAGTAGGAGGAGACGTAGCGCTCCAGGGCGCCGCGGATCTCCTCCGTCGAGATGGTCAGCTCGGCCATCCTCTGCTTCCTTAAGTATCAGGGGCCCGGGATACCTAGTACCGACCGGTCCTCGGGTCGACTGTCTTTCCGGGCGCTTCGCGGGGTGCTGGTCAGCGCTTCGCGAGCGCGTTGCGGGTCTCGTTGAGGCGGCGCAGGATCGTCCCGTCGTAGAGGTCCGAACCCACCCGTACGCTCACTCCACCGAGGATCGTCGGGTCAACCGTAAGCTTGACAGCAACCTGTCGATCGTATATGGCGGATAGCCGATCGCCCAGCCGCCGCTCCTCCTCCTCGGTGAGCAGTGCAGCGACCGTCACGTACGCGACCTGCCGGTCCCGCCGCTCCGCCGCCAACTCCACCAGCCGGGACAGCGCGGCGGTGAACGACCGGCCACCGAAGCCGGCCAGCGCCGCCTCCGCCAGCCGCAACGTCACCGGCCGGGCCTTGCCCGTCAGGAGCATCCCGACCAGCTCGGCCCGCTGCGCCACCGGCGCCATCGGGTCGGACAGGGCGTTGGACAGCTGCGGGTCCGCGGCGACCACCTGGCCGAAGCGGAACAGCTCGTCCTCCACCTCGCCCAGCTCATCGGCGCGGTCCGCGCTGGCGAGCAGCGCCTGCACGCCGAGACCTTCCGCGCCGTCGAGCAGCTCCGACGGCGCGGACCAGCGGCCGGCGACCAGGGTCCCGAGCAGGTCGAGCGTGTCCGCACCGACCTTGCCGGAGAGCACCGAGTTCAGCAGGCCGGTGCGGTCCGCACCCTCGCGGGCCGGGTCGGAGAGCGCCCGGCGCAGCCGAACCTCCCGCCGCAGCAGGTCCGCAACGGAGAGCAGCTCCGCACCGGTGCCGGCCACGGTCGACGGCTCGGTACCGGCGACGTGCCCCTCCAGCCGCGCGAGCGCGGCGGCGTAGGACTCCCGGCTGGCGGCCTGCATCAGCGGGCCCCCGCGCTCTCGAGGTCGGTGAGGAACCGCTCGACGGTGCCCTTGCGACGGGCCTCGTCGGCGAGCGACTCGCCCACGATCCGGCTGGCCAGGTCGACCGCGAGGCCGCCGACCTCCGCGCGCAGCTCGCGCACGATGGTCTGGCGTTCCACGGCCAGCGACTCCCGGCCGGCGGCGATGATCCGGTCGGACTCCTCCCGGGCCTTGGCCAGGATTTCCGTCCGGATCGACTCGGCGTCGGCGCGGGCGTCGTCCCGGATCCGGGCCGCCTCGGTACGCACCTCGGCGAGCTGGGCCCGGTACTGCTCCAGCAGCTGGTTGGCCTCGGCCTGTGCGGCCTCGGCACGCTTGAGGCCGCCCTCGATCGCGTCGACCCGCGCCTGGTACATCGCCTCCATGCGCGGCATCACGAACTTCAGCAGCACGAAGCAGAGCAGGGCGAAGGCGATCGTCCCGACGACGAGCTCCTGCCAGATCGGCACGAGCGGGTGGTGCTCTACACCTTCAGCGGCGACATACATGTCAGACCTCCGGGTCGCGTCGGGCTACGTCAGACTGCGAACGCGAGCACCAGGCCGAACAGGGCGAGCGCCTCGACCAGCGCGAAGCCCAGGACCAGCCAGGTGCGGTTGTAGCCGGCGGACTCCGGCTGGCGGGCGCTGGCCTGGATGTAGGCCGCGAAGACCAGGGCGACACCGATGCCGGGGCCGATGGCGGCGAGGCCGTAGCCGATGGTGTTGACGTTGCCCTCGATGGCGGCAATAACGTCCATTGCGGGTATTCCTCCTAGTAGAGGCGTGAGTTCTCACGCGTACGCGGTCGTACCGGAGCTTGGTCGGGCCGGGCGGCCCGCCGAGGTCTGTGGATCAGTGCCCGTCGGCGAGCGACGTGCCGATGTAGTTGGCGGTCAGGGTGACGAAGACGTAGGCCTGCAACAGCGCCACGAGCACCTCGAAGAAGGCCATCAGGATCGCCATCAGGAACGAGAAGATCGACGTCACCTGAACGAAGATGTTGTCCGAGGCCAGCATCACGAAGCCGCCGACGGTGAAGACCAGCAGGATCAGGTGCCCGGCGAACATGTTGGCGAAGAGTCGCACCGCCAGCGTGACCGGCCGGTTGATGAAGTTCTGTAGGAACTCGATCGGGATCAGCAGGAAGTGCATCGGCCACGGCACACCCGGGATGATCAGGCTCTGCTTGAGGTAGCGACCCAGGCCCTGCTTGCGGACACCGATGTAGAGGTACATCACGTAGGTGATCGCGGCGAGCACGATCGGGAAGGCGATGTGCGAGTTCGGCGAGATCTGCAACCCGGGGGTGACGCCGAAGAGGTTCGTCACCGCGATGAAGCAGAACAGCACGGTGAAGTAGGGCGCGAACCGGATGCCGTCCTTGCCCATCTGCTCGCGGGCGATGTTGTCCCGGACCAGGCCGTAGATCGACTCCGCGTACCACTGGCTCTTGCTCGGCACCAGCTTCGGGTTCCGGTAGCTGGCCATGAAGAAGATGATCAGAATCCCGACGGCCAGCCAGACCATCAGCGTGAACTTCGTGACAAACGGGCCGGCGAGATCCGGCAGGTAGAAGTCATCGACCTTGGGGGGCCAAGGCAGGCCCTCTGCGGCGATAAACTGTCCGCTCACCGTGTCATCCTCCGCACTCGACAGACCCGCGCGTGCCGGCACTCAGGCACTGAGCCTCTTCATGATCAGGTAGATCGCTCCGGCTGCGCCGAGCATCATGCCGACGGCGATTCCGACGCCGGTGGGCAGGCCCAGGAACTCCCCCGCCAACCAGCCGAGGAATCCCCACACCACGATGCCGGCGAGCAGGTAGCCGAGGACGGCTCCGGCGACACCTTCCGACGAGTGTTCGTCGGGGCTTCTGCGGTGGGGGTTGTCGGCCATGACGTCGCGAACACTATCAGCCGGGTGTTTCGCGAGTGTGCGGCACCCCCCACACTGCGAGCAGCGTGCGGGCGGCGGGTGCGGCGCATCAAGCCGGGGTCAGCCTACTCCTGTCCGACCAGCCGGACAGGCCCACGAAACGCCCGGGAAACGGCAGCCGTACGGTCAGTGATCCGACGAACGGTCCACGCTGGGCAGCGGCGAGCGCAACGCCCAGGTCAGGTGGGCTCCGGTCCACACCACCACGGCCGCGATGATGGCCACGCCCAGGTCGGGCAGACCTGGCCAACCGGTGGCCGCCACGGCCGCCATCGCCACCCCCAGAATGACGATCTTCGTAGCGTAGGTGACCAGCCCCACGGACATGATCAGTCGCGGGTGGACCGCGTCCGCCCAGGCCACCGAGAGACCCGAGATCAGGTAGCTGACGATCACCAGGGCGATGCCGGCGGCGACCCCTGCCGCACCGGTCGGGCCACGCAGCACGGCGGCCGCCGGCACCGCGACCACGGCCAGCACGGCACAGGCGAGCAGTGGCAGGCGCAGGTACGGCAGCCGGGCCCGGATGGCACCGGGTTCTCCCGCCCGGGGCACGCTCGTCGACGGCACGCCGGGCTCGCCGGCCCGGGGCGCGCTCATCGGGGGTACGCCGGAAACTCGGTGGCCAGTTCGGCCACCTCAGCGGCGATCCGGGCCAGCTCGTCGACGCCACCCGGCGCGGACGGGTCGGTCCGCACCGCCCGGGCGATCAGCTCGGCGACCTGCCGCATCTGCGCCTGCCCCATGCCCTGGGTGGTGACGCTGGGCGTGCCCACCCGAATCCCCGAGGCGACCATCGGCTTCTGCGGGTCGTACGGGATCGCGTTCTTGTTCAACGTGATGGTCGCCGCGTCGCACCGCGCCTCCGCCTCGGCGCCGGTGACCCCGGACTCCCGCAGGTCGATCAGGGCCAGGTGGGTGTCGGTGCCGCCGGAGATCGGGCGCATCCCCTCGGCGGCCAGCCCGTCGGCGAGCGCCCGCGCGTTGGCCACCACCTGCGCGGCGTAACTGCGGTACGCCGGTTGCGCCGCCTCGTGCAGCGCGACCGCCTTGGCCGCCACGGCGTGCATCAGCGGGCCGCCCTGGGTGAACGGGAAGACCGCCTTGTCGATCCGCTCGGCCAGCGACTCCCGGCAGAGGATCATGCCGCCACGCGGGCCGCGCAGCACCTTGTGGGTGGTCGCGCAGATCACGTCGGCGTACGGCACCGGCGACGGGATCGCCTGCCCGGCGACCAGCCCGATGAAGTGCGCGGCGTCCACCATCAGGTACGCGCCGACCTCGTCGGCGATCTCCCGGAACCGGGCGAAGTCGATCAGCCGTGGATAGGCGGTCGCCCCACATATGATCATCTTCGGTTGGTGGGTACGGGCGAGATCCCGTACCTCGTCGTAGTCGATCAGCTCGGTGTCCTGCCGGACGGTGTAGCCGACGGGCTTGAACCACCGGCCGGAGAAGTTCACCCGGCTGCCGTGGGTCAGGTGCCCGCCGTGCGGCAACTCCATCGCCAGCACGGTGTCACCCGGCTGCACCAGGGCGGCGTACGCGGCCAGGTTGGCGCTCGCGCCGGAGTGCGGCTGGAGGTTGGCGTGCTCGGCGCCGAAGAGGTCCTTCGCCCGGGTGATGCCGAGTTCCTCGGCCCGGTCCACCTGAGCGCAGCCGCCGTAGTAGCGCCGGCCCGGGTAGCCCTCGGCGTACTTGTTGGTAAGCGTGGAGCCCAGCGCCGCCAGCACCGCCGGGGAGGTGAGGTTCTCGCTGGCGATCAGTTGCAGGCCACCGCGCAGCCGGTCGAGTTCGCCGAGCACCACCTCCGCGATCTCCGGGTCGGTCGTGCTGAGCTGCTCGAAATCCGGCCCCCAGAAGGTGCCCTCGGCGGTCTCCACAGCGCCAGAGTCTATGAGACCGCAGACTGGAGGCGTGAGATGCCTGGTGAGCGGCGCGACGGGATACATCGGTGGGCGGCTTGCGCCACGCCTGCTGGCGGAGGGACACACGGTGCGCTGCCTGGCGCGGCGGGCCAGCCGGTTGCGCGATGTGCCGTGGGCTTCGCAGGTCGAGGTGGTCGAGGGTGACCTGAGCCGGCCGGAGAGCCTGACCGGGGTCTTCGACGACGTCGACGTGGCCTACTACCTGGTGCACTCGCTCGGCCAGGCCGGCTTCGAGGCCGCCGACCGGCAGGCCGCGACAAGCTTCGCCGAGGCCGCCCGTGCCGCCGGCGTACGCCGGATCGTCTACCTGGGCGGGCCGGAGCCGGCGGCCGGCGACGAGCGTTCATCGGCGCACCTGCGCTCCCGCACGGAGGTGGGCCGGATCCTGCTGGACAGCGGCGTGCCAACGGTGGTGCTGCGGGCAGCCGTGATCATCGGTTCCGGCTCGGCGTCGTTCGAGATGCTGCGCTACCTGACCGAGCGACTGCCGGTGATGGTCACCCCGCGCTGGGTCGCCAACCGGATCCAGCCGATCGCGGTCCGCGACGTGCTGCGCTACCTGGTCGGCTGCGCGGGGCTGCCGCCGGAGGTCAACCGGGCCTTCGACATCGCCGGTCCGGACGTGCTCACCTTCGGCGACATGATGCAGCGCTACGCCCGGGTGGCCGGGCTCTCCCGCCGGCTCCTGCTACCGGTACGGCCGCTGACGCCGACGCTGTCTTCGTACTGGGTGGGACTGGTCACCCCGGTGCCGAACGCGCTCGCCCGGCCACTGGTGGAGAGCCTGGTACACGAGGCGGTCGCGCACGAGCACGACATCGCGGCGTACCTGCCGGACCCGCCGGGCGGGCTCACCGGTTTCGACCGGGCCGTCGAGCTGGCGCTGGCCAAGGTACGCGACGCCCAGGTGGAGACCCGCTGGTCGAACGCGGCCGGTGCGGACGCACCCGCCGAGCCGTTGCCCAGCGATCCGCACTGGAGCGGCGGCACCGCCTACACCGACCTCCGGGAGCAGACGGTGGCGGCACCCCCGGAGGCGTTGTGGCAGGTGATCGAGGGGGTCGGCGGAGAGAACGGCTGGTACTCGTTCCCGCTCGCCTGGTCCGTGCGCGGCTGGTTGGATCGGCTGGTCGGCGGGGTGGGGCTGCGGCGGGGTCGGCGTCACCCACACCAGCTGCGGGTCGGCGAGGCACTGGACTTCTGGCGGGTCGAGGAAATCGTCCCCGGCGAACTGCTGCGGCTACGCGCCGAGATGCGGCTGCCCGGCCGGGCCTGGCTGGAGATGCGGGTGCAACGCGACGACGCGGGAAAGGTCAGCTACCGGCAGCGCGCGGTGTTCATGCCCCGAGGGCTGACCGGGCACGCGTACTGGGCTGCGGTGACACCGTTCCACGCCCTGGTCTTCGGCGGGATGGCCCGCAACATCGCCGAGGGTGCCGAACGGCTCGCGGCAGCCACCCCGACCCGCTGACCGGACGCCGGTTGGCGTCGGTCAGTTGCCGGTGCGCTGCCCGGTGACCCGCCAGGCGGTCGTTTCGCTCGGCGGCACGAAGTCGCGGACCGGCTCGTCGCGCAGGGCGAAGGAGAGGATCTCGCCGACCCCTTCCACCATGGCGCTCTGCACCGCACGGCCGACGGCGTCGCGCGGCTCGTCGGGGTTGGCCGCCACCGCCGCCACCGCCACCTGCGGAGTGAGGGCCACGACCGTCTCCGTGGCGTACCGCTCGGAGCTGCCCGTCTTACCCACCACCGGCCGGCCGAGCTGACCGCGCAGCCGGGTCGCCGTACCACCGGCACAGCCCTGGTACATGGACTGGTCGCCGACCGGGCAGCGGGCCGCGTCCGCCGCCGCCCGGGCCACGTCGACGTCGAGCACCTGCCGGCAGTCCGGCTGCCCGGCGGCCACCCGGCGACCGTCCGCGTCGGTGATCGAGGTGACCGGCGTGGGTGCGCACCAGGTGCCCTCCGCGCCCAGCGTCGCGTACGCACCGGCCAGGTCGAGCGGGGTGGTGGCGGACACGCCCAGGGTGAACGGACCCCACTCCCGTGCCCCGTGCCGGGCCAGCTGGGCGTCGTCGTCGGCCCGGAACACGATGCCGAGCCGTTCGGCCATCTCCACCACCCGGTCCGCACCGACCCGCTCGGTCAGCCAGGCGAAGTACGTGTTTACCGAGTCGCCGAAGGCGGTCCACATGTCGTGCCGGCCGCTCACCGAGGCGCTGGCGTTCTCCGGGCACCAGTACCCGCCGCAGTTCGCCTCGCTGCCGCTGACCCGGAAGTCGGTCACGATCCGCCGGGGCGCGTCGAAGACCGTGTTCAGGGGCAGTCCGGCCTCCAGGGCGGCCAGCATGGTGAAGAGCTTGAACGTGGAACCGGCCTGGTAGCCGACGATGGTGCCGCCACCGGCGACGAGTTGGTTGACGGTGTTGGGGTGGTTCTGCTGTCCGCCCGGGTTCGCGGTCACGCTGTAGATCCGGTTGACCGACATGGCGAGCACCCGCCCGGTGCCGGGCTGGACCACCGCGGTCGGCATGGCGTGTGGGTGCTCGGCCGGGTAGATCCGCCACACCTGCTCGGTGGTGGCCCGCTGCACGCCGGGGTCGAGTGAGGAGACGATGCTGAACCCGCCCCGGCGCAGGGTGCGCTGCCGCTCGTCGACGCTGGCGCCGAACGCCTTCTGACTGTTCCACCAGCGGGTGAACCAGTCGCAGAAGAAGCCCCAGTCGTTGTGCCCCTCGGGCACCGCGGTGCAGTCGTTCGGAGTCTCGCTGGGCCGCAGGTTCAACGGCTGGGCAGCGATCCGGGCCGCCTCCTCCGGCGCGGCCACGCCCGACTCGACCATCCGGTCCAGCACGTAACCACGTCGGGCGGTCGCGCTGTCGGCGTCCCCGTTGATCGGGTCGTCGCTGTGCGGGGAGCGGACCAGCCCGGCCAGCAGCGCCGCCTGGGCCAGCGTGAGTTCTGCCGGTGAGGTGGAGAAGTACCGTTTGCTGGCGGCGGCGATGCCGTACGCGCCGGCACCGAAGTACGCGATGTTGAGGTAGCGGGTCAGGATCTGCTCCTTGGTCAGCTCCCGCTCCAGCGCCAGGGCGTACCGGATCTCCTGGATCTTGCGGGCGGTGCTCACCTCGGTGGCCGCGGCCCGTTGCGCCTCGCTGAGCCGGGGGTCCGTGCTCAGCACGTTGCGGACGTACTGCATGGTCAGCGTCGAGGCGCCCTGCCGGGTGGCGCCGTCGCGCCGGTTGGCGGTGAAGGCCCGCACGATGCCCCGCAGGTCCACGCCGCTGTGCTCGTGGAAGCGGGCGTCCTCGGCGGCGATGATGGCCTGCCGCATCACCGGAGCCACCTCGTCCAGCGGCACATCGACCCGATCCTCCTGATAGAAGGAGGTGATCAGGGTGGTGCCGTCGTTGGCGTAGAGGTTGGACCGTTGGGCCGTCGGCGGCGTGCGCAGCGTGTTGGGCAGCTCCGCGTACGGCGCGGAGAGCGCCGAGAATCCGATGCCGAACACCAGCGCGGCCGGCAACGCCGCCACCGCCAGCGCCAGGCCGGCCAGCGTACCGGCCAGCAGTACGGTGAACATCTTCGGCAGGAACGCCCGGGTCATCAGCTCTCCCCGCAGGAGCCGTCAGGACTCCCTCAGGATGGCGCTAATCACCCTTTCTGCCGCGCCTTTCCTCAAACCCGGATGAAATTCGCCGATCAGGGGAGCAGCAGCGCGGCGAGCGGCTGCACCGTCTCCTCGATCTCGTCGGCCACCCGGCTGAAGCACTGGTCACCGCGCCCCCACGGGTCGTCCAGGTCGTCGGTGGGCAACGCGGTGGCGCCCTGACGGGCGTCGTGTGCCGCCGCTACCAGCGCCACGCCCCGGGCGTGGACCGCGTCGGCGGTGGCCTCGGCCGCCGGCAACGCGGCCGGATCGAGGGCGGCCAGCAGCCGACCGAACTCGCCGAGCACGAACGTGCGGGCCGTGGCGTCGGGCCGCAACGCGGTCACGTACTCCTGCTGGTCCGCAGTGGCGGTCAGCACCAGGTCGGCGGCGTCGATGTGATCGGAGCGCAGTTTGCGGGCGGCGAAACCGGCGACGTCGCCGCCCCGGCTGGTGACCTGACGGGCGGCCGGCGGGTTCATCTCCTCACCGGCGTGCCAACCACCGGTGCCCGCGCTGTGGCTGTGCAGCACTTCCTCGACCCGGTCCGGGTCGACCTCGCGTCGGGTCAGCCGGTCGGCCACGGCGAGGGTGAGCAGCCGCTCGGCCATCGGCGAGCGACAGATGTTGCCCATGCAGACGTGCAGGACGGTGAAGGGAGGCACCTACGCCACCTGACTCTCACGCAGTTCCGGTACCACCTCACGCAGCCGGGCCAGGTCGATCGCGCCCTCCCGGACGAGCACCGGCTCGTCGCCGGTCAGATCCACGATCGTGCTGGGCACCGGATCCACCGCCGGTCCCGCCTCCAGGTAGGCCCGCACGGAGTAGGCGAGCTGGTCGCGCGCCTGGTCGGCGGTGAGCGCGGCCGGCTGGCCGATCTTGTTGGCCGAAGCGACCGCCATCGGCCCGGTTTCGCGCAGCACCTCCAGCGCCACCGGATGCAGCGGCATGCGCACCGCCACCGTGCCGCTGTCGTCGCCGAGATCCCACCGCAGGCTCGCCGAGTGCTTCACCAGGATGGTCAGCGCCCCCGGCCAGAACGCCTCGACCAGGTCCCGCGCCGCCGCCGGCAGCGTGTACGCCAGGCCGTCGAGGGTGTGCCGGGAACCGATCAGCACCGGCGGCGGGGTGTGCGGGACACCCTTGGCGTCCAGCAACGCCTTGACCGCGTACGGGGTGAACGCGTCGGCGCCGATTCCGTAGACCGTGTCGGTCGGCAGGACGACCAGCTCGCCGTTGCGGACCGCCTCGATGGCCGCAGCGATGCCGCGGTCCCGGTCGGCGAGCGATCGGCAGTCGTAGAGCATCACGAGGAGCCAGTCTGCCACGTCGCGGCCGCACCGGGTGGCGGGCGGTCCGCGAGGCGGGACGCCGTGACGAAACGCGGCCGGTCGGCGAGGTCGCGATGGTCGACGATCGCGACGTACCGGCCGTCGGCGGTGAGCAGACCAGGCAGCACCACGCCGTGGCTGTCGTCGTGCTCGATGCCGAGGACCCCGCCGGGACGCAACAGGAACCCCGCACGGTCGATCACCCGACGGATGACGTCCAGCCCGTCCGCCCCACCGAACACGGCCTCCGCCGGGTCGTGGTCGGCCACCTCCGGGGGTACGGCCACCGCGAGCGGGACGTACGGCGGGTTGCACAGCAGCACGTCCACCCGGCCGGTCAACTCGTCCAGCAGGGCCGGATGGGTGGCGTCCGCCGCCACCACCTCGATCGGCCGGTCACCGGCGGCGGCCCGTCCCGCCGCGTTGCGCCGCAACCACGACAGCGCCTCCGGCGAGCGTTCCACCGCCACCACCCGGGCCTGCGGCACCTCGGACGCCACCGACAGGGCGATCGCCCCGGACCCGCTGCACAGGTCCACCACCAGCGGCTCCGGCCGCCCGCCGGTCCGCTCCCCGCCGGGCCGCGCGACCTGCCGGGCCTGGTCGACGCCCCAGCCGGCGAGCAGTTCGGTCTCCGGGCGCGGCACGAAGACGCCCGGCCCGACCGCCAGCTCCAAGTGCCGGAAGCCGGCGGTGCCGGTGAGATACTGCAACGGTTCCCGTCGCGACCGGCGGGCCACCAGCGCGCGGTAACCGTCAAGTTGCTCGTCGGTGAACCCGTCCGCCAGGGCCAACCGCCCGCGAGGGACCTCAAGCACGTACGCGGCCAGCAACTCGGCCTCCGCGCGGGCCGAGGTCACGCCGGCGGCGGCGAGGGTACGAGCCGCACCGGCGATCACGGGAGCCGGACGGTGACGTCTCGTCCCTTCGGACGGGTGTTGCGGTGCGGTGGTCACGCAATAATCATGAAGCGTCGCCGTGCACGTGCATAAGCGGGTGCAGCGGCACACCGACAGGAGGTCGCGGGTGGGCTGGCTCGACCGGGTCGAAGACCAGGTTGACGCCCTGACGAAGGCGCGGGCGTTGCAGGAGGTGAGCCGTTCCACCGAGGCGTACGGGCTCCTGGAGGGGGTGCTGCGTGCCACCCGCGACCCGAACGCCCGAGCGGACGCGCTCGTGCAGCGGCTCTCGGCCCTGATCAATCTCGGGCGCACCGCCGAGTACACCCGTGCCATCGAGGAGGCGTCCGCGGCGGTACGCGACCTCGCCGAGCCCTATCTGCACGGGCACCTCAACGCCCTGGCCGCGCTGGCCGCCCACCATCAGGGCGCCCTGGACCGCTGCGTGACGCACCTGGTCAAGGCCGCTCGGGCGCTCGGGGCGGTGGAGGACCCGGACCGGGACACCGCCTGGGGCTGGCACGACCTGGCGATGGCCTACTCGTACCTCAGCTTCCATGGCTACGCCCTGGGCGCGATCGAACGCGCCCGGCAACTCGGCACCGCCGCCGGCATCCCGGAGGAGACGTTCGCCGCACCGGGCATCCGCCTGCGTAACGCGGTCGCGCTGGACCACACCGGCGACAGCGACGGCTGTCTGCGCGTACTGCGGGATGTCGGCGGCGACCTGGACCGGTTCGTGACCGCCGGGCGGGCGGACCGGCTGCGCCCCAGCAGCCTGGCCGCCTACGGCTACGCCGCCGCCCGCCGGTGTTCCCTCGGCGACGACCTCGACCTTGCCCCGGACCTGGACCCGGCCCGGCTGCTCGGCTACGGCGCGGACAGTGCCCGGGCCCGCGACATGCGTCAGCTCGGCCAGGTGTGTCTCGCCATCGCCAGCGGGCGCCCGATCGAGGCGGTCACCCGGCTGGACACCGTCCAGGTGTCCGCCGAGACGCTCGGCGCGGCCGAGCCGGCCCGGCTGCGCAGCATGGCGCTGGGGCGGGCCGGCGACCACGCCGCCGCACACCGGGCCGACCGGTTGGCCTTCCGACTCGCCGCGCAGCGCCACGACCGGCTCCGCGACGTCTACATCGACGGCATCGCCGCCCGGATCGACCATGAGGAGATGCGTCGGGAGGCGGCGCGATTCGAGGGGGAGGCGCTTACCGACCCGCTGACCGGGCTGCCCAACCGGCGCCGGCTGGAGCGCTACATCGCGGCCGTGGTCGCCCGAGGCGAGCGGGTGGTGATCGGCGTCTGCGACCTGGACGGGTTCAAGGCGGTCAACACGCGGCACGGGCACCACTCGGGCGACCTGGTCCTGCAACGCATCGCCGGAGTCATCAACCGGGTGATGCGTCGGGGCGACTTCGTCGCCCGCTACGGCGGCGACGAGTTCGTGGTGGTGCTGCCGGAAGCGGGAATGACCGAGGCGGCCGAGGTCGCTCGGCGGATCGACGCCGCCGTCCGCACCGAGGACTGGGAGTCATTGGTACCCGGCACCCCGGTCGGCGTCAGCATCGGCTTCGCCGAGGTGGGAGCCGGCGGCCCCGGCCAGCGGGACGCGCTCGGCGCCGCCTTCGAGGCCGCCGACCGGGAGATGCTGCGGGCCAAGGTCCGGCCGCGTACCGCCTGAGACGTCCGCCGAGGCTCAGCGGCGGGTCAGCTCCGCGTCACCCGCCAGGCGCGCGGCCCGGTCCGCCTCGGTCAGCGCGTCGAGCACGCCGTCCAACTCCCCGGCGAGCACCAGATCGAGGTTGTACGCGGTGAAGCCGATCCGGTGATCGGTGATCCGGTTCTGCGGGAAGTTGTACGTGCGGATCCGTTCCGAGCGGTCCACCGTACGCACCTGGGCCTTGCGGGCGTCCGACGCGGCGGCGTCGGCCTGCTCCTGGGCGGCGGCCAGTAGCCGGGCGCGCAGGATCCGCATCGCCTGCTCCCGGTTCTGCAACTGGGACTTCTCGTTCTGGCAGGAGACCACGATCCCGGTGGGCAGGTGGGTGATCCGCACCGCCGAGTCCGTGGTGTTCACCGACTGACCGCCGGGACCGGACGAGCGGAACACGTCGATGCGCAACTCGTTCGGGTCGATGGTGACGTCGACTTCCTCGGCCTCCGGCAGCACCAGTACACCGGCCGCACTGGTGTGGATGCGCCCCTGCGACTCGGTGACCGGCACCCGCTGCACCCGATGCACGCCGCCCTCCCATTTCAACCGGGACCAGACGCCGTTGCCGCCCTCGGGCACACCCTTTGTCTTGATCGCCAGCGAGACGTCCTTCACCCCACCGAGGTCGGAGTCCTGAGCGTCGATCACCTCGGTGACCCAGCCGTGCCGCTCCGCGTACCGGGTGTACATGCGCAGCAGGTCACCGGCGAACAGCGCGGACTCCTCTCCGCCCTCGCCCGCCTTGATCTCGACGATGACGTCCTTGGCGTCGTGCGGGTCACGTGGGATGAGCAGTTCGGCAAGGCGATCCTCCAGCACCGGCAGCGTCGCCGCGATCGTCTCGGCCTCGCCCGCGAAGGAGGCGTCCTCGGCGGCCAGTTCCCGCGCGGCGGCGAGATCCGCCCGGGCCTGCTCCAGCTCGGCGGCGGCCTTGTGCAGCGGCACCAGCTCGGCGTAGCGACGGCCGACCCGACGGGCGGTGCCCTGGTCAGCGTGGATCGCGGGGTCGGCCAGCCGCTTCTCCAACTCGGCGTACTCGTCGAGGAGGGCGGTGAGGCGTTCACTGCTCATGCTGGGGATCGCTCCTTGCAGACTGTCGGAAACCCCGCGCGGTGTCCCGCCGCTCGCTTCGACGGCGGGAAACCGGGACACAGACGGCCGACGCCCGCGCCCGGCGGAAACCGGACGCGGGCGTCAGACGAGGAGCTACTTGGCCTTCTTGCCCTGAACCTTGGCGTACTTCTGCTGGAACTTCGCGACCCGACCAGCGGTGTCCAGCACGCGCTGCTTGCCCGTGTAGAACGGGTGGCAGGCGCTGCACGTCTCGACGTGGATCGAGCCGCCCTTGGCGGTGCTGCGGGTGGTGAAGGTGTTACCGCAGGAGCAGCTGACCTCGGTGGTCACGTACTCCGGGTGGATGTTGGGCTTCATGTCGCCTCGGTCCTCTCGTCTGTGGTCGCCGGGTCGCCCCTGACCTGCTGTTGCCGGCCGTTGGGGGCGTGAACCGGAACCGGTGGCCGATTGACCAGTGTGCCATGGGCGTCGACCGCCCCTGGAGGCGGGCCGCGTCACGCGGCTGCACCGGTCGAGCAGGTCAACACCGGGCCATCCGACCGCATTCCCGCCGCACCGGCGGAGCATTCCTACCACCCGGAGCGGATACGGCGAGGGGCGCGGCCGGTGTCGGCCGCGCCCCTCGCCGTCCACTGCCGGTGAGGTCACTCCCCCGGCGTCGACTTGGCGATCTGCATCAGGAACTCGATGTTGGTACGGGACTGCTTCAGCCGGTCCAGCAGGAGATCGAGCGCCGCCTGCGAGTCCAGCGAGTGCAGCACCTTGCGGAGCTTGTGCACGATGGCCAGTTCCTCCGGCGCGAGCAGGATCTCCTCCTTGCGGGTACCGGACGGGTGGATGTCGATGGCCGGGAAGGTCCGCTTGTCAGCGATCTTCCGATCCAGCTTCAGCTCCGCGTTACCGGTGCCCTTGAACTCCTCGAAGATGACCGTGTCCGCCATGGAACCGGTCTCCACAAGCGCGGTGGCGAGGATGGTCAGCGAGCCGCCGTTCTCGATGTTGCGGGCCGCGCCGAGGAACCGCTTCGGCGGGTACAACGCGGTGGAGTCGATACCACCCGACATGATCCGGCCGCTGGCCGGCGCCGCCAGGTTGTACGACCGACCGAGCCGGGTCACCGAGTCGAGCAGCACGACCACGTCGTGGCCCAGCTCGACCAGGCGCTTGGCCCGCTCGATCGCCAGCTCGGCGACGGTGGTGTGGTCCTGCGGCGGGCGGTCGAACGTGGCCGCGATGACCTCGCCCTTGACCGACCGCTGCATGTCGGTGACCTCTTCGGGTCGCTCGTCCACCAGCACCACCATCAGGTGGCACTCCGGGTTGTTGTGCGTGATGGCGTTGGCGATCGCCTGCAACACCATGGTCTTACCGGCCTTCGGCGGCGAGACGATCAGCGCCCGCTGCCCCTTGCCGATCGGCATGACCAGGTCGATCACCCGGGTGGTGAGGATGTGCGGCTCGGTCTCCAGCCGCAGCCGCTCCTGCGGGTACAGCGGGGTGAGCTTGTAGAACTCCGGCCGGCGCTTGGCCTCGTCCGGCTCCATCCCGTTGATGGTGTCCAGCCGGACCAGCGGGTTGTACTTGTCGCGCCGCTGCTCGCCGTCGCGCGCCGCCCGGACCGCGCCGGTGATCGCGTCGCCGCGCCGCAGGCCGTACTTCTTGATCTGGGACATCGACACGTAGACGTCGTTCGGGCCGGCCAGGTAGCCGGTGGTCCGGACGAAGGCGTAGTTGTCGAGCACGTCCACGATGCCGGCCACCGGCACGAGCACGTCGTCCTCGCCGACCTGCGGCTCACGGCCACCGTCGCCGCCGGACTCGTTGCGGTCACCGCGGCCCCGCCGACGATCCCGGAAGCGGCTGCGCCGGCTGCGCCGACCGCCGCTCTCGCCGTCGTCGTCACCGTCGTTGTCCCGCTCGGCGCGCTGTCCACGGTCGCCCCGCTCGCCGCGCTCGGCACGGTCACCACGGTCACGGTCACGGTCGCCACGCTCGTTGCGGTCGCCACGCTCGGCACGGTCACCGCGCTCGGTGGCACGCTCGCCGCGCTCGGTCCGCTCCGCGGCACGGTCACCACGCTCGGCACGATCACCACGCTCAGCCCGCTCAGCACGGTCGGCACGGTCACCACGCTCGGTCCGCTCCGCAGCACGGTCGCCACGCTCGGCGCGATCACCACGCTCAGCCCGCTCAGCACGGTCGGCGCGCTCAGCACGGTCGGCGCGCTCAGCACGGTCGGCGCCACGGTCGCGGCCGGACCGGCCCTCGGAGCGCTCGCCCTCGGTTACGGCCTCCTCGGCACGCGGTTCCGCCACGGTCGTCCGGCTACGTCGGGTACGGCCACGGCCCTCGCTCTCGACGCTCGCCGCCGGCTGTTCGGCACCACGGCGCTCGGCCTCCGGCCGCTCGCCCGTCTCTCGTACCTCCGCGTGCACCTCCTCGCGGACCGGTGCGGCGGCCGCCGCGACCTCGGCCCGTGGTCGAGGGGCTCCGGCAGCGCCGCCCTGCCGCTCGGTGATCGCGCTGATCAACTCGCCCTTACGCATGCGAGCCGTCCCCGAGATGCCGAGCGACGCGGCCAGGCTCTGCAGCTCCGGCAGCAGCATCGCCGACAGGCCCGTGCCGCTGCGCCGACGGCGGGCGGGGGCAGCGGTGGTGGCATCGCCAGCGACGTTGGAAACATCCGACGTCACGTCGGTGGTGTCGCTCAATGGATTCCTTCCCTCGATAGGCCGGGACTGCCCGGAATCGACAACAGGTGGCCGGGCGGCCTCGGTACACCCGCCTCGCATGACGCTTTGCGGGAGTCTGCAACACAGCAGCCGGTCGGTCTCCCGACCCACCAGATGGAGCGGTGAGCGGGGTTTCGCCGTCTGCGGCGACCAGTGAAGACTGCGGTGCGGCGTGGGCCTAGGCAGGGGTGACGGGCTTACCGCCGAAAGCTTCGGGGGTGCGCCGACCCGCAGGGAGATCGCATGCTTCGCGGCTGTGCTAAGTCTAGAGCGTAATCAACTCTTGCGACCTGCGGCAACAGGGTCCCGCTCCGCGTGTCCGAGTCTACCCCGCTCGACCTGCGCCCCGCATACATCTACCGGCAACCGCAGCAGCCGCCAGTCTGTTCCCGCGTCGAATCCTACCGGCAGCTCAGACAGGGCGAGCACGGAGGGGCCGGCCCCACTGACCACGGCTGCCACACCGGCCGCACGCAACCCGTTGACCAGCGCAATCGTGCCCGGCATTGATGGCGCCCGCCAATCCTGGTGCAACCGGTCGGCGGTCGCCGGCAGCAGTAGTGCCGGCTGCGCGGTCAACGCGTGCACCAGCAGTCCCGCGCGGCCGGCGTTGAACGCGGCGTCGCCGTGCGGCACGGTGGCCGGCAACGCCGCGCGGGCCGAGGTGGTCAACCCACGCTCGGCCGGCACCAGCACCGTGGGGCGTACGCCGTCGGCCACCGGCAGCGACACCGCCCGCGCGCCCGCCGGCTCCGTCCAGGCCAGGGTGAAGCCACCGAGCAGGCAGGGCGCGACATTGTCCGGGTGGCCCTCGATCTCGGCGGCCAGCCGCAGCACCGCGTCGTCGTCGAGGCGACTCTCGCCCTCCGTCACCAGCGCCCGGGCCAGCAGCACCCCGGCGACGATCGCCGCCGACGAGGAGCCGAGCCCGCGCGCCTGCGGGATGCGGTTGACGCACTCCACCGCCAGCCCGGGTGGTTGCCCGCCAAGGGCGTCGAAGGCCACCCGCATGGCGCGTACCACCAGGTGCCCGTCGTCGACCGGCAGGTCGCCGGCGCCCTCGCCGGTCACCGTCACCGTCACGCCCCCGGCCGTCACCTCGGCGGCGACATCGTCGTGAAGCGCGAGGGCCAGCCCCAGCGCGTCGAAACCCGGCCCCAGGTTCGCACTGGTGGCGGGGACCCGGACCCGGACCGGTTCGGCGACGAATGTGATCGACACGCCGCCCATGCTAGTGGGGCCACAGACGTCCACCGGGCCGGACCTGCTACCGGTTCTCCGCGACGGCAGGTGGCGACGCGGCGAGCGACAGACGCCGGGTCGCGATCCGCCAGCCGATCGCGTAGATCAGGGTGACCAGGCCGCAGCCGGCGAGTACGACACGCTCGTCGACGACGTCCACGACCACGGCCACCACCAGTTGGCTGACGGAGATCGCCAGGGTCGCCAGCATCATGTCGGTGGCGAAGACCCGGCCCCGTAGCCGGTCCGGCACCTCGCCCTGCAAGGCGAAGTTCGACATCACCCAGTTGCTGCCACCGGCGAAGTGGGCCACGAAGACCAGGACCAGCACCAGCGGGAACCAGGCCGCCACCGAGGTACCGAGATAGGCCAGACCGTACGCCGACATGGACAGTGCCAGGCCGGGCAGCAGCCAGGCGCGGTTGGTAAGTACCCGACGCATCATGATCGGGCCGACCAGCGCGCCGGCACCGCGGACGGCGAACAGCAGGCCGGCACCGAGCGCGCCGACCCCGTACACCCCGGCGAGCAGCGGGAAGACGGTAAGTACGCCGTTGCCGAGACCCACCGCCGACTTGACCGTCACCAGCGCCAGCACCCGCGGGCGGTGCCCGATGTAGACCAGCGCCTCGCGGATGGCCGCCCAGGTCTGCGGTGGGCTCGCGCCCCGCTCGCGGGGTGCCTGCAACGGACGGCGGATGAGCGTGGCCAGGCTCGCGGCGACCACCAGCCCGACGGCACCGACCCAGAAGCACACGTACGGCCCGGCCGCCGCGCTGAGTACCCCACCGAGCGACGCGCCGACCACGGTCATCGTGCCCCACGCCGACCCGGCCACCGCGTTGCCGGCGGCCAGTTCGTCGGGATCGAGGACGTTCGGCAGCGCCGCCTGAGCCGCCGGCGAGTAGAACGCCTTGGCCACCGCGACCACGCCGATGCCGAGCAGCGCCAACCAGGCCGTGCCGGCATCGCGTACCCCGAGCAGCAGCAGGACACCGACCAGCGCGGCGACGTTCGAGACGATCATGATCGTGCGTCGGTCGAACCGGTCCGCGATGGTGCCGGTGTACGGCAGCAGCAGCGCCACGATGCCGGTGTCCACGGCGAGCACCAGGGCGCCCCACACTCCACTGCCGGTCAACTTCGGCAGCAGCACCAGCAACGGCACCATGACGAACCAGTCGGCACCGAAGACCACCAGCTCGGCCAGGAAGAGGTTGCGGAAGTTCCGGTTGCGGGTGAGGACCGAGAGGGTGGACGCCACGGAGCGGACCATACCCGGCCATCGTCAACGGTTGCGTCGGAGCGCGGACAGCGCCCCGGAGGGCCCGAGGACCCTCCGGGGACGCCCGGTCACTCGTTCGGTGGGAACGGTGAGTTACGGGTCTTCGGCAGCCGGAGCACCTCGAACTGGTCGGTGTTCTCGATCAACGCGCCGGAGGGCGCCGCCGGCACCGGCCGGCTCTTCCGCCGATCCGCTTCGGTCGTGCCGGCACCGATCCCCGCGCCCACCGGAGCCCGCCCGGTGGTGTCCGACGTGGCGTCATCGGCCTCGGTGACCGCGCCACCGCCCGACCCATCGTCGGGCGCATCACCGTAGCGTCGCCGCCGCCACGCCCGGACCGACACCTTGGTGTCCTCCACCATCGCGTAGAGCGTCGGCACCAGGATCAGCGTGAGCAGGGTGGAGGTGAGCAGGCCGCCGATCACCACGATCGCCAGCGGCCGCGAGATGAAACCACCCTCCCCGGTGAGCCCGAAGGCCATCGGCGTCAGCGCGAAGATGGTCGCGATCGCGGTCATCAGGATCGGCCGCAGGCGGTGACGTCCGCCCTCGACCACCGCCTCCCGCACACCCATGCCCTGGGCTCGGTACTGGTTGACCAGATCGAGCAGCACGATGGCGTTGGTCACCACGATGCCGACCAGCATGAGCACGCCGATCAGCGCCGGCACGCTCAGCGCGGTGCCGCTGACCAGCAGCAGGGCGACCGCGCCGGTGGCCGCGAACGGAATGGAGACCAGCAGGATCAGCGCCTGCACCACGCTACGGAACGTCGCCATCATGATCAGGAAAACGATCGCGATCGCGGCCAGCACGGCCAGGCCCAGATCGGCGAAGGTCTCCCGCTGCTCGGCGCTGACCCCACCCAGGGAGAACGTGGCCCCCGGTACGTCGATCGCGTCGAGGCGGCTCTGCAACTCGGTGCTGATCGCGCCCAGGTCGGAGCCGGTGACCGTGCCGGTCACCGAGACGCTGCGCTCACCGTCGATTCGCCGTACCTGCTGCGGGCCGGTGGTTTCCGTGACCTCGGCGATGTCGTCCAGCTTGACCGCGCCCACCGGCAGCGCCCGCAGTTCCGCCACGGTCACCGGCGGTGCCGCCGACAGGCGCAGCACCACGTCCCGGGCGGCACCATCGACCGTCACCTGGCCCAGCGGCGCACCCCGGAAGGCCTGCGACACCAACTGACCGACGGCGGCCTCGGTGAGCCCGGCCCGGCTGGCCGCCACGCGGTCGACGGTCACGTCGACCCGGGGTACCCGCTCGGCCAGGGTGGTCGAGACGTCCTCGACCCCGCCGATGCCGGTCAGGGCCGTCTCGGCCTCCTTCGCGGCAGCGGCCAACACCTCGGGATCGGCGGCCCGGACGATGACCGCCAGCTCGTTCGCGGACGCCCCGCCCTGGCCCGCCGGGAACGTGATTTCTCCGGCCTCGGACCCGAGCGCCGTGAACCGGTCCCGCAGCACGCCACGCATCGCCTTGGCGTCGGTCTCCCCGCCGAGCCGCAACGCGTAGTTGGCCACGTTGTTGCCGGCGCTGCCGGCCCAGGGTGTGTCGCCGCCACCGGCGGTGACCTGGTACGACTCGACGCCGGGGGTGCTGGCCAGCACCGCCTCGACCCGCCGGGCCGCCGCGTCGGTGCCGGCCAGTCCGGTGCCCACCGGCAGTTCCTGGCGGATGTTGAGGGTGTCCTGGCCGGAGTCGTCGAGGAAGTTCGTCTCCAACTGCCGGGCCAGTCCGAAGGTGCCGAGCAGCACCAGCAGCCCCGCCGCCAGGGTCGCCCAACGGTAGGCCCGCCGACCGGTGGCGAACCGGATGACCGGCAGGTACGCCCGCTGCAACGGGCTGCGCAGCTCGCGCTCCTCCGCCGCCCGACGGGCCGCCGCCCCGTCGGTCGTGCCGCTCACCGGCTTGAGGAACCAGTACGCGAGCACCGGGATCACCGTCAGCGACACCAGCAGCGAGGCGAGCAGCGCCACGGTGACCGTGATCGCGAAGGGCGCGAAGAGCTGACCGACGAAACCACCGACCAGGGCGATGGGCGCGAAGACGGCAACCGTGGTCAACGTCGACGCGGTGACGGCACCGGCCACCTCGCGTACGGCCGTGAGAATCGCCTGTCGCTTCGGCCCGCCGTACGTCAGGTGCCGCTTGATGTTCTCGAGCACGACGATCGAGTCGTCCACCACCCGGCCGACCGCGACCGTCAACGCGCCGAGGGTGAGCAGGTTGAGCGAGTAGTCGCCGATCCAGAGGGCGATCAGCGCGACGACCACCGAAAGCGGGATGGAGACCGCGGTGACCACAGTGGAGCGCACCGACAGCAGGAACACCAGGATGACCACCACCGCCATGATCAGACCCAGCAGACCCTCGGTGCTCAGCGTCTTGATCGACTTCTCCACGAACGGTGCCTGGTCGAGCACGACGGTCAGCTCGGCACCGGTAGCGGACCGCAGGTCGTCGAGCCGGTCGGCGACCGCGTGTGAGATCTCCACCGCGTTGCCGTCCGGGTCGGCGGTGACCGCGATGCCGAGGCTCTCCCGGCCGTTGGTACGGGTGATGGCGGTGGCCGGGGCGAGTTGCTCCTCGACCGTGGCGACGTCGCCGAGGCGGACCGGGCCCGCCTTCTTGACCGGCGGAGCGACGATCACATCGCGCAACTCGTCCAGGGTGGTCAGCGGGGCGCCCACCTGGACCGGCAGGGTGCGCTCGCCGTCCAGCACGGCACCGGCCGGCACCGCCACGCCGTTGGCCCGCAATGCGGTGCCGATCGCGGTCGGCTGCACCTTCGCCTTCGCCAACTTCGCCGGATCCGGTGTGATCACCACCAGTTCGTCCCGGACACCGGTCAGCTCGACGCCACGTACGCCGTCGATGGCCGCCAGTTCCGGCACCACGGTGTCCCGCAGCTTGCCGGCGAGGGTCCGCTCGTCGTCGTCGCCGGACGCGGCCAGCACCACCGCCGGCAGGTCGTCGGTGCTGCCCGCGATCACCTGCGGGTCGACACCCTCCGGCAGGCCGGTCCGGTTGATCGCGGTCTGCATTCTGCTGACCATGTCGTCGAGTTCGGTGCCGAACTCGTACTGCACCTGGATGGTGGTCAGGCCCTCACGGGAGGTCGAAATGACCGAGTCGAGACCGGAGATGCCGCGCAGACTGTTCTCGATCGGCTCGGCGACCTCGGACTCGACCACCTCCGGTGCGGCACCGGGGTACTGGGCCACGATGAAGGCGGCGGGAAACTCCAGTGACGGTAGGAGTTGCTGCTTCAGTGACGGCACGGCGTACGCACCGAACGCCGTGATCACCACCGCGATGAGGGCTACCAGCCCTCGGTTGGCGAGGCTGAATCTGGCGAGCAGCGACATCGCGTGGCTCACTCCTGAGGGAGACGGTCGAGGGGTACGAGCAGTGTGCCCGACCCCGTCGGTCTGCCGGCCTCCGGGGCAGCCGGGGTGCCGAGCCGCAGCGAGGCCGACCGGCCTCAGGCGAGATCGAGGGAGCGGGCGGCGACGAGCGGGTCGTTGGCGATGGTGACGGGTGCCGGAGCGGTGGAGATGGCCCACTCGGGGTCCTTCAGACCGTGCCCGGTGACCGTACAGACCACCGTGGCCCCGGCCGGCACCCGGCCGGCGGCGGCCTGCTGGAGCAGGCCGGCGACGCTTGCCGCGCTGCCCAGTTCCACGAAGACACCGACCTCCCGGGCCAGCAGTCGGTAGGCCGCCAGGATCTCCCGGTCGGTGACCGCCGCGATGAGACCGTCGGAGGCGTCCCGCGCGTCCAAAGCCTTCGTCCAACTCGCGGGGTTGCCGATCCGGATGGCCGTGGCGATGGTGGACGGCTCGGCCACCACCTGCCCGGTCACGATCGGCGCCGCACCGGCCGCCTGGAAGCCGTACATCTTCGGTCGCCGACTGGCGTTGCCGGCGTCATTGTCCTCCGTGTAACCCATCCAGTACGCGGAGATGTTGCCGGCGTTACCCACCGGCAGGCAGTGGATGTCGGGTGCGTCGCCGAGCGCCTCGACGATCTCGAAGGCGGCCGTCTTCTGACCGTGCAGCCGGTCGATGTTTACCGAGTTGACCAGGGCCACCGGATAGTCCTGGGCGAGTTTGGCGGCCAGTGCCAGACAGTCGTCGAAGTTGCCGTTGACCTGGAGCAGCTTGGCGCCGTGCACTAGCGCCTGAGCCAGCTTGCCCAGCGCGATCTTGCCCTGCGGCACCAGGACGGCGCAGGTCATCCCGGCCCGGGCCGCGTACGCGGCGGCGGAGGCGCTGGTGTTGCCGGTGGAGGCGCAGATGATGGCCTTGTTGCCGGCCTCGACCGCCTTGGAGACAGCCATGGTCATGCCGCGGTCCTTGAAGGAGCCGGTCGGGTTGGCGCCCTCCACCTTGAGGTACACGTCGCAGCCGAGCCGGGCGGAGAGCACCGGTGCCGGCAACAGCGGCGTGTTCCCCTCGTGCAGGGTGACCACCGGCGTGGCGTCGGTGACCGGCAACCGGTCCCGGTAGGCGTCGATCAGGCCACGCCACATCTCGCTCTCCTCGCCTCTGCGATTGATCCGGCCGCTCACAGCCCGCCCTCGACCCGCAGCACGCTCGCCACCGACCGGACGATGTCCAGTCCCCGCAGTTCCTGAACGGTCGCCGCGAGCGCGGCGTCCGGGGCGACGTGGGTCACGATGACCAGCACGGCGTCACCGGCGGCGCCGGCGGCACCGGCGGCCGGCCCCTGACGGACGGTGGCGATCGAGACGTCGTGCCGGGCGAACACCCCGGCCACCGACTCCAGCACCCCGGGCCGGTCGGCCACGTCGAGGCTGATGTGGTAGCGGGTGAGCGCCTCCCCCATCGGCCGTACCGGCAGATCGGCGTAGGCGGACTCGCTGGCCGCTCGGACCCCGGCGAGCCGGTTGCGGGCCACCGCCACCACGTCCCCGAGCACCGCGCTGGCGGTCGGTGCCCCACCGGCACCCCGCCCGTAGAACATCAGCTGCCCGGCCGCCTCGGCCTCCACGAAGACCGCGTTGAACGCGTCGCCCACGCTGGCCAGGGGATGGGTCACCGGGATCATCGCCGGGTGCACCCGGACAGTGACCGCCTCCCGGCCCTGCCCGTCGGCACCGCGTGCGGCGATACAGAGCAGCTTGATCGTGCAGCCCATCGCCTTGGCGCTGGCCACATCCGCGGCGGTGACCTCGGTGATGCCCTCGCGGTGCACGTCGGCGGCGGCGACCCGGCTGTGGAAGGCGAGGGAGGCGAGGATGGCCGCCTTGGCGGCGGCGTCGAAGCCCTCCACGTCGGCCGTCGGGTCGGCCTCGGCATACCCCAGTTCGGTCGCCTCTTCCAGCGCCTCGGCGAACCCGGCACCGGTGGCGTGCATCGCGGAGAGGATGAAGTTGGTGGTGCCGTTGACGATGCCGGTGACCCGGGTGATCCGGTCGCCGTGCAGCGACTCACGCAGCGGGCGCAGCAGCGGGATGGCCCCGGCCACGGACGCCTCGTAGTAGAGGTCGCCACCCCCCTCCGCCGCCGCGTCGTGCAGGGCGCCGCCGTCCTCGGCGAGCAGCGCCTTGTTGGCGGTGACCACGCTCTTGCCGGCCCGCAACGCCTCCACCAGCCAACCGCGCGCCGGCTCGATGCCGCCGACCACCTCGACCACCACGTCGACGTCGTCCCGCTTGATCAGCCCGAGCGCGTCGGTGGTGAACAGGGCCGGGTCGACCGGCAGGTCGCCACGGTCCCGGCCGATCCGGCGTACGGCGATGCCGGCGATCTCCAACGGAGCACCGACGCGGGCGGCGAGGTCCGCCGACTGCTCGTGCAGCAGCCGGATCACCTCGGCACCGACGGTGCCGCAGCCGAGTAGGGCGAGGCGTACAGGTGACGTCATCCCACATCCAAAGCGAGCAGGTCCTCTTCGGTCTCCGGTCGAACGATCAGCCGGGCCCGGCCGTTGCGAACCGCCACCACGCCGGGGCGGGGTACGTGGTTGTAGTTGCTGGCCATGCTGCGGCAGTACGCGCCCGTGCCGGGCACCGCGACAAGATCTCCGGGCTGCACGTCGGCGGGCAGGAATTCATCCTTCACCACGATGTCCCCGGACTCACAATGCTTTCCCACCACGCGGGCGAGCATCGGCCCGACGACGCTCGCCCGGGAGGCCAGGGTCGCCGAGTACGACGCGTCGTACAGGGCGGTCCGGATGTTGTCGCTCATCCCGCCGTCGACACTGACGTACGTCCGGATGCCATCGACGTCCTTGACCGTACCAACCTCGTAGAGGGTGAACACGGCCGGGCCGACGATCGCCCGACCCGGCTCGATGGACAGGTGCGGTGTGGCCAGCCGCTCCGCCGCGCACTCCGAATCCACGATCTTGCGTAGCCGCTTCGCCAGGTCGTGCGGGGCCGCCGGGTCGTCCTGCGAGGTGTAGGCGATACCGAAACCACCACCGAGGTCCAGCTCGGGCAGTTCGACGCCGCGGGCGTCGCGGATCTGGGCCTGAAGGGCCAGCACCCGACGGGCGGAGACCTCGAAGCCGCTGGTGTCGAAGATCTGCGAGCCGATGTGCGAGTGCAGGCCGCGCAGCTCCAGCACCCCCTCGTCGAGCACGCGCAGCGCCGCCGTCAGGGCCGCCCCACCCGCGAGGGAGAAGCCGAACTTCTGGTCCTCGTGGGCGGTGGCGATGAACTCGTGGGTGTGCGCCTCCACACCGACGGTGACCCGGATCAGCACCCGGGGTCGTACGCCGCGTTCGCGGGCCAGCGCGGTGAGCCGCTCGATCTCGTGGAACGAGTCGACGATGATCCGGCCGACCCCGACGTCGAGGGCCCGGGTCAGCTCGGCCACCGACTTGTTGTTGCCGTGGAAGCCGATCCGTTCCGGCGGCATCCCACCAGCCAGCGCCACGGCCAGCTCCCCGCCGCTGCACACGTCGAGGAACATGCCCTCCTCGGCGATCATCCGGACCACCGCCCGACAGAGGAAGGCCTTTCCGGCGTAGTAGATGTCCTCGTCCGGGAAGGCCGCCTGGAAGTCCCGGCAGCGCGAGCGGAGGTCGTCCTCGTCGAGCACGTACACCGGGGTGCCGAACTCGGCGGCGATGTCGCGTACGCCCAGGCCCGCGACGGTGAGCGCGCCGTCGGCCCCGCGCGCCACGTTGCGCGGCCACAGCTGCGGCACCAGGGCGTTGACGTCGTCCGGAGTACGCAGCCAGGCCGGCCCCCGGTTGCCGATGTCGCCGTGCAGCGCGCCCGCCTCGTGAGCCCGCATCACACTCCTCCGCTTCGCGACCGCAGGGCTCGCAAGCTCACTCCTCGCGCTCGCATCATCACATCCGCTCCGGCGCCGAGACGCCGAGCAGGCGCAGCCCGTTGGCGATGACCACCCGGGTCGCGTCGTTGAGCCAGAGTCGCGCCCGGTGCAGGTCGGTCACGGCCTCGTCGCCCCGAGGCAGGATCCGGCAGTTGTCGTAGAACCGGTGGTACGCCCCGGCCAGGTCCTCCAGGAAACGGGCCACCCGGTGCGGCTCACGCAGCTCGGCGGCGGCGGCCACCACGGCGGGGAACTCGGCCAGCGCCTTGAGCAGTTCGTTCTCCTTGTCGTGGTCGAGCAGCTCGGGCCGGAACGACTCCGCGTCGCCCCGGGTCAGGCCGACCTCGGCGGCGTTGCGGCCGACGCTGGCCGTGCGGGCCGCCACGTACTGCACGTAATAGACGGGGTTGTCCCGGGTGGCCCGGGTCCACAGCTCGATGTCGATGTCGATCGGCGAGTCGCTGGAGTACCGGGCCAGCGCGTAACGGGAGGCGTCCACCCCGATCGCGTCGACCAGATCCTCCAGGGTCACCACGGTGCCGGCCCGCTTGCTCATCCGTACCGGCGCGCCGTCGCGGACCAGGTTCACCAGCTGACCGATGAGGATCTCCAGCGTCTGCTCGGGGTCGTCCCCGAAGCAGGCCGCCATCGCCTTCATCCGGCCGACGTAGCCGTGATGGTCCGCCCCGAGCATGATCACGACGCGGTCGAAGCCACGCTCGCGCTTGTCGAGGTAGTAGGCGCAGTCGGCGGCGAAGTACGTCCACTCACCGTTCGACTTGCGCAGCACCCGGTCCTTGTCGTCGCCGAAGTCGGTGGTGCGCAGCCAGGTGGCACCCTCGGAGTCGACGAGGTGGCCCTGCTCACGCAGCCGGTTCAGGGCGTGCTCCAGCTCGCCGCGATCGTGCAGGTCCTTCTCGTTGAAGTAGGTGTCGAACTCGACCCCGAAGTCCCGCAGCGAGGACTTGATCTCCGTGAACATCAACGCGACGCCCTCGACCCGGAAAACCTCCTGGGCTGCGGCGTCGTCCAGGGTCAGCACGTCGGGCCGCCGGGCGGTGACCTGCTCGGCGATCTCCGCGATGTACGCCCCGCCGTAGCCGTCCTCCGGCGCCGGCTCGTTCCGGGCGGCGGCGAGCAGCGAGCGGGCGAAGCGGTCGATCTGCGAGCCGGCGTCGTTGAAGTAGTACTCGGTGCCGACGTCGGCACCGGTCGCCCGCAGCAGCCGGCTCAACGCGTCACCGACCGCCGCCCAGCGGACGCCACCGATGTGCACCGGACCGGTCGGGTTGGCCGAGACGAACTCCAGGTTGATCTTCAAGCCGGCGAGCCGGTCGCTCCGGCCGTACTCCTCGCCCGCCTCGACGATCGAGCGGGCGAGCTGTCCCGCGGCGGCGGCGTCGAGCCGGATGTTGAGGAAGCCCGGGCCGGCGATCTCGACCGATTTGATCCCCGACGTGCTGGCCAACTCGGCGGCCAGCGCGGCAGCCAGTTCCCGGGGCGGCAGCCCGACCTTCTTGCTCAGCTGAAGCGCCAGCGTGGCAGCGTAGTCGCCGTGCTCGGGATTGCGCGGCCGCTCGACCGTGGTGTGCTCCGGCAGCGCGGAGCGGTCCAGCTCTCGGTCGGCGAAGACGGCGTGAGCGGCGGCGAGGACGGCTTCGGCGAGTTCTGCAGGAGTCACCGAACCATGTTATCGGGGGTAGACTCGGTCCCCGCGGCGGCGACCCAGCATCCGAACCCGGCCCGCCAGAGCCCCTGACCGACCGACCTGACGAGGCACGATGAGTATCAGCACCCCGGGCGGCCCGGAACGCCGCCCGACCGTGGTCAGCACCGGCAAGAAGCCGGCGGCGGGACGGCCGGCCGCCGGCGCCAAGGCGACCGGAGCCAAGGCTGGCCCCAACAAGTCCGGATCGGCCCAGCGCGCGGGGGGCGGCGGCAAGGGGCCGCGTAAGCCGATCACCCCGGTGAAGGTGAGCCAGGGCCGGTCGTGGGGGCCGATCGCGCTCTTCGTCGCCGTCGGCGTGCTCGCCACGTCGATCATCGGGTTCGGGGCCTGGGCGACCTTCAAGGGCAGCCAGTCCTGGGAAGACAAGGCCGCCGACATCGCGGGCATCGTCAACTACCGCGAGACCGACCCGGAGAGCCTCACCTACGAGTCGCACCAGTCCGGCAAGATCGAATACAAGTACAGTCCGCCGGTCGGAGGCGCGCACAACAACGCCTGGCAGCGCTGCCTCGGTGACGTCTACGACGCGCCGATCGCGGCCGAGCACGCGGTGCACAGCATGGAGCACGGCTCAGTCTGGCTCACCTACCGCCCGGACCTGCCCGCGGCCGACGTCGAGAAGCTGGCCAGCGTGATCCGGGGCAACGACTTCATGCTGATGAGCCCGTACGAGGGGCTGGACTCTGCCGTGTCGCTTCAGGCGTGGGGCTATCAGCTCAAGGTCGACAGCGCCGACGACCCGCGGATCAAGGAGTTCGCCACCACGCTGGCGCAGAACGCCTCGATCGAGCCGGGCGTGCCCTGCTCCTCCGGCAACTACACCACCGGCACCGGCACCGAGCCGCGCGAGTTGGCTCCGCCGACGGGTGGCTGACATGCCCAGCGCGATCCAGGAGGCGCCTCCGACGGAACGCAACGGCACCGAACTCAGCCGGCCGTCCCGGACGCTGCGCTACCTGACCCTGGTCATGGCGGCGGTGCTGCTGCTCGGCGTCGGGTGGACGGCCGCGACCCTGGTGTCGGACCGGGCCCCGGGTGAGGACTCGGCCGAGGCCGGCTTCGCCCGGGACATGTCCCGTCACCACGCCCAGGCGGTGGAGATGGCGATGATCGCGTACGCGAAGGCGCAGAACCCGGCGATCCGGCAGATGGGCTACGACATGGCCCTGACCCAGCAGGCTCAGATCGGTCACATGCAGCGCTGGTTGCAGGAGTGGGAGTTGCTGCCCACCGGCTCCCGGCCCGCGATGGAGTGGATGCCCGACGCCGTTCCGCTGGGCCAGGACGGGCTGATGCCGGGCATGGCGACCCGCGAGGAGATCACCCAACTGCACGAGGCGCAGGGAGCCGAGGTCGATCAGCTCTTCATCAAGCTGATGATCAACCATCACCTCGGTGGGGTCCACATGGCCGACGGCCTGTTGCAGGTCTCCGACCGCGCCGAGGTGGTCCGGATGGCCGAGGCCATGAAGCAGACGCAACAGAAGGAGATCAACGAGCTGCGCCGGATGGCGCCTGCTGGCGGTTGATCCGTTCGTACCCGAACCAACCCTCGCCGCCCCGCTCGACTGTTCGAGCGGGGCGGCGACGCGTAGGCAGCCCGGTGCCATCGGATCGTCGCCTCCGCCCCACCTTGAGGTCATACGACCGATTTTCCCTCTAGGGGTTACTTGGAGCGAAGTGCACTCGTTGTCCGGACGTGGGGGTTGCACTCAGAGACGCGCGGCGTTCGGTCACCAGCTGGTGCCGACGCCACACCATCGGCGGTGACGGAGCGGTGGCAGCCGTCCGTCGCGGACAGCGGCAGGGTGAGCCGGGAACACTCAGCCGCGAACAGGAGCTGGAACTGATCGACACCCTTCGGGGCGTCCACCCCGACGCGTTCGGCCTGGACGAGGAGCTGTGGACCCGCCAGAGTCTGCACGCCCTCATTAAGCAGCACTTCGGCCTGACGCTGGACGTGGGAGTGGTCGGGGCGTACCTGCGGGCCTGGGGGTTGGGCCCGCGCGAGCCTCGCGAGCGGGCCTGCGGGCTCTGCGTCGGAGCGGTCGAGCGGTGGGTACGCAGCGAGTACCCGGCGATCACCCGGGCGGCCCAGGAACACCTCGCCGAGGTCTACTGGGTGGGCCGGGTCCGGCTGCGGGGCACCATGCCGGCGGCCGACGTCATCTCGGCGGTCTCCTCACGGGGGCGGGTCCGGTTCATGGTCACCACCCCGTCGGTCGACCCGCCACTACCCCGGGAGTTCGTGCACCGACTCAGCGGCGCCGAGCGGCGTACCGTGCACCTGATCGTGGACGGCTCGTGGGCCCGCAACGAGTGGCCGCGCCGGCTCCCCCGGCGCATCGTGCCGCACCCGCTGCCCAGCTGCGGACGCGCGCTCGCCGCCTGACGCGCCGATACCGATTCGGCGATCGGGTGGCGCGTTTGCTAGTCTTCTCCAGTCGCTGAGCCCCCGTAGCTCAGGGGATAGAGCACCGCCCTCCGGAGGCGGGGGCGCAGGTTCGAATCCTGCCGGGGGCACCTCACAGAACTGCAAACGCGCAGTGCGACCGGCCGATCATTGATCGTAGAGGCCAGTTTCGCGTTCGAGTAGACGTTTAAGGATGCCCCGGCCGAGCGGCTGAGGGCATCCTCGCGTTGGCTCGATGTACAGGTGCGGAACGCGCCGGCTGTGTCTGACCTGGAGCGCCTACCCTGGATCGACCCGACCCATCCGCTCTGACGAACGGCCCGGTGTCAGCGGCGTCACCGATCAGAATTCTTCCCCCGCGTCGTCGGTTCTGGTAGCCCCCTCGCACCGGTGGAAGGATTGACCATGACCGACGCTAGACCGCTGGGCGCTGACGAAGCCTCGTTCATCGCGGCGGTTCGCTCAGGCGATACGGCGCGGTTCGCGCTCATCACGGAGCGCCACCGGCGTGAGCTTCAGGTGCACTGCTACCGGATGCTCGCGAACTACGCGGACGCCCAGGACATGACGCAGGAGACGTTCCTGCGAGCGTGGAACAAGCGGGAGTCGTTCAAGGGCCACGCCGCGCTGCGGACCTGGCTGTACCGGATCGCGACGAATGTCTGCCTTGACTTCCTGGCGAAGCGCAATGACCGCACACCCGTACCGTCCGGGCTGTCGGACTCCGGCTCCGAGGTGCTGTACCTCCAGCCGTACCCCGACCGGATGCTCCCCGAGGACCCGCAGGAATCGGTGGTGGCGCGGGAGACGATCGAGCTGGCGTTCATCGTCGCCGTCCAGCACCTGCCGCCGCGGCAGCGGGCGGTGTTCATCCTGCGCGACGTCGTCGGCTGGCCGGCGTCGAAGGCCGCCGACGCCCTCGATCTGACCATCGCATCGGTGACCAGCGCGCTGCAACGGGCGCGCGTGACGATGCGCGAGCAGCTGCCCGACCGCCGCCTCGACTGGCAGAGCCCCGCCGCCCACAAGCTGTCGAACGACGAGCGCGGCGTGGTGAAGTCGTACATCGACGCCCATGAGCGCAACGACCTCGACGGGCTGATGTCCCTGCTCCGCGACGACCTGCGCTTCGTGATGCTGCCCGAGGCGGGCACCTCGGTCATCACGGCCAAGGACGCGGTGGAGGGCTGGGTCTCCGGTGGGCTCTTCCAGCCCGGCCACGACGACTGGCGCTGTATCGCCACGACGGTCAATCGCATGCCCGCCGCCGCGCTGTACCTCCGCACCCCCGACGGCCCGGAGTACCGGCTATTCGCCATCGCGGTCCTGCACATAGTCGACGGGAAGATCGCCGAGCTCACCGGATTCGACGCCACCGACAAACCATGGCTGGACCTGCCCCCGACACTGTAATCAGACAGGTCCCCGTCGTCGGCGAGTCCAGCGCCACGGGCCCGACGTCACCGAAGTCACCGCGGAATGAGCACCCCGACCAGCTGAACACCAACGCGACAACGCGAACACCACCGCCCAGCCGGCGTTGCCGGCGGGACATCTTGATGCCCGCCCGAAGAACGTCAGCAAGGATTTCGACCCGGCCTCACGAACCGAGCAACTGGCCCGTGCTCATCGCCTCGTCTGGTATCGGGTCAGCACCACGCCGCCGGGAAACGTCCGCGTCTCCACCAGGTTCAGGTCCACCCAGCTGTCGAGGGCCGTGAAGAACGGCGTGCCGCCGCCCACCAGGACCGGGTATGTGACCAGCACGTACTCGTCGATCAGCCCGGCCCGCATGGCCGCTGCGGCAAGTGTGGCGCCGACGATGTCCATCGGGCCGCCGTCCTCGGTCTTGAGCCGGGTGATCTCGGCGACCGCGTCGCCGCTGACCAGGCGGGTGTTCCAGTCGACCGTGCTGGTCGTCGAGGAGAACACCACCTTCGGCATGTCCCGCCAGCGGCGGGCGAACTCGATCTCCGCCGGGGTAGCGCCGGACTTCTGGTCGGCGGTCGGCCAGTGGGAGCTCATCACCTCCCACAGCTTGCGCCCATACAGCGCCAGGCCGGTCGCCCCCACCCGGTCGGACCACCACTGGAACAGCTCGTCGCTCGACGACGAGTCCGGTCCCTCACCCCCACTCCAGCCGAGGTCGTCGCCGGGCGCGGCGATGTAGCCGTCCAGGGTCACATTCATACCAAAGGTCAGTTTCCGCATCATGCCCGCCTCTCGTAAGTCGATCTCACAGGTACAGACGGGCGCTGCGCGAAAACCTCATCGGTGCGCGCTGCTGGCAGACACAAGGTCACCGCGCAGACGTGGCCAGCCAACCGCATCGCGAAGACAGTCCAGGTCGGCGCACCCTCGGGCTAACCCAGACCCCACGTCGACCGTTGCCGACCCGCCGTACCGCGCCGGCACTTCGCTGGGCCGAGCCGGAGGGTCGATGGGCGCGCGGCAGGGGGCGTTGATTGGCTTGGATTGCCGTGCAACTTCTCGGGTCGCGGGCACCGTTCTACCTCCGTCAGAGGGAGGCAGCCGATTGAAAGCCGCAGACGAGCAAGCGTTCCGAGAATTCGTCAACGCCCAGATGGGATCACTGCGCAAGCTGGCCTACGTGACCTGCGGAGACTGGCACATGGCGGAGGATGCCGTCGCCAACGCGCTGGTGAAGCTCTATCCGCGGTGGCGGAAGCTGGATCGGCCGGACCTGTACGTCAAGACCATGGTCTACCGGGCCGCCATCGACGAGCAGCGGAGGCCCTGGCGCCGGGAACGGTCGTCAAGTGATGCCATGCCGGACGTGGCGATGCGGGACCTGAGCGGCGTCACCGACGAGCGGTTGCGGATAAAGGCGGCGCTGGACGCGGTGCCGGCCCGCCAGCGGGCTGCCGTGATCCTGCGTCACTACCTGGGACTGTCCCTGGAGGACACCGCCGCTGTCCTGGGCTGCAACATCGGTACCGCGAAGAGCCAGACCTCGCGCGGGCTCGCCAAGCTACGGAAGCTGCTGGCGACAGATCGGATCAGACTCACCGGGGATCGGATGGAGGAGTGGGAAAGTGCAGTTGCGTGAGGTCGTGGACGTGGTGACGGCGGACGAGCCGCCACTGTCGCACAGCACCGAAGAGATCATCAGGGCCGGCCGGAAGGCCGAGCGTCGACGTCGGGCCGGGTTCGCCTCGGCCGGCGCGGCCGGGCTGGTCGCTGTCGTGGTGGCCGGCGTGTCCGCGCTGCCGCTGGTCACCGGGGGCCAGGCGGGGGACGTGGCCGCCGGGACCGGCGAGAGCATCGCCGCTCCGGCCGCCGGGAGCGGGGCAGCCGAGTGGCCGGACGCCCCGCCGTTCACCTTCACCTTCAAGGCGTTCGACGCCGGCAAGCTTCGCGTACAGGATCCGATCGTGGCGTCCACGGCCTACCAGATCGCACCGGTGTACGTCGATGGCATGGTCACCAACGACCGGGCGGTCAACGGTGATGAGGCAGAGCAGCACCCGGAGAAGCGGAAGACCGGTGAGGTGCCGTCCGACAAGCATGTTGCCGCCCACCTGACGCTCTACCGGCCGGGCGCGTTCGACCCGTCCGGCACCGAGGGTGGCACCAGCAGCACCGTGGCCGGGCGTGACGCGGTCCAGTGGACCTTCACCAACCCGCCGGCCCGGCAGCTTGCCTGGGAGTACGCCGACGACGCGTGGGCGGTCGTCACCGCGTACACCCAGGAGGTCACCCCCACCTTCCAGGAACTGTCGACGCTCGTCACCGCCATGAAGCCGAGCACGCCCGAGACGGCCACGCTGCCGTTCACGGTGGGCCACGTGCCCGCCGGCTACGCCCCGGTGGAACTCGGCACCCGCGCCACCTCCGGCCTGAACGGCGTCGCCGGGGCACGCGACGGCGACTACGGCGGTGCGGTCTACACGAAGCCGGCCCTCGCCACGACGGGGCTGGCCGCCCCTTGGGGTGCCGACGGGGAGAACATCCCGGGTAGCTTCACCATCTTCGTCACCCCGAGCAGGAACTCCAACCAGCAGGCCGAGGCCGGTCGAACGCGGTGCCACCAGAACGAATCGACGTTCTGCAACGTCTGGAGTGCCGACGGCAAGGTGCAGGTGCAGGTCAACTCCGAGCACCTCTCGGTGGCGGAGACGACCAGGATCGCGGAGTCGGTGACGCTGGCCAACGTGCAGGACCACGACACCTGGATCCCGGCGGCGGAGGCGCTGCTGCCTTAGAGCTCCACTGGGCGCCGTGTTCCCGACCGGGAGCACGGCGCCCAGTCCGTCAGCCCGACGGGCCTGCCCACGTCGGGACCTTGGTCCTGCCAGCTTCGGGTGTTCCGGCCCGCGCGCGCCGACCCGCACCGGAGCGAGAGTGGTCACGTAAGAAGCTGACCACGGAGGCGACGATGACCATCCACCACGGCACCCACCGTTCGATCGAGCGCCCGCTCGAGCACGCCGAACTGCCCGGCGCCATGCTGACCACCACCGCCGCCCGGGCCCTTGCCGTGCTGCGGATCTCCACCGGCCTCGTCTTCATCTGGGCCTTCCTCGACAAGACCTTCGGCCTTGGCTACGCCACCCCGGCCGAACGAGCCTGGCTCAACGGCGGTTCGCCGACCAAGGGTTTCCTCGCCAACGTCGAGGTCGGGCCGTTGCAGTCGGTGGCCCACTCGATCGCCGGAACGTGGTGGGCGAACGCCCTCTTCATGGTCGGCCTGGCCGCCATCGGCCTCGCCCTGATCGCCGGCGTCGGCCTGCGGGTGGCGGCCGCCTCGGGCACCGCGATGATGGCACTTATGTGGCTGGCCGAGTTCCCGCTGGCCCGGTTCACCGCCGGTGGCGACCCGACCGGTTCCACCAACCCGGTGGTCGACTACCACCTGATCTACGCCGTGGTCCTGGTCGCGCTGGCCGCCGCGTACGCCGGGCACACCTGGGGTCTGGGCCGGCTCTGGGCCCGCCTGCCCTTCGTGCAGCGCCACCGCTGGATGATCTGAAGCCCAACCCAGTGCGGTGCCGGACCGTCACCACGGTCCGGCACCGCACTGTCGGTCGTCGCGGTACTCAGTCAGTCGCGGCGCGTCGGGCGCGGGCCCGGCGGCGGCCCTCGTGCATCGCCTGCACCCGGGGCACCGGAATAGCGCGGCCCTCCTCGACCAGGTCGCCCGGGAGCCGCTGGGGTGCCGGCATCAGGTCGCCCCACTGGTCCCGCTGCGCCACCAGTGCCGGGGCCGTCCGGATGGTGAAGTCCATCGGGGTGACGGACTCCAGGTCCGGCCAGGGCACCGGAAAGGAGACCGGTACGCCGGGACGCAGCCGGGGGCTGTACACCGACACGACGGTCGCGCCACCGGTGCGGGTGGGATCGACGAAGACCTTGCCACCCCGGTCCTCGCGGATGAACGCGGTGGTCGCCAGCGCCGGATCCAGTCGTTCCGCCCGAGCCGCGAGGGCCCGGGTGGCAGCGGCCAGTTCCTCGGCGTCCGGGCCGGGCTCGACCGGGACGAAGACGTGCACCCCCTTGGCACCGCTGGTCTTCACCGCGCCCGCCAGCCCGACGTCGGCGAGAGCCTGCCGGACCAGCAGAGCGGCCGTCACTGCGGCTCCGAACCCACCGGTCTCCGGCGGATCGAGGTCCAGCACCAGGTGGGTGGGACGGCTCAGGTCGTCGACCACGGCCAGGGCGGGGTGGTACTCGACCGCCCGCTGGTTGGCGAACCAGAGCAGGGTACGGCGGTCGTCGCAGAGCGCGTACGCGATCTCCCGGCGGGACGCCTCGGCCCAGATCGACACCCGACGTACCCAGTCCGGGGTGTAACGCGGCAGGTTCTTCTGCATGAACGGCGGCTGTCCCGGACGCACCCGGACCACCGACAGCGGACGGCCGCGCAACTGGGGGACGATCCGGTCGGCCACCGCGTCGAGATAGTCGACCAGGTCGCGCTTGCTCGCCCCCGACCCGTCGAACAACGGCTGGTCGAGATTGGTAAGCGCAACCCCGTCCCGGGTCTCGTCAGCCCCGCTCATCCGATCACCATCCCGGCCGGACGCCCGGCGGTCAACCGAAACGGCGCGTCAGGCGGGGTCCGGTCCAGTCGCGGTCAGGCCGCTCTCATAGGCGATCACGACTAGTTGCGCCCGGTCACGGGCCTGAAGTTTGGTCATGGCCCGGCTGATGTGGGTCTTCGCGGTGGCGACACTGATGACCATGTGCGCGGCGATCTCGGCGTTGGACATCCCCCGGGCTGCCAGGGCGACCGCCTCCCGTTCCCGATTGGTGAGGATCTCCAACGCCGCGGTGGCGTTGGCCGCCGGTGGGCGTGACACGTAGGCGGTGATCAGGCGACGTGTGATGGCCGGCGCCAGAAGTGCGTCCCCCCGGGCGGCGACGCGGATACCGTGCAGCAGATCGGCCGGCTCGGTGTCCTTCACGAGGAAGCCGGCGGCTCCGGCCCGCAGCGCGGCGTACACGTGCTCGTCGAGGCCGTAGTTGGTCAGGATGACCACGTGCACCGTGGCGAGCGTCGGGTCCGCGGCGATCCGGCGGGTGGCCTCGATGCCGTCGAGGACGGGCATCTGAATGTCGATCAGAGCCACGTCGGGCAGATGCCGAGCCGCGAGCGCGACCGCCTGGTTGCCGTCGGCGCCTTCGGCGACCACCTTCAGATCGTCCTCGGCCTCGATCAGGGCGCGGAACCCCGCCCGGATGAGGGACTGGTCGTCGACGAGCAGCACCCGGATCATGCGGCCACCGCCAGTGGCAGGGTGGCCCGTACGCTGAATCCACGGCCTTCGCCGGAGCCGATGTCCAATGATCCGCCGAGCGCGGTGACGCGCTCCCGCATGCCGGTCAGTCCGACCCCGGGCACGACCTCGGCCCCGGCGTGACCGTGACCGTCGTCGTCGACCTGGATGACCAGTTCGTGCTCGTGGTACCGCAACCCGACGACCGCGGTGGCCGGTCCGGCGTGTCTGGTGACGTTGGTCAGCGCCTCCTGGATGATCCGGAAGGCGGCGCGGTCCACCGGGGTGGGCAGCTCCCGGAGTCGCCCGGTGACCGTCACGGTGATCGCCAGCCCGGTGGCTTGAAGGTCGTGGACCAGGTCATCCAACCGGTCCAGGCTGGCTCCGGGCGAGTCGCCCGCGGCGCGCAGCACGTTGAGTGTGGCGCGGAGTTCGCGCATCGCCTCTTGGCTCGCCTTCTGAATGATGACCAGGGCCTCGGGCACCGGCTGGCCGTGCTTGCGGGACAGGTGAACAGCGACACCGGCCTGCACGTTGATGATCGAGATGCAGTGGGTGAGCGAGTCGTGCAGCTCGCGGGCGATGCGCAGCCGCTCCTCGTCGGCGCGGCGCCGAGCGGCCTCCTCCCGGGTACGCTCCGCGTCGATCGCGCGCTGTTCGGCAAGATCAAGATGGCGGCGCCGCTGCCGGGACAGCTCGGCGGCGACGCAGCTGGCCACCAACCAGCCGATCAGCAGGAACCACCGCTGGAAGGCGTCCGACGCGGCCTCTCCTCCCGCCGCGACGGTACGTTCACCGATGAAGCCGCCCACCAGGATGACGCTGACCGCCACGGCGGCGGATCGCCGCCGTCCGGCCTGGACGGTGGCGTACAGCGCCACCAGGACGGGCAACGCGGCGACCACGCCCGGGTAGCCGCGGACCTGATAGATCAGGAGACACCCGGTGGTGACCGCCAGGACGAGGATGGGTGCCCGTCGTCGTACGGACACCACCGCCGCCGCCGTGACCAGCAGGAGCGATCCGGCAAGGTCGAGAGGTACCCGGCCGGGCGGGGCGGTGGCGGCGCTCGCCAGTACCAGGACCACGAGGCCGGCGGCTTCGACCGCCGGCCGCCAGGTGCTCGGGATCCCGCCGATCGATCGAACCGACAGCGTCCGTGAGCGGCCACGCCGAGCGTCGTCAGCCATGCTTCGGACAATAGGCAGTCCGGTCACTCGGCGCGTCAACCGACCGGCGCAGCGTCCGCTACCACATGGGATGTAGGTCGAGCCGGCATGAGCCCCCCGGAGCAGTGTGGAATGCCGTCCGTCGAGGGACGACCGCCCCGCCGTCGAACCCGCATGCTCACCACCATGCGGAAAACAGGCGGGGATGCCCAAGAACTGGACGCCGGTCACGGCCAGCAGGGCCGGCAGTCGACACACCGACCGAACGGCGCGGCGTTGCGCGGCGTCCGGGCGCTGGCGGTGTTCTCCACCGGCCTGCTGGCCGGCGCGCTGGGCTACGGCGCGGTCAACGTCGTGCAGACCTTTCAGGCCGTACCGCTCGACGTACGGCTGACCTTCCACACGGCGCTGATGCGGATGAACGGCCCGGTCGTTCAGACGACGATGGGGGTGGCCCTGGTCAGCTCGCTCGTGCTGGCCCTGCTGGTCCGCAGACGCCTCCGGATACCGGCGGGCGCTGCCGTCGCGGGGATCCTGACGTCGTTTCTCGTCACGCGATTCGGCAACGTTCCGATCAATGCCCAGATCAAGGTCTGGGCCGCCGGGTCGATCCCGGCCGACCACGCGACGCTGCTCGCCCGATGGGAGATGTTCAACGTCGTCCGGACCGTCGCCGCGATCGCCGCGTTCGTCCTGGTCGTACTCGTCGCCGACCGTACCGGAAAGGTGGACCGGTCATGACGGAACAGCCACGGACGCCACGCTGGCGGCGACGGCTCCGGAAGGTCGTAGTCGCCACCCTCGGCGTCGTGGTCGGCCTTCCGGTGCTGGCCGGAATCGGCCTGGCCGGGTGGGACGGCGGAGTCGACCTCGATCCACAGCGGGAGCTGCTGCCCGGTGTCGCGATCGACCTGCGGACCGTCGACACGGCCCGGGGCCCGATCGAGTACGACCTGCACGGTGATTCCGGTCCGGTGGTGCTGTCGGTGCACGCCGGGCTGGGCGGCGCCGACCAGGGCCGGTTGTTCGCCGACTGGCTGTCCGACGAGTTCCGCGTGCTGAGCCCGTCGCGCCCGGGCTACCTCGGTACTCCGTTGCGCAGCGGGCGGACGCTCGACGAGCAGGCCGATCTGCTGGCCGCCCTGCTCGACGAGATGGGCGTGGAGCGGGTCGGCCTCTTCGCGGTCTCCGCGGGCAGCCCGGTCGCCTACACCTTCGCCGCCCGCCATCCCGAACGGGTGTGGGGACTGGTCTCGATCGGCGGCGTGAGCCTGCCCAATCCTGATGTCGCGCCCCGATCCGCGCTGCGGTCGACCTTCATGAACTCGATCGGTCAGAAGCTGGTGAAGCTGACCGCGTCGGTCTCGCTGGACACGATCGTGTCCGGCACGCTCGCCGAGACCAGTACGTTCACGGCGGAACAAGCGGCGGCACGGGTCGACCACATCATGCAGACGGAGGAGGTCCGGCGCCTCTTCACGGCGATGGTCGATGCCACCTTCCCGTACGAGAAACGGATGCCGGGCACCGACAACGACTCGCTGCAGCGGCGCGAGCTACGCCTCCCGCTCGACCGGATCGCCGCGCCGACCCTCATCCTGCACGGCACCCGGGACGGCGACGTGCCGTTCGAGCACGGCGAACATGCCGCCGCGCGGATCAGTGCAGCGCGGCACCACTGGCTGCCGGACGAGGACCACCTTGGATTCTGGCTGAGTCCGCGGGCGCCGGACGCCCACCGCGTCGTCCGGGCCTTCCTGCTGGAACACGCGCCATGACCACGCCCGGCTCACCGGCAGCGGTTCTCCCCGCAGGTCCTCGGATCCGCCGGTGGCCGCGTTCCACCGGGCCGGCGTCCCAGGCGTTGGGCAGGACCAACGGGTCACCCGACCGGTGCAGGGCACGCAGCGCCGCCGCACGTGTGCTCAGAGAAGAGGACATGGGGTCGATTCTCGGCCGTCCGAGCCTCGGTCCTGGAGTGCCAGTCGGGGGCCGGTGGCTGTGGGCAACGCCACTGATCTGACCGATCGGTCAGCTGCTGACCGATCGGTCAGGCATTCTGGGCCCCATGGCCCGCACCACCCCGCAGACCCACGGCGAGATCCTGGCAGCCGCCGCGCGCCGCTTCGGCGTCACCGGCTACCGGGGCACCTCCCTGCAGGACATCGCTGGCGAGGTGGGCTGCTCGAAGGCGGCGGTGCTCTACCACTTCGCCAACAAGGAGGCCATCCTCACCGAGTTGATGGCCCCGGCGATCGAGGTGCTGCGGTCACTCGACGAGCGGATCGCGGCGCAGTCGGAGCCGGCGTCGGCCCAACGGGTCGCCATCGAGGGATTCGTCGATCTCGCCGTCCGCTTCCGCGGCGAGATCGCGCTGCTCCGCGGCGAGTTCCCGGAGCTGCTGCAGCAGCCCGACTTCGCGCACATCCAACTGATCTCCGAGCGGCTGCTCGACGCGCTCGCCGCGCGAAGCGCACGGGCCTCGGCCCGGATCGCCGCGTTCGCACTGCTCGCCGGCATCGCCGAGACCTGCGGCGAGTTTGCCGACGTGCCCGACGAGGAACTGCGCGAAGCACTGCTGACCCTGCTGCGGCGGGCGCTGGAGCCCGTCAACTGACCCGTTCCACCATTCACTACCGAGGGAAAGGACCTCATGGCGACCCTGCTCTACCGGCTTGGCCGGGGTTCGATGCGCCGACGGCGACTGGTCGCCGCGATCTGGCTCGTCGTGCTCGTCGGGCTCGGCCTGGCTGCGGCGACCCTGCGCGGCCCGACGGCCAGCAACTTCACCATGCCCGGAACCGAGTCGCAGCGCGCGCTCGACCTGCTCGACGAACAGTTCCCGGCGGCGGCCGGCGCCACCGGGACGATCGCCGTCAAGGCACCGGCCCCGGGACAGCTCGGCACACCCGAGGGCCAGGCGGCGATCCAGTCGATCACCCAGGAGGCCACGACGGTCCCGGGTGTGCTCGCCGCGATCGACCCGTTCCAGGTCGGCTCGGTCTCACCCGACGGCCAGTACGCGCTGATCCAGGTGCAGTTCAACGACGGCGCCGACCAGATCACCGAGGAGCAGCGGGAGGCGTACGAGCAGCTCGGCACGCAGGCGGAGGCCCAGGGTTGGCAGGTGGCGCCCGGCGGTGAGGTGCTCAACACCGAGCCTGAGGTCGGCTCCACCGAGGCGATCGGCGTCGCGGTGGCCCTCGTCGTCCTGGTGGTCACCTTCGGCTCGCTGGTGGCTGCGGGCATGACCATGCTCAACGCGCTGATCGGCGTCGGCGTCGGCATGGCCGGCCTCTTCGCACTCAGCGGCGCGGTCGAGCTGACCAGCACCGCACCCATCCTCGCGCTGATGCTCGGCCTGGCCGTCGGCATCGACTACTCGCTCTTCATCACCTCCCGGTATCGACAGAACCTGCTCGACGGGACGCCGGCGGACGAAGCGATCGGCCGGGCGGTCGGCACCGCCGGCTCGGCAGTGACCTTCGCCGGAGCCACGGTCGTCATCGCCCTGGCCGGTCTCGCCGTGGTGAACATCCCGTTCCTGACCGTGATGGGTCTGGCCGCCGCCGGCACCGTCACCGTCGCGGTGCTGGTGGCGATCACCCTGCAACCGGCCCTGCTCGGCTTCGCCGGACGCCGGGTACTGCCCCGCCGGTTGCGCTCGTCGGTGCCGGTGGCCCTGACCGCCGATGACATTCCGGACGACGCTGCCCGCCGCAGCGACGTGAGCACCCACCGCGCGGCACCGGAGGCCACCACCAACGGCAGCGAGGACACCTCCGCGTTCGGCTTCCGTTGGGCCCGGCTGATCACCCGGCTCCGGATCCCGGTGATCCTCGTCGGCCTGCTCGGCCTGGGGCTGCTCGCGCTGCCGGCACCGGACATGCGGCTGGCTCTGCCCGACGCCGGTACCGCTCCGGTCGGCTCCGCCGCCCGGGTCTCCAACGATCTGATCACGGAGGGCTTCGGCCCGGGCTTCACCGGCCGTCTCGCGGTGGTTGTCGCCGGCGACGACGCCGGCGCGACCGCCGCAGCGGTTCCGCAGGTCACCGCCCTGGTCCAGCGCACCGACAACGTGCTCGCCGTGGCCCCGCCGCAGCTCAGCCCGGACGGCCGAACCGCGCTGCTCGGGGTGATCCCACAGACCGGCCCGACCGACCCGGCCACCGAGACGATGGTGCACGACATCCGCACCGCGGTCGGCGGCATCCAGGGCGCCGATGTGCTGCTCACCGGCGTTACCGCGATCGGCATCGACATCTCGGAGAAACTCTCCGACGCGTTGCCGATCTACCTGGCGTTGGTGGTCGGCCTGTCGATCCTGCTGCTGATGCTGGTGTTCCGCTCGGTGCTGGTGCCGGTCAAGGCCGCGCTGGGTTTCCTGCTCACCGTCGCCGCCACCTTCGGCATCACGGTCGCCGTCTTCCAGCAGGGGCACCTCGCCGACCTGGTCGGCCTGGACACCCCCGGCCCATTGATCAGCTTCCTGCCGATCCTGCTGATCGGCATTCTGTTCGGCCTGGCCATGGACTACGAGGTGTTCCTGGTCTCCCGGATGCGGGAGGACTTCGTCCACGGTGACACCGCCCAGCAGGCCACGATCAACGGAATGGGGCACGGTGCACGCGTGGTCACCGCCGCCGCCCTGATCATGACCTCGGTCTTCGGCGGCTTCATCTTCCTCGACGACCCGGTGATCAAGTCGATGGGCTTCGCGCTCGCCATCGGCGTGGCCATCGACGCCTTCGTGGTCCGGATGACCATCGTCCCGGCGGTGATGTCGCTGCTCGGCAAGGTGGCCTGGTGGCTGCCCCGCTGGCTGGACCGGGCGCTGCCGAACGTCGACATCGAGGGCGAGAAGCTGCGCGCCAAGCTCGACGACAAGGTCGGCGCCGACGCCTGACGGGTGGTACGGAGGGCCCCTGGTCGACGCCTCGTGCGCGGCCGGGGGCCCTTCGTGACATCCGAGCCCCGGATCGGGGCGGCGCAACTCAGACGCCGGCCGGGTACGTCTCCATCTCGCCCGGAGCGGCCAGGGCGGGCAACGGATGCAGCGCGGTGGTCTCGTCGCACCAGATGAAGGCGTCGTAGCGTTCCCCCAGCCGGGTCGGCACGTAGTTGCCCCACGACTCGAACGACGGGTCGTACACCACCCCGATCGCCCGGTGGTCGAGCGTGTCGGTGACCCAGCCCGGCTGGTCCGCCCCGCCGAAGACAAGCACCGCCCGCTCCGGCATCAGCTCGTGCAGCCGGTGCTCCACCGAACCTGGCCGGGCCGGCGGCACCACCATCGCCTCCGCAGGCGAACCCCAGCGCGGCGCGGCGATCACCGTGCCCCGCCAACTGCCGAAACCGATCAACACGACCTGCTCCGCGCCGTGGCGTTCCCGGGCCAGCTGGCCGATGTTCACCATCCCGTCAGCGGCCATGTCGGTCGCCCGTGCGTCACCGACGTGCGTGTTGTGCGCCCACACGACGCCCCGGGCCCCCGGCCCGTAGCGGTCGAGCAGCCGGTCCAGGGTGTCGGTCATGTGGATGTCCCGGACGTTCCACGAGCCGGGCCCACCGGCGACCATCTCCCGGTAGTAGCGCTCGGCGCCGGCCACCACCTCCGCGTTCTGCCAGGCCGAGAAGGCACCCGGCCCGTCGGTGGCGGCATGTTCGCGGGTACGCGCCAGCAGCCGGATCACCTCCTGCTCGCACCGGGCGGAGACGAACCGGCTCGCCGCGCCGTACTCCTCGACCCGCTTGCCGTACGGCTCGAAGCACCGGTACGCGTCCTGGGCGACCTCCAGCGACGCCGGCTCCTCCTCGCCGAGGTAGTCGAAGATCGCCTGCATCGACTCCCAGAGGCTGTAGACGTCGAGGCCGTGGAAGCCGACCCGAGCCGCCTCGGCCCGCTCCATGTTCCAGGCCCGCAGCCAACGGCAGAAGCGGGCCACCTCGGCGTTGGCCCACATCCACGTCGGCCATCGTTCGAAGCCCTCCAGTGCGGTCTGCGGTTCGGCCACCGCGCCGGGGGCACCGGTCACCGAACGGTGCACCCGGTCGCAGTCCGGCCAGTCGCCCTCCACCGCCACGAAGGAGAAACCGCACTCGGCGACCAGCCGTCGGGTCAACTGCTCCCGGATGCGGTAGTAGTCGTAGCTGCCGTGCGTCGCCTCCCCGATCATCACCACCCGCGCGTCCCGGGCACGCTCCAGCAACGGATCGAGGTCGCTCGGCGCGCCGAGCCGCTGTACCAGCATGCCTGCGGCTACCCGGCACCCCGACGGGCAAACGCGGCGGCCCGCCGGGGGTGTGCCGGGGCACCTGCGCGGGTAGGTCGGACAGCATGACCGACAGCGGTGCCGCCCTGCAGGAGTACCTCGCCGGGCTCGACTATCCCGTCTCCCGGGAGGATCTGATCCGCTGGTGCCAGGAGAACGGCGCGAGCACCGAGCAGTTGCAGGCCGTACGGGCGCTGCCGGTGGAGCAGTTCAGCTCCCCCACCGAGCTGACCGAGGCGCTGCGCATGCTTCCCTGAACAACTCAGCGGGCGTGCAGCAGGCGGTACAGCACCAGCCACTGCTCCGGCCAGACCTGTCCGACCGGAATGTCCGGGTCGAGCCGGCTGGCACGCAACGCCGCCGCCAGCCGGGCCCGCGGATACTCGCGGGCCAGCGAGGCCGCGAGCGAGCCGCCGACCCCGCCGAACCCCAGCTCGACCATCCGCCGGTACGCCGGCATTCCCCGAGGCGGCAGTAGCGGCGCTGCCCGCCGCTCGATGCGCAGGATGCCCGCGTCGACCCGGGGCACCGGGCGGAACGCGGTACGCGGGACCCGCCCGGCCAGCCGCCAGTCGAACTCCGGCCAGCTCAGCATCGTCAGCCGGGTCCACCGGCCGTAGTCACCGGCCCGCCGCCGGGCGTATTCCAGCTGGGTGAGCAGGGTGGCCGTGCGCAGCCTCGGGGCGGCCAGGCTCCACCGCACCACGGCCGCGGTCAGCGACCACGGGATGTTGCCGACCACGGCGAATTCCTCCGCGGGTGCCGCGGTGGCGAGGAAGTCCGCCTGGCGATGTGTGACGTTCGGCAAAGTCGCGCAGACCCGGGCCAGTTCCGTTCCGGCGACGGGATCCACCTCGTACGCCGTCAGTCGGCCGCAGCGGGCGGCCAGCAGGCGGGTCAGCTGCCCCCGCCCGGCGCCAACCTCGAGCACCAGACCGTGCGGGTCGGGGCGGGCGGCGTCGACGAACCGCGCGACGGCGGCCGGGTCGGCGAGAAAATTCTGGGAGAGCACGCGACGGGACCGGTCGCGTTCGGTCGTGCGGGTACGGCGGGGCGCCATGGCGTCGTCCTTGTCTGTCGCCGGATGGCGACGAGAGCGGACAGGCGACCGTCGACGGGGCCTGTCCGAGCGATCGGGACTCGGACGGCCCTGGTGAGATGGCGCGAGAGAGCGGCACCGCGAAACGGGACGGTGCCGGAGACGTACGCGGGAGAGGCGTCAGTCGCGGGTCGCGCCGGCCAGGGCCGGACGCCGGACGCGCGGGCGGGCCACCAGCAGGGGCCCGAACGCGGCCGGCGTGGCGACCGCGTTGATCAGGGCATGCACGCACATGCCGGCGACCCTACCGACCCTCCCGGCCGGCGGCCATCGGTTTAGGCCCGGTGCCCGGTGACCACGCTCAGACCGGTACGTCGATCACGGTGCCCTGCGCGCGGGCCGTCTCGGCGGCGGCGAGGACCGTCACCACCTCGCGGCCGAAGCGCACGTCGCAGCGGTGATCGCGGGTGCCGGCATCGACCTCGGCCAGCAACTGGTCGATCGCCACCCCGAAAGCCGTGGCCGAGCTGGCACCACCGTTCGGGAGTCGCTCGATGCCGCTCTCGCCGTAGAAGACGAACTCCGCGGCGACCGAGCGGGGCGGTGCGTCAAGGGTCAGCGACACGGTGCTTGTGGCACCGTCGGCGTGGCTGAGCAGCAGGTGCACCAGGCCACCCGGACCGTCGGTGGCGGCCACCCGGGCTACCCGGCCAAGCACCGGCAGCAGGACGGCCAGCGCGTGCGGGCCGACGTCCCACAGCGCGCCGTGCTCCCGGCGCCACGGCGACTGCCCGTACGGGCTGCCGGGCTGGAAGATCGAGGCGAACCGGATCACGTTGGCGGTGTGCCAGCCTCCGGCCGCGGCGGTCGCGGCGATGAAGCCGGCGACGTCGGGTTGGTATCGGCCGGTGAAGAAGACCACCGACGCCACCTGCGAACCCGTGGCCGCCTCGACCACCCGGTCGGCGTCGGCGACGGTCAACGCGAGCGGCTTGTCCAGCAACAGGTGCCGCCCGGCGGTGGCGGCCCGGACGGCGATGTCCGCCTGGATGTCGGGTGGAAGTGCGACGGCAACCGCGTCGCACGCCGCGATCAGCGAGTCGACCTCCTCGTACGCCGGCGCCCCGTAACGGGTGGCCAGCGCGGCGGCCTTGTCGGGGTTGCGCCCCCACACGCCGACCAGTTCCGCCCTCGGGTGCGCCTCGAGCGCCGCCGCATGGGTCTCCGCCGCCCAGTGCCCGGTGCCGAACAACCCGAACCGCATCCCGTACCTCCGCCGTTCCCGCCTGGCCACGGCCGACCCGCGACAGTGATCACGCTAGTCTCCCGCGACCGCCCGTGCCCGGCGTCCCGCCGTGACACGACCGGGCCGACGCGGCGCCGCGGCCCTGCCCGGGGCCGGGAGGACGGGTGCGCAGTCGCCTCGCCAGGGCGGCGTGTGCGGTGGCCTGCCCTCTCGGCGGGCCCTCTTACTACGGGGGTTAGTAGAGTGGGCCGGTGATCGGAACGAGCACCGGGCGGACCAGGTGAACATCGCCGCGACCACCATCGGATCTCCGGCCGACGGGGCGCTGGCCGTCGCCGCCATCGTGCTGTCGCTGCTGGTCGCCGGCTGGGCGCTGGTGGCGGCGCTGCGCCACCGGCCGCCGGACCGGATGCAGTTGATCGGGCTGGCCGTGCTGGAGTTGCTGCTGCTCGGCCTGGTGCTGGTGACCGCCGTGGCACTGGCCGGCGGCGACCGTCCGGGTGAACCGGGATCGTTCTTCGGTTACCTGGTCACGTTGGTCTGCCTGCCGCCGCTGGCGGCGGTGCTGGCCCGGATGGAACCGACCCGTTGGGGGTCGGCGATCGTGTGCGCGGTGTGCCTGGTGACGCCGGTGGTGGTGGTCCGGCTCCAGCAGACCTGGCAGGTGCTCGGTGGCTGAGCCGAGCGCCGCCCGACCCCGGACCAACGCCGGCCCGGGACGATTGCTGATCGCGGTCTACCTGCTCTTCGCCATCGCCGCCAGCAGCCGCGCCGCCCTCCAGATCGCCACCAGGTTCGACGAGGCGCCGTTGGCGTACCTGCTCTCCGCGCTCGCCGCGGTGGTCTACATCGTGGCCGCGGCCGGTCTGGCGCGGGCCGGTCACGCGGGCCGCCGGGTCGCCCTGGCCTGCTGCGCGCTGGAACTGGTCGGCGTCGTCGGTGTCGGCGTCTTCAGCCTGGCCCGCCCGGACCTCTTCCCCGACGAGACGGTCTGGTCCGGCTTCGGCAGCGGCTACGGCTACATCCCCCTGGTGCTGCCGATCCTCGGCCTCGCCTGGCTCCGGCACACCCGCCGCCGGGCGGTTCGGGCCCCCTCCTGACACCGAGCACAATGGGAGGGGACCCGCCGAACGATTGTCAGTCCCGGGGCCCGCCGGCGACGTAGACGACCTGGCCGGACACGAAGGACGCCCCTTCGCTGACCAGGAACGAGATGGTGTGCGCCACATCGTCGGGCCGACCCACCCGGCGGACCGGGATCTCCGACTCGGCGTGCTTCTGCATCGCCTCGAAGTCCACCTTCATCCGGGCGGCGGTGGCCGCGGTCATGTCGGTGACGATGAATCCGGGCGCGACCGCGTTGACGGTCACCCCGAACGGGCCCAGCTCGATGGCCAGGGTCTTGGTGAAGCCCTGCATACCGGCCTTGGCGGCCGAGTAGTTGGCCTGGCCCCGGTTACCCAGCGCGGAAGTGCTGGAGAGGTTGACGATGCGTCCCCACCGGGCCTCGACCATGTGCTTCTGCGTGGCCTGGCTGAACAGGAACGCCCCGCGCAGGTGTACGCCAAGGACGGTGTCCCAGTCGGCGTCGGTCATCTTGAACAGCAGGTTGTCGCGGAGCACGCCGGCGTTGTTGACCAGCACGGTCGGCGTGCCCAACTCGGCGGCCACCCGTTCCACGGCCGCCTCCACCTGGGCCCGGTCCGCCACGTCCGCACCGACGCCGAGCGCCCGGCCCCCGGCCGCCGCGATCGCGTCCACGGTCTCCTTCGTCGCCGACTCCTCGATGTCGACCACCGCGACGGCCAGCCCGTCGGCGGCCAACCGCCTGGCGGTGGCCGCGCCGATTCCCCGTGCCGCCCCGGTCACGATGGCGACCCGCTGCCCCTCCGACATGCCTACCTCCCGGTAACTTGGCTCGACGGCAGGAGCCTAACGCACGCCGGGTCGGCATGACCCCCGTCGATCCCGACCTCCGGACCGGGCACGCCGGCCCGGAGGTCACCGATCCACGGACCGGCCGGCCCGGTCGGAGGTCACCGGGCCACGGACCGGCCAGCCCGGCTCCGAGTCAGTGCGACCAGGATCGACAGAGCCGGATCCAGCGGTAGCCGTGACCCGACAGTTGCAGTTTGTCCAGCTTGCCGACGTCGTCGTAGTTGCGGTCGGCGAGCACGTCGATGGGCAGGTCCGCCTCGGGCTGAAGCTGGCTGAGGTCCACCTCGGCGTCGGTGGTGCCGAGGTTGTGCAGGAAGACCATCGTCCCCGTCGGCCCGTCGGCCCGGTGCGCCAACACCCCCGGCGGCATCGGCACGTCGACGTGCGTGGTGGAGCCGCAGCCGATCTCCGGCGCCTCCCGCAGCGTACGGATCATCCGCTCGAACCAGGCCAGCAGCGAGGTACGGTCCCGACGCTGGAGGGTCACGTTGACCTTCTCGTACCCGAACTCGCCCTTGTCGATGACCGGGCGGACGAGCTTCTCCGACTCCGCGGTGGAGAAGCCGGCGTTGACCTGGTTCGACCACTGCATCGGGGTACGGATCGCCTCCCGCCCGTCCAGCGACAGGTCCTCCCCCATGCCGATCTCCTCGCCGTAGCGCAGCACCGGCGTGCCGCGCAGGGAAAACTGCAGGGAGTACGCCAACTCGATGCGCCGACGGTCGTTGCCCAGCATCGGCGCCAACCGGCGACGGATGCCCCGGTCGTAGATGCGCATGTGCTCCTCGGGACCGAACTGCTCGTACACCTCGTTGCGCTGTTCGGCGGTGAGCCGGGACAGGTCGATCTCGTCGTGGTTACGCAGGAACGTCGCCCACTGCCCGCCCTCGGGCAGCGCCGGGGTGTCCCGCAGCGCCTCGATCACCGGTTCCGGGTCCCGCCGGGCCAGAGCCAGCATCAGCCGGCCGTTGAGCATGAAGTCGAAGAGCATGTGCAGCCGGTTGGCCGAGCCGCCGCTGTCGCCGAAGAAAGCGGGAAGGTTGTCGGGTTCGACGTTCGCCTCGGCCAGCAGGACCCCGTCCCCGCGCCGCCATTGCACGTGCTGGCGCAGCTCGGTGAGGAATTCGAAGTCCAGTTCCGGGCTCGGGTCCCCGGGCTCGGTGCGCTCGATGATGAACGGCACCGCGTCCATCCGGAAGCCGGCGACGCCGAGTTGGATCCAGAACGACATGATCTTCTTGATCTCGGCGCGTACCGCCGGGTTCTTGGTGTTGAGGTCCGGCTGGAACCTGTAGAAACGGTGGTAGTACCAGGCCTTCGCGGTCCGGTCGTAGGTCCAGGTCTCATGCTGTTCGCCGGGGAAGACCATGCCCTGATGCCGGTCGGCCGGCTCCTGGTCGGACCAGACGTACCAGTCGCGGTACGGCGAGTCCGGCGACGACCGGGCGGAGACGAACCACGGATGCTGGTCGGAGGTGTGGTTCACCACCAGGTCGATGATCACTCGGATGCCCCGGTTGTTGGCCTGGTGCAGCAACTCGGCGAAGTCGCCCAGGGTGCCGAAACGTGGGTCGACGTTGTAGAAGTCGGTCACGTCGTAGCCGTCGTCGTCATTCGGCGACGGATGGATGGGGTGCAGCCAGAGGCAGGTCACGCCGAGCCGGGCGAGGTAGTCCAGCCGGCCGATCAGGCCCCGGATGTCACCGACCCCGTCACCGTCGGAGTCCGCGTACGTGTCGATGTCGAGGCAGTAGACGACCGCCTCCGAATACCACCTGTCAGACATGCCCCCGTACCTTCTCCCGGTCGGGACGTCGGCAAACCCGACTCGGTACGGTGCCGGGATGCGGAGCATCGATTGGTCCGGCGGCGACTGGCACGGCCGGCCGGTCCGGGTGACCGAGGAACCGGACGGCACGCTGAGCGTCGAGCCGGGCCAGGGCAGCGACCTGTGGCGGCACACCAGTTACGGCTTCGTGCACGACGATGCCCCGGCCCTGCTCGCGCCGTTCCCGGCCGGCACCGCCGTGGAGGTCGATTTCCGGCTGGGCTGGACCGGGCAGTTCGACCAGGCCGGCGTCCTGGTCCGGGTGGACGACCGGAACTGGGTGAAGGCCGGCGTGGAGGTCAGCGACGGCCAGCCCCAGGTGGGCGCGGTGGTGACCCGCGACGTCTCCGACTGGTCCGTGGCGCCGGTTCCGGACTGGGCCGGCCGGGAGGTGAGCGTACGCGTCAGCCGCGCCGGTGACGCGCTGACCGTACGCGCCCGGGTCGCCGGTGAGCCGTGGCGGCTGGTCCGGCTCGCCCCGTTGGCTCCCGACGCGGTGGCGACGGCCGGGCCGTACTGCTGCTCGCCCAGCCGGGGCGGGCTGATCGTACGGTTCACCGGATGGCGCCAGGGCCCGGCCGACGAGGCGCTGCACCCGCAGGAGTGAGCCATCCGGCCCGGTGTGCGGGGCGGTTCGGCGGGTAAGAGCCTCTTTACGCCCGACCGCGAAAGGCATCATCATGGCGCTCGCCCAGGACGTCGACCCCGCTCAGGTCGGCGGGCTGACCGGCTGGGTCGCCGGGGTGATCGAGGCGGGCGGGGCCGCGGGGGTGGCCCTGCTGGTGGCCCTGGAGAGCATCATCCCGCCCATTCCGAGCGAGATCGTCCTGGCGATGGCCGGATACCTGGCCGGCGAGGGCCGGTTCAACGTGGTCGTGGTGACCGTCGCGGCCACCATCGGCTCGGTGCTCGGCGCGCTGGTCCTCTACTGGCTCGGTGCGGTCGTCGGCGAGGACCGCCTGAAACGGTGGCTCGACCGGTTGCCCCTGGTGGACCTGGAGGACCTGGAGAAGGCCGACCGGTGGTTCGAGCGGTACGGCCGCTGGGCGGTGTTCTTCGGCCGGATGGCACCGGTGGTTCGCAGCCTGGTGTCGGTGCCGGCCGGGGCGAACCGGATGCCGCTTGTCGAGTTCGTCACGCTCACCACGCTGGGCAGCGGCATCTGGAACGGGATCTTCATCGGTCTCGGCTACGCCCTCGGCTCCCGCTGGCAGCAGATCGACCGCTACAGCTCCTGGCTCGACTACGGAATCCTCGCCCTGATCATCCTCATGCTCGCCACCTGGGCCCTCAAGAAAATCCGCCGCCGCAACACCCGCACCCCCACCCACTAACCCCACCCCACCCCCACCCCACCCGGGCCGGTTGATCATGAAGTTGTTGTCGCGCCACGCCGGGCGGAGTGACAACAACTTCATGATCAACGCGGCGGGACCTGGGTCAGGGGAGGGTGCGGAGGTGGGGGGAGACGGTGCGGGCGAAGGTGTTGTTGTTGGTGACGTCCCAGTTGATGGACCAGGTCATCGCGCCGCGTAGGCCGGGGTAGGTGCGCGGGGGGCGGAAGCTGCCGCAGTTGGTGCCCCGGGTCAGGCAGTCGAGTGCGGCGTTGACCACGCTGGGCGGGACGATGCCGCCACCGGCCGCGCCGGAACCGGCCGGCAGGCCGAGCCCGACCTGGTCGGGCCGCAGCCCCGCCTCCAACTGGATGCAGGCCAGCGCGACGATGAAGTTGACCGTCCCCTGGGCGTACGCGGCGTTGTTGTCGCAGCCGAGCATCGCTCCGGAGTTGTAAAACTGGGTGTTCACCACGGTCAGGATGTCCTTGATGTCCAACGCCAGCTTGAAGTAGCTGCCCGCCGGGTTCTGCATGTCGATGGTCTGCGGCGCCATCGCGATGATCAGCCCGCTGCCCACCTTCGCCCGCAGTGACCGCAGGGCCTGCGCCATGTACGTCGGGTTCAACCCGTTCTCCAGGTCGATGTCGACGCCGTCGAAGCCGTAGCGCTGGATCAGGGCGTACACGCTGTCGGCGAAGGCCACCGCGGACGCCGCACTGTCGACCACGACCCGGCCGGTCTCGCCACCCACCGAGATGATCACCTTCTTGCCGCGACTCTGGAGGGTCCGCACGTCGGCGGAGAAGTCGACGTCGGTGTATCCGCCGAGCGAGGCGGACAGGCCGGGGTCGATTGCGAAGCCGACCGCGCCGGGCGTACCGGTCGCATCGGCGAAAGCGACCGCCACCAGGTCGTACTCGGTGGGTACGTCACGCAGCCGCAGCTCGACCGCCGGATTGTCGAAGTTGTGCCAGTAGCCGGTCAGGATGTGCTTCGGCAGCCCGGTGACCGGCGGCGGACTGGTCGGCGGCGGGGTCGTCGGCGGAGGCGTGGTGGGCGGGGGCGTGGTCGGCGGAGGCGTGGTCGGCGGAGGCGTGGTGGGCGGAGGCGTGGTCGGCGTGGTACCGCCGGTGCAGGCCGCGCCGTTGAGCCGGCAGTTCGCCGGTACGCCGGAACCGCTGCCGAGGAAGCCGAAGGAGACCGATCCGCCGGGTGCGATGGTGCCGTTCCAGGAACGGTTGGTGAAGGTGTACCGCTGGCCGCTGGAGGTCAGCAGCGCGTCCCAGTAGGTGCCGACTGTGGTGCCGGCGGGCAGGTCGAAGGCGAGACTCCAGCCGTTGACCGTGGTGCCGCCCCCGTTGGTGATCGTGTATTTCCCCTCCCAGCCCGAGCCCCAGTCGGATGTCTTGACGAAGTTCGCGGTGACTCCGGCGGCGTACGCGGCCGGCGCCAGCCCGACCGCCCCGATCGCGGCGGCCAGCGCGCCGATCACCGCCAGCACCAGCGTTCTGGACCGTTTCATGTGCCCCTCCAGCCCGGACGTAGATTCATCAACGTCAACCTGGCGCCTATTATTAAGACTGTTAACTGTTTCTGTCCAGGGCTGGCCTGCGGCGAATCGGCACGGCCCCCTGTCCGCCGGCGGCGACGTCAGGGGGCCGTGCCGCAGCCTCAGCGGCGGAAGTGGAACCAGTTGACGTTTACGAAGTCGTTGGGCTGGCCGCTGGTGAAGGTGAGGTAGACGGTGCGCCGTCCGGTGACGCCGGAGACGTTGCCCGGCACGGAGCGCCAGCTCTGCCAGCCACCGGTGTTGGCGATGGCGAAGCTACCGATTGGCGCGCTGGTCGGGCTGTCCACCCGCACCTCCACCAGGCCGCTGACGCCGGCCGCCGCGCCGGAGGCGACCCGGGCCACGAAGTCACGTGGCCCGCCGGAGCCGAACTCCACGTTGTCGAAGCGGACCCAGTCGCCGTTGCGCAGTGCCCCGATGTTCTGCCCGCCCTCGGAACACGCCTCGACGATCACGCCGTTCTGGGCGTTGAAGGACTCAGCCTGGATGGTCGCGTACGCGTCCCGCGTCCCGCCCGGCGGCGGCGTGGTCGGCGGTGGCGTGGTGGGCGGCGGGTTACTGCCGCCACCGCGGCTGTAGACGGCCACGTAGTCGACGAGCATCGGCCGGCCGGGCACGGTGGCCGAGGTCGGCGTGGCGCTGCCGGCGACCCCGTTCGGGAAGGCCCCGCCCATCGCCACGTTCAGCAGCAGGAAGTAGCCGGCGTGGCTGGTCATCTGCGACCAGTACGGCTCACCGACCCGGGTCTGGCTGACCGTGTGGTAGAGCTGCCCGTCGACGTACCAGCGCAGTTGCTGCGGGCTGACCGAGGCGTCCCACTCGAAGCGGTAGGTGTGGAACGCCGACTGGCAGGTGCTGCCGGGGCAGGCCCGGGAGGCGCCGATGCCGTTGAATTCGTCGCAGGGTCCGCCGGGGGCGACGCCGCAGTGCAGCACGCCCCAGACCGAGTTGAGCCCGTTGACGTTCTCCATCACGTCGAACTCGCCGATGCCCGGCCAGTTCTGGTAGTTGCCCCGGTAGGGCGAACCGAGCGCCCAGAACGCCGGCCAGTATCCCGACGCGGCGGCGCCGGTGACGTTTGGCATCTGGAGGCGGCCCTCGATGGCCAGCACCCCGCCGGCCGGGGCCTTGAAGTTGCTGCGGACGGTCTCGATGCGCGCCGAGGTCCAGCGGCCGGCGCTGTCGCGCAGCGGGGTGATCCGCAGGTTGCCGGCGCCGTCGTGGCTGACGTTGGCGGTGCTGTTCGTGTACGTCTGGATCTCGCCAGTGCCCCAGTTGGGCGGACCACCCGGGTAGCTGGTGCCGGTGTCGATGATCCAATTGCCGGCGGATGGCAGGGTGCCGGCGGCGCCGGTGAAGTCGTCGCTCCACACCAGGCTCCAGCCGGACGGGGGCGGCGGCACGGCGGCGTCCGCGGTCGTGCTGAGCCCGGCCAGGACGGTGGCGACGGCGGTGAGCAGGGTCAACGCCAGCGGCAGCCGGCGTCGCGCAGGCGGGGCGGCGGGTGCCGCCGGGGCAGGTGTCATGACGTGCCTCTCTGCGGGGACGGGTGAGAGAGCGCTCTCTCAGGAGTTGTACGTCTCCCTCGCGCAGTTGTCAATGTCGATCGATGCGGTCTGCCCGGCGGGCGGTGACGCGCCGCCACGCCGGTCGGCGTTTCCCGGTGCCACCACAGGGGGTAATTGCCGGCCGACCCGGTGCGGACGGACCGCCCGGCGGGATTGGACGGTGGTAGCGATGGTCAGGCAGGCGGCAACCGCCCCGAGTCCCCCGGTCGAGGCAACCGACCTGCTCACCGTGGGTGTCGAGGAGGAGTTCCTGCTCGTCGACCCGGACACCGGGGTCGCGGTGCCCGCGGTCGAGGCGGTGATGGAGCAGGTCCCCGCCGAGTTGCGGGGACAGGTCGAGCGCGAGTTCCAGACCAGTCAGATCGAGATCGGCAGCCCGCCCGGGTTGGAACTCTCCTCCATCCGGCACTCCCTCGGCCTGCTCCGCGCCTCGCTGGCCGACGCCGCCGAGCGGGCCGGCGCCCGGTTGCTCGCGATCGGCACCGGGCCGATCGACGGGCCGGTGCCCGCGGTGGTCGACAAGCCCCGCTTCGACCGGATGCTCGCCCGGTTCCGACTGCTGGTGCCCGGGCCCGGCAACAACGGCATGCACGTCCACGTCGGGGTGCCGGACCCCGACGCGGGCGTGCAGGTGCTCAACCACGTGCGACCGTGGCTGCCGATCCTGCACGCGGTCACCGCCAACTCGCCGTTCTCCCGTGGGGCGGACACCGGCTACGCCAGCTGGCGGTCGGTCGAGTGGGAACGCTGGCCCTCGGTCGCGCCGACGCCCTACCTGGTCAACCACGAGCACTACCAACGACTGATCCGTCAGCTGATTGCCAGCGGCGTCATGCTCGACGAGGGGATGCTCTACTGGTACGCCCGGCTGTCGGCCAAGTACCCGACGGTGGAGCTGCGCATCGGTGACGTCTGCCCGACCGTCGACGACGCGGTCCTGATCGCCGCGTTGGTCCGTGGGCTGGTGGCGACCGCGCTCGACGACATCGCGGCCGGGCGGCCACCGCTGCCGACCGACCATCACCTGCTGGTCGGCGCGCACTGGCGGGCCGCCCACGACGGGCTGGAGGGAGAGGCGGTCGACCTGTCCAGCGGTGAGCTGCGGCCGGCGTGGGATCTGCTGCATCAACTCGTCGGACGCCTCGGTCCGGCCCTCGAACGACACGGCGACCTCGCCGAGGTGACCGGCCTGCTGGAGGGGCTACGCCGGCACGGCAGCGGTGCCGCACGGCAGCGTTCGGTGTACGCCCGGACCGGACGGTTGGAAGATGTGGTGAAGGACGTGGCACGCCAGACCCGGGGCGAGGACCCGGCCTGACGAAGGGGGTGATGGCGTGACGGAACGGTTGATCGTCGTCGGCGGAGACGCCGCCGGCATGTCGGCCGCCGCTCAGGCGCGCCGCCGCCGGGGCCCGGACGACCTGGAGATCGTCGTGTTCGAACGGGGGCACTTCACCTCGTACTCGGCCTGCGGGATCCCGTACTGGATCAGCGGCCTGGTGACCGACCGGGAGCAACTGGTGGCCCGGTCACCGAAGACGCACCGCGAGGACTACGCCATCGACGTGCGGATCCGGCACGAGGTGGTCGGGATCGACCTGGTCCGCCGCGAGGTGGTCGCCCGTGACCTGGACGGCGGCGGCGAGGTCCGGGAACCGTTCGACACCCTGATGTACGCCGCCGGAGCGGTGCCGAAGAAGCCGGCCTGGGCGCGTACAGATGCCGCCGGGGTGTTCGGGGTGCAGACCCTCGACGACGGTTCGGCGCTACGCGGTTGGCTGGAGGCCGAACCGCGGCCCCGGCGGGCGGTGGTGGTCGGCGGCGGCTACATCGGTGTCGAGATGGCCGAGGCACTCGTCCGCCGCGGCCTGTCGGTCACCCTGGTCGAGCGCGACGAGCAGCCGATGTCGACCGTCGACCCCGACATGGCCCGGCTGGTCACCGACGCGATGCACGGGCTGGGCGTGGACATCCGCACCGGCGTACGCGTGACCGGCCTGTCGGAGCGCGACGGCCGGGTCAGCGAGGTGCTCACCGACAACGGACCGGTCCCGTCCGACGTGGTGGTCCTCGGTCTCGGCGTACGTCCCAACACCGAGCTGGCCGCGGCCGCGGGCCTGCCGCTGGGGCCGACCGGCGGGATCCGGGTGGACCGCCAGATGCGGGTGTCCGGGGTGCCCGGGGTGTGGTCCGCCGGAGACTGCGTGGAGACCCTGCACAAGGTCAGCGGAATGCCGGTGCACGTACCACTCGGCACCCACGCCAACAAGCAGGGCCGGGTCGCCGGCATCAACATCGGCGGCGGGTACGCCACCTTCGCCGGGGTGATCGGCACCGCGGTGACCAAGGTGTGCGACCTGGAGGTGGGTCGCACCGGCCTGCGGGAACGCGAGGCCCGGATGGCCGGCTTCGAATTCGTCTCGGTGATCGCCGAGTCGACGAACCGTGCTGGCTACTACCCCGGCGCCCGGCAGATGACGGTGAAGCTGATCGCCGAGCGGCCGAGCGGGCGACTGCTCGGCGCCCAGATCGTCGGCTGGTCCGAGGCGGCGAAGCGGATCGACCCCCTCGCCGTGGCACTGTGGAACAAGATGACGGTGGACGACATGACCGCACTCGACCTCGGCTACGCCCCGCCGTACTCCCCGGTCTGGGATCCGGTGCTGGTCGCCGCCCGCAAGGCCGTGGACGCGCTCGCCCGCTGACGGCTCCGGGGCGGGTTTCTGTCGGTGCCGGGGGTTAGCGTAGGCGCGCCGCCCGGTCAGGGCCGACGCGAACCCCTCGGAGGAACCCCCATGTCGCAGGAGACGACCTACCTCGAACTGTCCGAAGTGGACGGTGCCGCGCACAAGTTCTACGAGGTGGCGGTCGACGACACCACGATGACCGTGCGCTACGGGCGGATCGGCGACCAGGGTCAGGTGAAGACCACCGGCTACCCCGACAACGCACGGGCCCGCGCCGCCGCGGCGAAGAAGATCGGCGAGAAGATCCGCAAGGGGTACGCTCCGGCGGTACCCGGGGTACGCCAGAAGCGGGCCGTCTCCCGGCGGCAGATCGTCAGCACCCGCTCGACCGCCCGCACCGCCCCGGTGCTCTGGCGGTACGACTCCGGTGCCCCGGCCTTCGGCATCTTCGTCGACGGGCGCACCTGCATGGTGGGCAACGAGCGGGGTGTGATCACCACTCTCGATCACGACGCCCGGGTGCTGGACCAGGTGCGGCTTCCCGACGGGGTCAAGTGCATCGTCGCCGACGACGCCTGGATCTACGCCGGCTGCGACGACGGCAACGTCTACGACCTCTCCGGCAAGATCCCTCGGGTGGCGTACGCGATCGTGCCCGACATCGACATCTACTGGCTCGACATCCACGACGGCGTGCTGGGCGTCTCCGACGCCGACGGCGGGGTCGCCGCCATCGACCACGAGGACGAGTTCCTCTGGCGGCGGGCCGGGCGCGGCCGGTCCGCCTGGATGGTGCGCTGCGACGCCGACGCCGTCTACCACGGCGACTCGACGGGGGTGAGCGGCTACGACTGGCGTACCGGCCGGGAGCTGTGGCACACCCGCACCGGCTCGGTGCTCTTCGGCTGGCAGGAACGCGACGCCGTGTTCGCCGGCACCGGCACCCGCGAGGTGGTACGCCTCGGCAAGAACGGCGGGTCGGCACTGCGCACCTACCGCGCTGATGCCCCGGTCTTCTCCTGCGCCACCGCCGCCGACGGCCGTTACGTCTTCGCCGGGGACAGCCAGTCCTCGATCTACTGCTTCGCCGCCGACGGCACCCGGCTGTGGAAGCTCGGCACCGGCTGCGGGTCGGCCTACTCCATGCAGTACCACGACCAGCGCCTCTACGTGGTGACCACCAGCGGCCACCTCGCCTGCATCGACGCCAGCGAGCCCGCGATCCGGGCGGCGGAGGCCGGCAGCGTGCCCGACGTCGTCGACGTGAAGGCCCCGGCCCGGCTGCCCGAGCCGGCCGCGGTCACCGAGGTCGAGGTCGTCGGCGACACCGGTGACGGGGTGATCGTCGAGTGCGTCGAACAGGGCGGTCGGCTGCGGGTGCACGTGCTGTCCGCCGGCTACCACCGGAACTGGTCGGTGCAGTTCCCCAAGGGCATCCGCCAGCCGGGCGTCCGGTACCTGGTCACCGAGGTCCGCGAGTCTGGCCGGGGCGGCTTCTACCGGGCGTACGGCGACATCCGCCGGCTCCGCTGACCTCTGCCGTCCGCCCGGCCAGGTGCCGGGCGGCCAGGTGCCGGACGGGCGGGTGCCGGGCGGCCAGGTGCCGGGCGGGCGGCCCGTCTGGTGGTGGGAGCCGGGTTGTGGTGGTTGGTGGGGCTCGGCCACCATGAGCCGGTGAGCGACGTGCTGCGCATCCCCGACGGGTTGACCTGGCTGCACGGCATGCCGGGTGGTCCGGAATGGTTGGCCGAGCTGCCGGGCCGGCTGGCCACCTGCGCCCGGCGCTGGTCGCTGCGGCTCGGGCCACCCTTCGGGTACGCCTGCGCGTCGCTGGCGGTGCCGGCCGACCTGCCGGACGGCACCCGCGCGGTGCTCAAGGTGCAGTTCCCCGACGCGGAGAGCGAACACGAGGCGACGGCGCTGCGCCGCTGGGAGGGCGACGGGGCCATCCGGCTACTCGCCCACGACCCCGACCTGCGGGCACTGCTGGTGGAGCGTTGCGACCCCGGCACACCGCTGCACGCGTTACCGCTCGACGCGGCGCTCGACGTCGTGGTGGCGCTGCTCCCCCGTCTCTGGGTACCGGCTGGTCAGCCGTTCATGTCGTTGGCGGAGGCCGCCGCCGGATGGGCGTCCCGGCTCCCGGCCAAGTGGGAACGGGCCGGGCGGCCGTTCGAGCGGCGGCTGGTCGACGCCGCGCTCGACCTGCTCGGCGGGCTTGCCGGCAGCCAGGGTGAGCAGGTCCTGGTCAACCAGGACCTGCATGCCGCCAACGTGCTGCGCGCCGAACGCGAGCCCTGGCTGGTGATCGACCCCAAGCCGCTGGTCGGCGAGCGGGAGTTCTCGGTCGTACCGATGGTGCGCGGCACCGAGCTGGGCCACTCCCGGGCGGCCGTCCGCCACCGGCTGGACCGGCTCAGCGCTGAGCTGGGGCTGGACCGCGACCGGGTGCTGGGCTGGACGATCGGTCAGACGATGGCCTGGAGCATCGACGGCGACCGGGTCTTCACCGACCACGCCGAGGTGGTCCGCTGGCTTCTCGACTGAGGCGCGGCAAGGGGTCGCCGCCCGAGATGCCCGGCGGCTGTGTCGATGATCGGAGCCAGTCGAGCCGGAGAGCGGCGCCGACCTCAGGACTGGCAGGTGGGGCACCAGTAGAGGTTGCGGGCGGTGATGGTGCCTCGGCTGATCGGGGTGCGGCAGACGTGGCAGGGTTGGCCGGGACGGCGATAGACGTAGACCTCTCCCCCGTGCCGGTCGACGCGGGCCGGACGACCCATCGCCTCGGGTAGGTGCGCGGCACGCACGGTGTCGATCCGGCCGGTGGCGACCGCGAGCGTCATCAGCTCGACCAGGTCGGCCCAGAGCACCCGCCAACCGGCCGGGGTCAGCTCCCGGCCGGGCAGCCTCGGCGACAGACCGGCGCGAAACAGCGCCTCGGTCACGAAGATCAGACCCGTACCGGCCACCACCGTCTGGTCCAGCAACAGCGCCGCCAGCGGCGTCACGCTCCGCGAGATCCGAGCGTACGCCCGCTCCGGATCGGCGTCGGCGCGCAGCGGATCCGGACCGAGTCGGGCCCGCAGCGCGGCCACCTCGGGCGGGCTGAGCAGTTCACAGGCGGTCGGCCCACGCAGGTCGAGCCAGTGCCGGTCGCTGGTCAGCCGTAGACGGATCTGCCCCACCGGCTCCGGCGGCTCACCGTCCCCGTCGGTGACCTTCCCGTAGAGGCCGAGGTGCACGTGCAGCGTCAGCTCATCGGCGTAGTGGTGCAGCAGGTGCTTGCCGTACGCCTCGGTGGCGTCCAGCACCGTGCCGGAGATCCGGGCGGCACCGTCGGCGAAGCGACCCTGAGGGCTGGCGGCGAGCACCTTGTCCCCGACGAACAGTTCGGCGTGCCGGGCCGCCAGGCGATGAATGGTGTGTCCCTCTGGCACGACGCCAAGCGTAGCCAGCGGGCCGGTGAGCAGCGGTCGGACCCGGGGTTGCCGCGTCGCGACTACCGGCCGGGGCATGCCACGCGCCCCCGACCCGTCCCTCGTCACCGCGCAGCGCTGCTACTCGACGGTAAGGGATCGCCCTCGGCGTCTGGTTCAATTGCCGGTCTGGCCGCCGGCACGGCGGGCACCACGTCGACTCGATGGGGGCGGTGGGTCATGACGGATCGGATACGCCGTGCGGTGGTGGTCGGCAACAGCGACGGGATCGGGCTGGCGTTCACCCGCAGACTGCTCGCCGACGGCTGGCGGGTCACCGGGCTGTCCCGGCGGGACAACGTCATCATCGTGCCCACGTACGCCCACCACACCGTCGATGTCACCGCGCCGGACTATCCGGACGTGCTGGGCAAGGCGATCGACGAACTCGGCGGGGTGGACCTGTGTGTCTACGCCGCCGGCATCGGCGAACCCGTCGACCGGGCCGACCTGGACGGGCAGACGCGCACCTTCGAGGTCAACCTGATGGGCGCGGTACGGACCGCTGCCGTGGTGGTGCCGAGAATGCTCGCCACCGGCGACGGGCACCTGATCGGGATCTCCAGTCTCGCCGACCGGCTGGTCTCCGGCGAGGCGCCCGGCTACGCCGGTTCGAAGGCGGGGCTGTCGTCGTACCTGATGGGTCTGTCGGCGGCGCTGCGCCGGCACGGCGTGCACGTGACCACCGTGCGGTTCGGGTTCGTGGACACCAAGATGGCCAAGGGCTCGTTCCGACCGTTGATGATCTCGGTCGACCGGGCTGTGGAGATCCTCGTGCGCTGTGTCCGCAACCGCCCCGTCCGGGTCTCCCGCCCCCGCCGCCTGGCCCTCCTCACCTCCGCCCTGGCCCCCCTCACCCGCCCCCACTAACACCCACCCCCACCCCGCCGTCACCGTCACCGTCGCCGTCGTCACCGTCGCCGTCGTCACCGTCGCCGTCGCCGTCGCCGTCGATCTTGCAGTTACGGTCGCCGACATGCCCCATTTGGATGCTTTTGTCACGACCACAACTGCAAGATCGACGGGGAGGGGCGGAAGGGCGGGCGGGGAGGTTGGCGGAAGGGCGGGCGGGGCGGGGTGTCGGTTGGGTGGGGGGTGGGTACCTGCGGGGTGTTGTGGCGTGGTTGGCGATACGGGGCTGATGCCGTCATCCACGCATCGATCAGGAGGTGAACCTCATGAAGTTTCCTTCGCTGTTGCGCCGGGAGGAACCGGCGCCGACGGCAGCCGACGACGGCCGGACCGAGACGGTCGCCACTGACACCCGTCCCACCGAGCAGACCTCCACCCGCGGAACCGCCGCGGACCGGGTCGCCGGCCAGGCCGTCACCGACCGAGCCGCCACCAGCCAGACCGCTGGCACCGACACCGACCGGGCGGATCGCCAGCCCGACGCGCAACGGAGCGCCGAGGCCCGAGCCGCCACCGCCCGATCCACTGTTCACGGTTCCCGCCGCGCTCGTACCGCCACCACCGAGACCGTCGACGGCCACCGCGCCACCGGCGTCGACCGCGCCCTCGACGGCGACCGCTCCACCGAGCGCGACCGGGCCGTCAATGGCCTCCGCACCACCGACCGTGACCGCACCACCGACCGTGACCGCACCGTGGACAGCCACCGGACCATGGACGGCGACCGGGCCGTCGACGGCCACCGGACCATGGACGGCGACCGTTCCGGCGACGTGGACCAGGGGGCCGACCGAGAGCGGATCGCCGGCACCCGCGAGCGGGACGGCTCGGTCGACGACGAACGGACGCCCGACGGTGCGGCCGGCCGGGACGTGCCGCCGGCACCGGTCGGGCCGCGACCCCGGGCCAGCCTGCTGGCCACGATCGGCCTGATCGTCGGCGTCGGCGGCATCCTGTTCGTGCTCACCGGCGCCCTCGCCGGGTACGGCATCGCGCTGGGCGCGGTCGGGGCGGTGCTCGCCGTGCTCGGCCTGATGTCCACCCGTCGACGGCACATCGCTGGCAAGTCCGACGCGCTGCTGGGCATCGCCTTCGGCCTCGGCGCGGTGGTCCTGGGGGTGCTGGCGATGACCGGCCAGTACGACTGGCCGACCACCGACGGAGACCAGGTGGTCCGGCTCCGCGAGTGGCTTGATTCACAGTTTGTCGACCGCCTGTAACGGGCACTTTTCGGCCCGCCGGTGGTTCACCGGTGCCGGTCGGTGCGCAACCGACCGTAGCCCGATCAGATCTGGTGGTTCACCAGCCGGGCACACACGGCTCGTCAGGGGCGGCGGTTCGCCGCCCCTGACGTATGTCCGGCGACAGTCGGCCTCGGACATGTACCCGGCGACACTCGCTCCGGCGAACCGGGTCACGAGCCTTACGCAACGAATCTGCGCCGCTCGGGTGCCAAACGCAATGATCTGCCGTCGAATGCAAGGGTTCGCGGTGGATCCTGCCGGTCGAGCCCGCATACCGTTGAGCCACGGCGCCAGCCCGTGGGCCGACGGTGGCCGGGCGCGCCCGAGGCTTGGAGCAGGACACATGACGATGGACGCCACCCGCCAGCGCTTTCTGATGTGCCGGCCGACGTACTTCGCCGTCGACTACGCGATCAACCCGTGGATGGATCCGACCGCACCGGTCGATGCGGACCTCGCCGTACGGCAGTGGGAGCGGCTGCGCCAGGTCTACCTGGACCTGGGCCACACCGTCGAGGAGATCGCGCCGGTGCCGGGCCTGCCCGACATGGTCTTCGCCGCCAACGGCGGCACCGTGATCGACGGCAAGGCGATGGCGGTGCAGTTCCGCGACCCGCAACGCGCCGACGAGGCGCCCGCGTACCGCGCCTGGTTCGAGGCCGCCGGCTTCGAGATGTACGACCCGAAGCACGTCAACGAGGGTGAGGGCGACGTCCTGCTGGCCGGGGACCACCTGCTCGCCGGCACCGGCTTCCGCACCGCGCACGCCTCGCACGCCCAGCTCCAGGAGGTCTTCGGTTACCCGGTGATCACCATGCAGCTGGTCGACCCGCGCTTCTACCACCTGGACACCGCACTGACCGTGCTCGACGAGCGGACCGTGGCGTACCTGCCGGAGGCGTTCTCGCCCGGCAGTCAGGCCGTGCTGCGCCGGCTCTTCCCGGACGCGGTGCACGCCACCATGGCCGACGCGGAGGTGCTCGGTCTCAACGCGGTAAGCGACGGCCGGCACGTGGTGCTGCCCGAGCAGGCCACCGGCCTGGCCGCCAAGCTGCGCGCCCGGGGCTACGAGACGATCGGCGTCGACCTGTCCGAGCTGCGTCGGGCCGGTGGCGGCCCGAAGTGCTGCACGTTGCGACTCCGTCAGGGAAAGGCGAACCGATGATCGAGGACATGCTGCGGACCCCCGCCGCGGTGCAGGACGCGGAGCGCCACACCGCGCACAACTACCACCCGCTGCCGGTGGTGATCTCCTCCGCCGAGGGTTCCTGGGTGACCGACGTGGACGGCAAGCGCTACCTGGACTGCCTGGCCGGCTACTCGGCACTGAACTTCGGCCACCGGCACCCGACGCTGATCGCCGCCGCGCACGCCCAGCTCGACAAGCTGACGCTGACCAGCCGTGCGTTCATCCACGACCAGTTCGCCGACTTCTGTCGGGAACTGGCGGCGCTGTGCGGCAAGGACCTGGTGCTGCCGATGAACACCGGGGCCGAGGCCGTGGAGACCGGCATCAAGGTGGCCCGCAAGTGGGGCTACCAGGTCAAGGGGGTACCGGCCGACCAGGCGAACATCGTGGTCGCGGAGGGCAACTTCCACGGGCGTACGACCACCATCGTCAGCTTCTCCACCGACGAGGACGCGCGGGCCGACTTCGGGCCGTACACCCCGGGCTTCCGGATCGTCCCCTACGGCGACCTGGCCGCCCTGACCGAGGCGATCGACGAGCACACCGTCGCCGTGCTGTTGGAGCCGATCCAGGGCGAGCAGGGCGTGGTGGTGCCGCCCGAGGGCTACCTGCACGGCGTACGGCTGCTGTGCACCGAGCGCAACGTGCTGTTCATCGCCGACGAGATCCAGTCCGGCCTGGGTCGCACCGGCACCACCTTCGCGTGTGAGCAGGAAGGCGTCGTGCCGGACATGTACCTGCTGGGCAAGGCGCTCGGCGGGGGCATCGTGCCGGTCTCCGCGGTGGCCGCCGACGCCGACGTGCTCGGCGTACTCCAGCCCGGCCAGCACGGTTCCACCTTCGGCGGCAACCCCCTCGCCTGCGCCGTGGCGACCGAGGTGGTCCGACTGCTGGCGACCGGCGAGTTCCAGCGCCGCTCCGCCGCCCTGGGCGAGCGGCTGCAAGCCGGCCTGCGCGGCCTGATCGGCAAGGGTCTGGTCGCGGTACGTGGCCGGGGTCTCTGGGCCGGCCTGGACATCGACCCGGCCCTGATGAGCGGCCGGGAGGCCTGCGAGCGGCTGATGGAGCGGGGGGTGCTGGCCAAGGACACGCACGGCTCGACCATCCGACTGGCCCCGCCGCTGGTGATCACCGAGGAGGAGATCGACCACGCGGTGGCGCAGGTGGCCGCCGTCCTGGCCGGCTGAGCGGTCGTACCATCCGCCGGGCGTCGGGACCTGGTCCCGACGCCCAGCGGCGTTCAGCGTGGCAGGCGCATCGCCATGGTCGGGGCCTCGGACATCACCGAGTCCGGGTTGTACGGCGCTCCCGCCGGGAACTCGTTAGGGCGGCCGACCTGCACCCCCGGGTACAGCTCCACCATGTCACCGGTGCCGAGCACCCGGGACTGCTGCGGGGCCAGCGGGATCCGGTCCGCCTCCGTGAGGGAGCCGCCGGGCCGTACGCCGGAGCCGTTGGTGCTGACGTCGGTGGCGACGACGTCACCGCCGCGCAGTTCCAGCCGCAGGTGGTTGCGGCTGATCCAGCGCCGCGCCTCGTCGTTGAGCCACTGGCCGAGCATGATGCCGCCGGAGCCCTCCGGTGCCCGGCCGATCACCACCGGCTGCTCCTCGGTGAGTACGAAGCGACGGCGGATCAGGCCACCGACGCGTACCGCGAGGACCTCGCTGCGTGGCCGGGGCCCGGCGTCGCGCAGCCGCGCACCGTGTCGGGGGCAGGTGGGTACGCCGTTGCGCAGCGACGGTGGCGGCTGCCCGGTCGGTGCCCGGTCGATCCGGGCCAGGTCGGCGAAGGCTCCCCCGCCACCGGCACCGCCGAACAGGGTGCAGCCGGACTCCGGGCAGCGCCACTCGCGGGACAGCAGCTTGGCAGCGGCCGGTGAGGGCGGGCCGGCGACCGGTGTGTGACCGCCGCCGACGTGGGCGATGAAGACCGGACCGCCGGCGCCCGGCACCGGGGCGAGGACCCGGCCCGGCTGCTCCACCAGCCAGGGAAACCGCCCACGCAGGCCGTCGAAGCGGACCCGGCTGAGCACCGGCAGGCCGAGCAGGTCGGCCACCTCGAGCATCCGGTCACCGGGGTTGTCGAGCACCTCTACCAGGCCGTCATCGGCCCACCTGCGCACCACCATGCGCTCGTTGGAGGTGAGGTCGGCGTCGGAGAGCATTCCCCGGTGCACCACCGCGTAGACCGGGACGCTGTCCTCCTCAAGGCTGCGTGCCAGCGCGTCGATGACCATGCCGAGCCGCAGTGAACTGGCCGGCCGCCCACCGTCGAGATCCTGGTAGCGGATGATTTCGGCCAGGTCGAGCACCGCGCGGGCCAACTGTGGGTCGGTGCAGACCCGCCCCTCGATGGCGTCCAGCACCTTGCTGATCTCGAACCTCATCGGGCACCTTCCACGATCTCGTCGATCCGGCGAGCCAGCCGGATGTCACGCATGGTGACTCCGCCGACCGAGTGGGTCGCGCACTGGAAGGTCACCGTGCGCCACCGGATGTCGATGTCGGGGTGGTGATCCAGTTCCTCTGCCGCCACGGCGACCCGGTCGACCACTGCGATGGCGTCCGGGAAACTGGCCAGCTCCACGGTTCGGGTGATCCCGGCGGGGTCTCCCGACCAGCCCGCCAGCCCACCCAGCTCGTCTCGCACCGCCTCGGCGGTGAGCACCTCTGCCATGGCCAGACCCTACCGGTGCCGGCCGGCACCACCGCCACCAGCGGCGACCGGTCTTCCGCCCCGGCCAGGGTCAGGAGCGGTGGATGGTGATGTCGCCGTAGGAGGTGCGCCCGCGCACCTCGACCGTCTCGTCGCCTTCTGCGGGCCGGCTGACGTCTTCCAGCAGGTTGCGTACCTGCCCGAAACCGGTGTTCACCTGGAGCCAGGCGGCGGTGCCCGCGGCGATGCCGATGTCCAGGTCGCCCGCGGCGGTGCCGAGGACGACCGAACCGCGAACCACTTCGCCGAGGCGAACGCTTCCGTTGGAGGTCTTCACGTCGACGCCGGCACCGGCCCGCTCGATGCCGATGGCACCGTTGGCGTTGCGTACCCGCACGTCGCCGGCGACCGCATCGATAGAGGTGTCGCCGTTGGAGTTCTTGACCTCCGCGGCGCCCCCGATCTGACCGATCTGGATCTTGCCGGAGCCGGTGGAGACCTCGGCGTCGCCGATGATGCCATCGGCGGTGACGTGCCCGAATCCGGTGTGCAGGCGCAGCGGGCCGGTTCGTTCGAGCCACACGCTGCCGGTGGTCTTGAGCCGGCACGCACCGAGCCGGCCGACGCAGCGGATGTCGCCCATCAGCAGATGAGCGTCCAGTTGGGAACCGCTGGGCAGTTCGATGGTCAGGTCGACCGACCTGGTTTTCCGGGAGAGGTCGAAAGCCCGCTTGGGCCCGGTGATCCGGAGGGTGCCGTCGGCGTGTTCGATGCGGATCTGGGCGGCGGCTTGCACGTCCGACTCGTCGACGACGTCGCTCGGCCGGACCTCGACGGCCGTGTCGGTCCGGTCGCTGGCGACGACGCGTACGTTGCCGACGCCGAGTTCGACCGTGACGGAAATCGGTTCGGGCGTCTGGTAGACAGGCATGGTTGTCCCCGCTTCCTGGGTAGATGGGTGGTCCCCGCAGGTCGGGGACGTGGCGTGGAAAGCCGAGCGGTGCGGTCAGCGCACCCAGCCGGTGAAGCCCTGCTTGGCCCGTTTCCCGCTGCCACGGGGCACGGGACGCTGGTCGCGGCCGGGCCGCTGCAGAGCGGCAGCCGCCGACCGAACCAGCCAGGCGTTGACCGAGCGTCCCTCCCTGGCGGCGGCCTCCTCGATTGCCGCCTTGAGCTGCTCGGGCATGCGTACGTTGATCCGTGCCGCGGGGCCGTCCTCACCGACCAGCAGATCGTTGTCCGACGCGCCGCTGACGGTCGCCGGGGCGTCCTCCGCGTCCCCGTTCGGCTCGGCGGGTGGCACGGTCACGACGAAGCTCGGATCCCGGCCACGCAGGCGTAGTTCCACCGAACCCGGTGCCAGGTCCCGGGTGATCTCGTCGGCGGCGGCCGACAGCGCGTCCAGCAGGGTCATCCGGATCGCCGACTCGAGCGAGCCGGTCAGGCGCTCGACCAGCGCGCGCGACTCCTCTCCGCCGGCTTCGGCGAGCGTGGCGAACTCGCGTCCGAGGTTGCTCACATACGACGTCAGGTCCATGGCATCATGGTGGCACACCCATGGCACACAGACAAGCCGTTATGGCTCATCCCGACGCCATGGGTGGCACCACATGGCATCAGGTGGTCAGAGCCGCTCGAAACCTCAGCTCATCCGGCCGACGGCGGATCGCAGCCGGAGCAGGTCCCGCCGGCGGCGCTCGTAGGTGGTCGCCAAGCCGATCAGCGCCAACCCGGCCGTGGCCAGAAAGGCCCACCGGGGCAGCAGGTCCCAACTACGCACCAGCTCGTACAGGGCCAGCAGGGTCAGCGTGCCCCCGCCGAGCAGCACCGGCGCCTGCCAGCGGCGGACCGCACCGAGCAGCGTCGCGCCGAGCGCGGCGGCACCGAGCAGCAGTCGCCGCCAAGGGTCAGGGTCGGTGCCGAACAGCACGACGGTCAGGCTGGGCAGCAGCACGGCGGCCAGTCCCGGGCCGAGCGCAAGCCAACTGTTCAGCCCTGGCCGGGTACGCAGCCCCACCGCACCAGCGCCCAGCGCCACCGCCGCCAGTGGCACCGTGTACGCCTCCAGCACCCCCACCCCGCCGGCTGCCAACAGCAGCCAGACGGCCAGCAGTTCGCTGCCTCCGCCGATGCCGGCGAAGACCCAACGCCGCTCGATCGACTCGTCCCGACGCAACAGCCGGACGCCCATCGCGACGCCCCACAGCACGCAGATCGTCGCGGCATGCCGGAGGGCACCCAGGGTGAGCAGCAGCGCGAGCAGCGCCACCGCCTGTGCGGCGGCATCCAGCACCCGTCCCACCAGCGCTTCCGGCAGACTCGACCGGCTCGACGGCAGCGTCGCGGCGAGCGCGAGGCTGACCATGGCGACGCCGAGCACCGCGAACGCCGCCACGCGTGGCGGCTGCCCGCCTGCCAGCGGGGCGGTCAATGCGAACCCGGCCGCCGCCACCACCGCGACCAGCCAGCCGAGAACGCGTACCGCGAGGTGACGCCCGCCCACTCCGACAACCGTCGCCGTCGCCACCAACAGGCCCAAACCGCCCAGAGTGCCGGCCCGAGTTGCCTGGAGATTGAGCAACCCGGCCACCGCCAGCACCAGACCGACCGGCACGGCCACCCCGACGAACGGTCCGCCCGGGTGCCGCAGCGCAACGGCCAGCAACAGAACCACACCACCCAGCAGGGCCACGGCCGGCACCACCGGCCAGGGCGCGGCGGCGGCGACCAGCAGCACCGGGCCGGCGGCGGCCACGAAGGGCAGCACCACCCCGGCGACCCGCCAGCCACCGACACCGGTGCTGCCGACGCGGGTCGGATCGGCACCGGTAGCACCACCAACGGGGTCGGTAGCGGCGCCGCCCCCGGCAGCCGAAGGTCCCGCCGGGGCGGTGTGGGTGGCCGGCCAGGCGAACAGGGCCGCCGCCAACGACAGCAGCACCAGCGCCAGGCCGACCGGTAGCGCGTCCGGTGACGGACGGGTCGCCGGAGCGCCAGACCACGCGGCGGGTGGTGGCCCGTACGGCGTCAGCAGGGCGGTCACCACGACCGGCACGGCCGCCAGCACCACCACCGCGGCCAGGCCCAGCCCGGCCACCGGCAGCAGCCCCACCGGACGGGCCCGGAATCCGGCGACCGCGACCAGGGCCGCCGCCACCGCCGCGTACACCGCCACCCGCTCCGCGCCCGGTACGACCAGGGGCGACAGTCCGGTCAGGACCCCCACCACGGCGAGCCCGGTCGAGGCGTACCCGGTCAGCTCGGGCCAGGATCGACGCAGTGCGAGCAGCGCCACCGCCGGCAGCGCGACGGCGGCCAGCGCGGCCCGGGCCTGCCACCACGGCGGGGCACCGGCGCCGATCAACGCGATCGCCGCCCCCGCCGGCACCACGAGCACCGCGGCCGCCAGGCCACCACCCGCCACGGCCCGCCGCACCGGGTCGCCGCGTCGGCCGGCGACCGCCACGCCGAGACCGACGGTCAGGATCACGGCGCAGGCGGCACCGGCACCGATCGGGTCGGCCAATCCGACCAGCAGCCCGTGCCCGAGCAACGCCGCACCGGCCGACGCCGAGGTCAGCACCGTCACCGTGGACAGTGCCGGGCGGACCATCGCCGCGACCAGCAACACCGCTCCCACCGCGAGGTCGATCGCGACCACCGCCGGCCACGGCGCGGCCCAGGCCACCGGCACGGCGAGGGCGGTCGCGGCGAGACCGGTCGCCAGCATCGCCGGCCGCACCGCCCGGGGCAGCATCAACGCCACCGCCACGGAGGTCAGCGCCACCGTCACCGGCAGTTGCCAACCCCAGGCGAACACCGGGCCCGCCGTGGCCCCCCGCCACGGCGGCAACGACCGGCCCACGGCGGCACCGGCCAGCAGCAGCCCCGCCAGCGCCGTCAGCAGCCCCCCGCCACCGGCGACCAGCAAGGCCCCCGCGCGCGGACCGGCCCGCCAGCCGGGCGGGAGCAGCCGTACCGCACCGGCCAGTCCGGCCGCGACCAGCCCCGCCACCAGCAGCCACACCGAGGCGCGCAGTTCCACCACCGGGCGAATGATCGCACCGGCCAGCACCGGCACCAGCGCACCGGCTGCCAGCGCCCGTACCGGCCCGCCACCGGTAAGCAACGCCGCACCGAACGCGGTAAGCGCCACCAGCAGCATCGGCCCGCCGGCCAGCAGCGGTACGCCGGCAGCCCGACCGACCAGCAGGGGCACCAGTGCGCAGCCCACGGCGAGCACCAGCCAACCGGCGAACCACGCCCAGGTCAGGATCGCTCCGGCCAGCCGTACCGCCGGTGTCGTCGCGGCCCCCTCGTCCGCGACGACACCGGCGCGCCGCCGCAGCGCGACCACCACCGCCAGGTCGACAAGCGCCACCCCGACGAAGACCACCGCCCAGCCAGCCGGTTCCGGACGGGCCCCGGCGGCGAGCAACGGCAGCACCGGCTGGACGACCAGCAGCGCGGCGAACCACGGCACGGCCAGTCGGCTGAGTCGCGCGTAACCGACAGCCACCGCCGTGCTGATCGCCGCGACCAGGGCGGCGTACCGGCTGCCCGGCCAGGCGGTCACCCCGAACAGGTCGACCGACCAGGCGGCGTACCCGTCGAGCAGCACCAGCAGCAGTCCGACGGCGGCGAAGGTCTCGGCGGTGCCGCGCAGCCCCCGCCAGCGCGCGACCAGCGGCACGGCCAGCAGCAGCGCGGTGAACGCCAGCAGGATCGCCGCCCGACCGGCCACCCCGACCGACGCCCAGGCCACTGCGGTGAAGACCGTCGCCGCCGTACCGAGCAGCAGTCCACCAAGGACGAAGAGCAGACCCTGCACGGTCCGCGTCGACGCTTCCGCACCACCCGGGCGAACCGGGGCGGAAGCGGGCCGGCCGCCGAAGGCCGGCACGGGACCTGCCGGCACCGGAGCGGCCGGCACCGGAGCGGCCGGCACCGGGGCGGCCGGCACCGGGGCGGGTCCCGGGTGCCCGCCGACGGCCGATGCAGCGCTGCGGCCCGGCGCTGCGGCGGGCACCGGGAACTCGGTCCGGACCGCGGCGGCCAGTTCGCCCCTCCGTCGCCGCACCGCGTCCAGCCGCCCGACCAGTCCCTCGTACGCCTGACGAGCCCGCTGCACCTCACCGCCCAGCACGGCGATCTCCCGGTCGAGCCGGATCACCTCAGCGGCGGCCGGATGCGGCGGTCGGCCGCAGCCGGTGCAGCCGGAGTTCAGATTCGCCGAGCTTCCGCAGGCCGGGCAGGGGTAGGCGTTGTCCACGCCGTCATCCTCGACGGCCGAGCCCCGCCGGCGCCAGAGTGCGCGTACTCAGGTGCGGGTGTGCTCGAAGACCCAGGCGGCATACTCCGGATGGCCGCAGTCCACCCGCGTCACCAGGATTTCCGGCACCTCGTAGGGATGGCTGGCCCGCAGCTGCTCGACCAACGCGTCGACCCGGTCGGGCGCGGTCTTGAACTGCACCGACCACTCGGTGCTGGTTTCCACCCCCGACCGCCACCAGTACGTGCTGTCCACCTGGCCGCCCACCTGCGCGCAGGCCGCCAACCGCCCGGCCACCGCCGCGGCGGCCAGCAGATCGGCGACCGACCGCGCGTCGACCACCGTCGTCACCACGCTGATCTGCTCCACCTGCGCACCCTACGTCGCGTCGTCGCGGTTGGTCGCGATCCACTCGTCTATCCGACTCCACCATTCGTAGAGCCAGTCGATGCGCTCCTGCCGACCAGTCGGTACCTCCTCCGGCGGCACCGACCAGAACCGCATCACCAGTCGCTTGTCCATCGGCAGTTCCCGCCACACGTCGGTGACGGTGAGCATCCGGTCCAGACCGGTGTGGGCCACGAAGATCACTCCGGCGTCGGGTGCCGCCTCCAGTGCCGCCAGCAGCCCACCCGGTTGTGGGGCGAGCACGTGTCGCATCGCCTCCGCCTTCAGCGCCATCCGCTCGTGGCCCCGGTCCCGCAGCCGCGCGATGGCCCGCAGCCGGCGTTTCGGGGTGAAGTTGCTGCCCTCGGGGAAGATCACGAAAGCGTCGTCCTCGTCCAACCCGGTGGCCAGATGCCCGACCTGCTCGGTCAGCGAGCCCCGGCCGTCGTGCCCCGGCGCGATGAACCGGCTCGGCAGCCGGTTGAGCAGCACGTCGATCGCGGGATCCCACTGGAGGGTGTCCTTGAGGACGATCCGTGGCTCGCGCCGGAACCAGTTCACCAACGCGTGGATCAGGATGAACGAGTCCCCCGGACCGGCGTGCCGGCACAGCACCAGTTCCGGCCGGCCCGGCAGCGCGGTGTCCGGGTCGGTACCGACCACGTCGATGCGCAGCCGTAGCATCCACCGGGCCTGCCAGAAGAACACCCGCAGGAACCAGCCGGCCAGCACGTAGTGCGCCCGCTGGAAGGCCGGTGCGCGCACCCGCCAGCCGAACCCGGAGCCGATCCAGAGCCCGAAGAGGCTGAGCAGCGCCGCCGCGTCCCAGACCAGGTAGAAGCAGCCGAGCCAGAGCAGCCGCAGCGGACGCAGGTGCCCGGGGACGAACGGGGACACGGCGAGCGCGAGCAGGGCCCACAGCGGCACCGTGGTCACCAGCAGGATCGCCAGCAACACCACGCCGGGTGCCAGCAGCAGTCGGCGCAGCCAACGCGGCGGTAACGGCATCAGCGTTCCAGGTTGGCCAGGTAGTGCCGGGAGGCCGAGTAGGCCCGGCTGATCCGCCGGCCCACCGCCGCCATGTCCCGATACGCCCACGGAGTGTCGTCACGCGGCTCCAGCCCGCCGGTCGGCAGCACGTGCACCTCCACCCCGTCGGGTAGGGCGGCCATCTCCCGGGCGAACCGGTGTCGGCGGGCGATCTCGAACGCGACCTGAGCGATCTCCCAGGGCCGCCGGGGCGGTGCCAGTGCCCGCTCGATCCGCCCCACCTGGAGTACGAAGATCCGGCCGGCGCCGGCGGCGACCGCCTCGCCGATCGGGATGGAGTTGACGATCCCGCCGTCCACGTAGTGCTGGTCACCGATGCGGGCCGGCGGCAGCAGTCCCGGCACCGAGGCGGAGGCGAGGACGGCCGGCACCACCGGCCCGCTGACGAACCAGTGCTCGGCGGCCCGCTCGATGTTCGCCGCGCAGCAGCGGAACGGAATCTTCAGATCCGCGAAGGTGGTCTGGGCACCGAGTTCGTTCTCCAACAGCTTGCGCAACGGCCGGGGCGAGTGCAGATGGGTACGGGCGGCGAAGCGCCGCAACTGCCGGGCGACCGAGTCGCCGTACACCTCGCTGGCCTCCGGGGAAGCCCAGAGCCGTACCAGCCGGTCGGTCACCGCCTCGGACGGGTCGGCAGCCACCAGGGCGCCGTTGACCGCTCCGATGGAGGTGCCGAGCACCAGGTCGGGCCGGATCCCGGCCCGGAACAGGGCGCGCAACATGCCCACCTCGACCGCGCCCAGGACGCCCCCGCCACCGAGCACGAAAGCCACCGGTCCCCGCGCCATGCCGTTCATCCTGGCACGGCCGGCTCCGACGGTCCCGTCCCGGACGCCCCTGCGGCGTGGAACACCGCCGCGCCACGACGCCCACCGGTCAGGTCGGCCCGGCCCGGGTCACATCGAGGCCCGTTGACAGAGGGGCAACATTCGCGCAACCTGATACCGCTCCCACCTATGAGGGCAGGTGCGATCCGTGAAGCCAGCGCTGCAGCCCGGCCGGTTGCTGGCCACCAGATACCGGCTGATCGACCAGATCGGCTCCGGCGGCATGTCGGTGATCTGGCGGGCCCACGACGAGGTACTCGACCGGGTGGTCGCACTGAAGGTGCTCGCCCCGTCACTGGCCGCCGACGCCAGGTTCCGCGACATGGTCCGCGAGGAGGCCCGAGCCGCAGCACAGCTGGTCCATCCGAACGTCACGTCGGTGCACGACTACGGCGAGACGGTGTCGCCGGACGGCGCCATCACCTCGTTCGTGGTGATGGAACTGCTCGCCGGTGAGGAGCTGGAGTTCCGGCTCACCGAGGGGCCACTGCCGTGGCCGCAGGCGGTGGAGATCGGCGCCCAGGTCGCCGACGCGCTGGCCGCCGCCCACCGGCTCGGCATCGTGCACCGGGACATCACCACGGCCAACGTGATGATGACGCAGGTCGGCGCGAAGGTGCTCGACTTCGGTATCGCCACCCGGATCGGCGCCCCCGACGACGATGAGGACGGTGCCACCTTCGGCACCCCCGCGTACGTGGCGCCGGAACGGCTCGACGGTGCTCCGGCCCAACCGGCGACCGACGTCTACTCGCTCGGGGTGCTGCTGCACGAGACCCTGACCGGACGGGTCCCTTATCCGGCGGACACCTGGGACGAGCTCAGCGTCGCGCTCGCCGAGCGCCCACCCCCGTCGCTGGCCGGGGTGCCGGGGCTGCCAGCGACGGTGGCCGAGATCTGCCTGCGTTGCCTGTCGCGGGATCCCGCCGACCGCCCCACGGCCCGGCAGGTGGCCACCGTGCTGCGTGACCAGATGCTGCCCGCCGATCCGCAGGCCAACACAATGCTCGCGCCCACCGTCACGCTGCCCGCGATGGGACGGACCAACGCCGCCCCGGTCCCCGCCTGGGTTCCACCGACCGTCGGTCCCACCGCATTCCAGCCCGCCCTCACCGGCGTTGTCTCCGGCACGGTGGCGGGCACCTCGGTCGGCACCGACGGTGCCGCCGACAACGCCGCCGGACATCCGGATGGGCGCGACGCGCAGACCGGTACCGGGGTGGTCGACGATGACGGCTCCGCACCAGTCTCCGGGGCCGACCCGGGGCGGGGACGGCGGCTGCCGCGCCCGGCACCCGTCGCCGGTGACGACGCCGGGCAGGGACGGCGGCTGCGACGCCCGCTGCTCGTCACGGCGGCCGTGGTCACGCTGATCGCTGCGGCGCTGGCGGTGCCGGCACTACTACCGGACGACGACGCCGGACCGCCCGCCGTGCTACCCACGACCGGGCCGACCGCGACGTCCGAGCCGGCCCCGCCGGACGACAGCGCCAGCGTGCCGCCGACCCCCGCACCGTCGAGCACCTCGTCGACGCCGGCGGCGACAACGGGCGCACCGAACCCGCCACCGGGTGGCGACAGCCTCGTCGAGGCCGCGAACCGCCTGGACGAGGTGATCGACGCCGGCCTCGCCGACGGTGGCATCCGCGACGACGTCGGCATCGACCTGCGTAACGAGTTGCGCAACCTCACCCGGGCGGTGGCCGGCGGCGAGGGCGAGTTGGGGCCCGGCGTCGCCCGGCTCCGGGAGAAGGTCTCCATCCGGCTGCGTGAGGACGGGTTGAGCGCGGCGTACGCCCAGCAGCTGGACGCGGCGATCACCGCGCTCGGTGCCGCACAGGTCTGAGAGCGGGACCGGTCAGGCCGGGGTGACCCGCGCCGGCTCGCGTACCGCGGCACGCGGGGTCGCGGCGGCGAGGAAGCGGCGGTACACCTCCTCGTAGCCGACGGCCATCCGTTCCGTGGAGAAGGTCCGGGCCACATGTGCCACGCAGTCCTCCGGGTCGAGGTCGGCGGCCTGGCGCAGCGCCGCCGGCAACTCGTCCGGCCGCTGACAGATCAGCCCGCTCACCCCGGGACGGACCAGTTCCGGCACCGCTCCCCGGTTCAGCGCCACCACGGGCGTCCCGGTCGCCATCGCCTCCAACATCACGATGCCGAACGGCTCCTCCCACTGGATCGGCATGACCAGGCAGCGCGCCTCGACCAGCAGCGGCAGCACGGCCTTCCGGTCGGCGTCGAGCACCACCGTGACGTCCGGCCCGAGCATCGGGCGGATCACCTCGTCGTAGTAGCGCCGCTCGGCGGGCTCGTTGCACTTGCCGGCCAGCACCAGTGGCAGACCCGCCGCCCGGCAGGCGCGAATGGCCAGTTCCGGACCCTTGTCTGGGCTGAACCGGGCAAGCCACAACACCGGCCCCTGACTGGGGACGTCCTTGCGCGGAAAGTCGTCCAGGCTCATCGCGTTGTGCACGGTGCCGACCCAGGGCAGGTGCGGGTTCAATCCCCGCTGGGCGTGTGAGATGGCCACCAGGCCCACTCCCCGGTCGGTGTCGCTGAGCACCGTGCCGTACTCGCCCACCGGGTTGCCGTGCACGGTCGCCACCGTGGGCACCTCCCGCCGGCCGGCCACCAGCGGACCGATCGTGCTGTGGTCGTGCACGATGTCGAAGTCGGCCGCACTGAGCAGATGGTTGACCCGGGCCAGGTGAGCCAGTTCGGGCAGCGCCTCACCGAGACGGTCGAACTGCAACTCGTCGAGGGTGGCGAGGAAGTCGGCGGCGGTGCCGTGCGCCGCACCGGCCCCCATCAGTGTCACCGCGTGCCCCCGGGCGATCAGGGCGTCGACCAGGCCGGCGACCACCTGTTCCAGTCCGCCGTAGCCCGGCGGCGGTACCGAGAGCCACGGCGGCACGACCATGGCGATCCGCAGCCGCTGCTCACGCGCTAGGTTGTCGGCCACGTACCCTCCCCGTCGCTGTCCGCAGGCGTCGGCCCGGATCGGCTGCCGTGCTGAGATCGAGCGTCTTCCCGGTCCCGGCAGGGACAAACCGGGCCCCAAGTTGCCGATTCAGCCACCTACCAGCAGTTGGTCCCGTACCATGCACACGCCCTCGGCCGACCACGCGATCCGTTCCGCCTGATCCCGCTCCCACCAGGACCGCACCACCCCGCTCAGGGTCACCGTGTCGTCGCGCACCTGGACGGTCACCCGTTCCGTGCCGATCCCCCGCATCAAGGCCCGTTGCACGTCACTGCGGATCCGGTCGCTGTCGGGCGGGGCCGCGGGCCGCACCTCGACCAGATTGGTGACACCGCGTACGCCCCGCAGCCGGCGCAGCTCCCGCTCGGCGATGCGCCGCTGCCAACCGAACTCCACCGCACCGCGCAGCATCAGCCAACCGTCGGCGGCGGTGAGATCCAGCCGTTCGGCCGGTACGAAACTGTTCCACTCCAGCGCTCGGCTGGCCGCGATCGCCAGGTCGCCGTCGGTGATGTCGACCGGACCGGTGGGGCGTACCTCGATGTCGTCGGCGACCGCCCGCACCCCGCGTACCCGTTGGGCCCCGCGCACCGCCGCCCACCTGCGGGCGGCGCTGTCCACGCCGCCGGTGAGCGAAACCACCCCGTCGCGCACACTCACCCCGATGTCGGTCGAGCGCACCTGCGCCTCCCAGGCGAGTTCGTCGAGCACGTCGCGCTGGATCCGGTCATCGCTGTGGGCCACCGTCGCCGTGGTCATGGCACCCCCGTCCGCCTCCAGAGTCTTCTCCCCGAGGCTGCCGGCCCGTGGGGTGAACCCGGTTCACCCGGTCGGGGTGAACCGGGCCCGGAGCGGAGGAAGGGCGGCGGGTGCCGCGGCCAACCCCCTTGGCCACGCCACCCGCCGCCCCGGAGGGAGGAAGCAGGTCCTGTCTCGTTAGGACGCTTCGGCGAGCGTCACGGTTGCCGTCGCCTCGGCTCCATTTCGCTGGTACGTCACCTCGACCTGGTCACCGACCTTGCCGGCCTGGACGGCGGCCACCAGATCGTTGGAGTCGTTGATGGCCTTGTCCCCGAACCGGGTGATCACGTCACCCTGTTGCAGCCCCGCCCGCTCGGCCGCGCTGCCCGGGTTCACCGCGCCGATCAGCGCGCCACCGTCGGGCGCCGCGTTCACGCTCACCCCGAGCGACGGATGGCTGATCTTCTCGCCCCGCTGGAGCTTCTCCGCGACGTCCTTGGCCTTGTTGCTCGGGATGGCGAAGCCCACGCCGATGTTGCCGGTGTTGCCCTGTCCCGCGGTGGCGATCGCGGTGTTGATGCCGATCACCTCGCCCCGGGTGTTGACAAGTGCGCCACCCGAGTTGCCCGGGTTGATCGGCGCGTCGGTCTGCAGCAGCCCCGAGATCGAGCTGACCCCCTGACCCGGGAGCTGCTGGCCCCCACCGGCCTGGATGGTGCGGTCCCGGGCGCTGAGGATCCCCGCGGTGACCGAGCCCTGTAGGCCGAGCGGACTGCCCAGTGCGAGCACCTGGTCACCGACCTGCATGGCGTCGCTGTCGCCGAGAGTGGCCGGTTGGAGATCGGTCAACCCGTTCGCCTTCAGCACCGCGAGGTCGGTCTTCGGGTCGGTACCGACGACCTCGGCCTGGGTGCTGGTGCCGTCCGCGAAGAAGACCCGGACCGTGTCGCCGCCCCCGGCGATCACGTGGTTGTTGGTCAACACGTAGCCGTCGGCGCTGAGCACCACACCGGAGCCCTCACCACTACCGGTGCTGATGGACACGACGCTGTCCTGCACCGACGCGGCGATGCGCGGCAGGTCGGCGCCGTCGATCACGGGTGCGGCGTTGTAGGTGCGGGTGACCCCGCCACCGTCGCTAAGCGCGAGGGTGAGTGCGCCACCGGCGACGCCGCTGCCAAGCATCAGCGCGAACACCGCCACGCCGGCTCCGGCCAGCTTGGCGATCTTGCCAGCGCGGGGCCCGCTCGGCGGAGTGGGTGCCCACGGGGCCGGCTGCCCCGGGTAGCCGCCCGGCGTTCCCGCGGCCTGCCCCGGGTAGCCGCCCGGCGTTCCCGCGGCCTGCCCCGGATACCCGGACTGGGCGGCGCCGGGCCCGGTCGGCTGGGCGCCGCTCCAGGCGGGCTGGCCGGGATACCACGGGTTTGCGGGGTAGCGGGCGCCCGGCTGGTGCGGATGCTGGTACGGATGTTGGTGCTGGTGACCGCCGGTCGGCGCCCAGGTGGGCTGACCGGAAACCGGCTGTGCCGCCGGGGTCGAGCCGGCGGCGTCGGCCGGGACCGGCCGGCTCGGCGCGACGTCCGGGCCGGCCGAGGACGGGTCGACGGCCCGGACCGGTACGGTCGGCGCCTCGACCGTCGGGTCGGCGTCGGGACGGGCGGGGGACGGGGAGTCGGACCGCGCGTACTCGGCGCGGGACAGCTCGGGATGCGACGGCTCGGCGTCGGTAGGGGCCGGCCGGCGCGGGTCGGACTCGTACTCGGTCATGCCCCTACCTTCTCCCATCGCTCTGCGTCCCGCCTTGGGCTGAACTGAGGATTGGCTGAAAATCACTCGTCATCGATGTCGGTGGCCGGTGCGAGCGGCAGCCGTACCCGGAAGGTGGCACCGCCACCCGGCGTCCCGGTCACCTCGACCGCACCCTGGTGCACGGTCACCAGCGCGGCCACGATGGCCAGGCCGAGACCGGTGCCGGTGTTGCCGTCGGTCCGGCGGGTACGCGAGGCGTCCACCCGATAGAAGCGCTCGAAGACCCGCTCCGCCTGCTCGGCGGTGAGGCCCGGCCCGGTGTCGGCCACCTCGATCACCGCGAGGTTGCCGGGCTCGGCGCGCAGCCGCAACGTCACCGCCGCACCGGGCGGGGTGTGCCGCAGCGCGTTGGTCATCAGGTTGCCGATCACCTGCCGCAGCCGGGCGTCGTCGCCGCGTACCACCAGGGGCCCGGAGCCGGGCTCGATCTCCAGCTCGATCCGCCGGTCCGGCGCCATCGCGCGGGCAGCCGCCACCGCGTCCGCGGCCAGCACCGGCAGCTCCACCGGGGCGAGCGAGAGCGGTCGTTCGCGGTCCAGCCGGGCCAGCAGCAGCAGGTCCTCCACCAGCAGGCCCATCCGGGCCGCCTCGTCCTCGATGCGGCGCAGCAGGTCGGAGGTCTGCTCCGGGGCGCGGGCCGCACCCTGGCGGTACAGCTCGGCGAAGCCCCGAATGGTGGTCAGCGGGGTACGCAGCTCGTGTGAGGCGTCCGCCACGAACTGGCGCATCCGTTCCTCGGAGCGGCGGGCCCGGGCCTCGGAGGCGCGGGCACCCTCGGCGGCCTCCCGGGCGGCCACCTCGGCGGCCCGGGCCGCGGACTCGGACGCCGCCCGGGCGGTGAAGGCCATCTCGATCTGACTGAGCATCGCGTTCAGGGCCCGAGAGAGCCGCCCCAACTCGGAGGTCGGGCAGGGCTGGCCGTCTTCGGGGTCGGGCACCCGTCGGCTGAGGTCCCCGCCGGCGATGGCGGCGGCGGTACGTTCGATCTCCACCAGCGGCTTGAGGCTGGTGCGGACGATCGCCGCCCCGATCGAGGCGAGCAGCACCAGCACCGCCCCACCGACCAGCAGGTCGATCCAGATGAGCCGCTTGACCGCCTGATCCACGTCGGTCAGGTGCTGCGCGATCGCCGTCCACTGACCGTTGGGCAGCTCGGTGTACAGCACTCGCCAGCGCATGTCGCTGGCCCGCGCCCGGGCGGGGAACGGTTTACCGGCCGCCTGTTCGAAGCCGGCGGCGTTCTCCGGCCAGGGCGGTAGGTCGTTGACGTCGAACCGCTTGGTGTCGAAGTAGACCCAGGAGACCGCACCGGACCGGCTGTCGGTGAAGACCACCAGGTAGTCGGTGGGCAGGTCGGTACCGAACCGCTCGGCGCCGGCCACCGCTTCGAGGTTGTCGGCCGCGGTCGTCAGTTCCGCGTCCACCTGGTCGACCAGGTAGCTACGGAGAAAGATCGTGGTCAGCGAGGCGATCACCAGCAGCGCGGCGGCGACCAGGGTCAGCACGGCCGCGACCAGCTTGACCCGCAGCGGTACCGCGCGGAGCCGGAGCTTGCCCTGCTGTAGGGCGTTCACGCCGCCGGCTTGCGCAGGACGTACCCGACCCCGCGCAGGGTGTGGATCAGCCGGGGATCGGTCGTGTCGACCTTGCGGCGCAGGTACGAGATGTACGACTCGACGATGTTGTCGTCGCCCCGGAAGTCGTAGTTCCACACGTGGTCGAGGATCTGCGCCTTGGACAGCACCCGGTTGGCGTTGAGCATCAGGTAGCGCAGTAGTTTGAACTCGGTCGGCGAGAGCTGCACCCGCTGACCGGCCCGGTAGACCTCGTGGGTCTCCTCGTCCAGCTCCAGGTCGGCGAAGGTGAGCCGGGCGGGTGCCTGCTCGCCGGTGCTGGTGCGGCGCAGCACCGCCCGGATCCGGGCGGTCAGCTCCTCCAGGCTGAACGGCTTGGTCACGTAATCGTCGCCGCCCAGGGTGAGCCCGCGGATCTTGTCGTCGGTGGCGTCGCGGGCGGTGAGGAAGACCACCGGCGTACGCGTGCCGCCCTCGCGCATCATCCGGATCACCTCGAACCCGTCGAGGTCCGGCAGCATCACGTCGAGCACCACGAGGTCGGGGCGATGGTCCCGGGCCGCGCTCAGCGCGGCGCTGCCGCTGGTGGCGGTGGCCACGTCGAATCCCGCGAAGCGCAGGCTCGCGGAGAGCAGCTCGAGGATGTTGGGATCGTCCTCGACGACGAGCAGTCGCGCCTCGGTCTGGGTAGCGGCCATGCCGCCATCATCCGCGCAGACGCTGCGCCTCCGCTGGGCGGATCCTGGAAAAACCCTGTGAGCGGCGGGTGTCGCTGCTCCAGCGACCGGGCCACCGCGTCACCCGGCATCGACGGTCAGGCGGCCAGGGGCAACTCCCGCGCCGGCTCCCCGGCCAGCGAGCCCTCCGCCACCCCGGCGGCGGACGTGTCGACCGGCGACCGGCTCGGTACCGGTAGCAGTGTCGCTCCCGGCTGCGCCGGCACGCGCACCGACTGCCCGGGCACCGCTGCCACCGACGTCGGCTGCGCGGTCGGCGTCGACGGTACGAGGTGCACCGCCGATTCGGCGACCCGGGCCAGCGCCCGCCGATCGGCGGATCGTCCCGGGTGCAGCGGCGCGGCGATCTCGACGCGTACCGTCAGCCTCCGGACCGCGAGCACCCGCCGCACCGACCGCAGCAGGGTCTCGTCGCCGACGAAGGCCGGTGCCGTGGTGGTCTCGCCGGTCACCCCGCAGCGGTAACCGATTCGCAGTGGTACGACGGGAGCACCGGCGTCGATCGCGGCCTGGAACATCGCCGGCCGGAAACCGGTCGACGGACGGCAGGTGGCTGCCGCACCGCACCAGGTGGTGCCCTCCGGGAACACCGCGACCGAGCGGCCCGACTGCAACGCCGAGGCGACCCGGCCCACCGTCGCGGGCAGCGCACGAGGACGGGCGCGGTCCACGAAGACGGTGCCGCCCGCGCGGGCGAGCAGGCCGATCAGTGGCCACCGCCGGACCTCCTGCTTGGCCACCAGCCGGGCCGGCGCCACCGCGAGCAGCGCCAGGACGTCCCACCAGGAGACGTGGTTGGCGACCAGCAGGGCCCGCCGCCGAGGCAACCGCCCGCGCACTTCGAGGCGTACGCCGCAGGCGCGGGCCGTGGACCGGGCCCAACCGCGCAGCGCGGCCTGACGTTCCCGGGTCGGCAGCGCCGGGAGCAGGGCCGCCAGCCCGACGCCGAGCCCGAGCATGCCGAGCAGGCCGGCGGCGCGACCCAGTTGCCGAACCGCCGAGACGGCAGGAGCATCACCGGGACCGGGCAGGCAGTCCGGACCGCAGCCGGAACTGGGCCGCCACAGCGGGTTCACGGCTGCCCACCGAGGAAGTGCCGCAGGTAACGCGGGTTGATCCGATCCATGGAGAGCAGCACGTAGAAGTCGGCCACCCCGAAGTCCGGGTCGTACGCCGGCTCCCCGCAGACCTGGGCGCCGAGCCGCAGGTAGCCGCGCAGCAGCGGCGGGACCAGCCGGGCCGATCCGGCGACGGTCTCGGTCGGCACGCCCGGTTCGGCGAACCAGGGTCGCAGCGGCCGGACCCGCAGCGGCGGCGGTGACAGGTGCTTCGCCCGCGCCTGGGCCCAGACCTCGGCGGCGGCAAGGCCACCGTCGGTCACCGGCACGGAGGCGCACCCGCCGAGCCAACGCAGCCCGCGCAGGTGCAGGTAGCGGGCGATGCCCGCCCACATCAGGTTGATCACCGCTCCGCTGCGGTGCGCGGGGTGCACGCACGAGCGGCCGGCCTCGACAAGCTGGGTAACCAACGGGTCGAGCGCGGTCAGGTCGAACTCGCCCTCGGCGTAGCGGCGGTTGGTGCGCCCCGGCGGCAGCAGCCGGTACGTACCGACCACCTCGCCGGTGCTCTCCTGGCGCACCACCAGGTGGTCGCAGTACGGGTCGAAGATGTCGCGGTCGAGGCCCGCCGCGTCGGTGGACACGGTGGCGCCCAACTCGCCGGCGAACACCTGATGACGCAGGCGTTGCGCGGCCTCGACCTGGCTGGGGTTGTCGGCGATCGAGAGGGTGTAGCCGCTGGTCGTCAGTGCGACGTCCACGGCTGGCAGAACGGCCATGCCCTCTGTGTAGCGCCCGGTCGGTTGCCAGCCATGGTGACCAGCGGTGTCGATCCGGTGAACGCCGGTCGGCGACCGGTGGCCGACCCGCCACTGCGGCCGTCAGCGGGGGCGTGCGAGGCTGCCGGTGTCCCGGCGACGAAGCCGGGCAGCGGGGCGGAGGGGGCTTGATGATCATCGAGAGACGCTTCAACGGGCCGCCCGGCTCGGGCAACGGCGGTTGGAGCGCCGGGGTCTTCGCCGCCGCGTACGGCGGGGACGGTCCGGTCGAGGTCACCCTGCGCCGACCGCCGCCGCTGGACACCCCGCTGACGCTCGTCGACGCGCAGGTGCGCGACCCGGCCGGCGAGGTGATCGCACAGTTGCGCCCGGCGGGCGATCTCGGCGAGGCCGTCCCGCCGGTGGACCTGGCGACCGCCCGGGCCGCCTCCGCGGCGTACCCGGGGCTGGTGGAGCACCCGTTCCCCGGCTGCTACGTCTGTGGCCCGGAGCGCGCCGACGGCCTGCGGATCTTTCCGGGTCGGCTGCCGGACGGCCGGACGGCCGCGCCGGTGCGGGCGCCCCGCCAGGTCGAGGACGCCACAATCTGGGCGGCCCTGGACTGCCCCGGCGGCTGGGCGGTGATCGGTGCCGGCCGCCCGTACGTGCTCGGCCGGATCACGGCCCGGATCGAGACGCTGCCCCGTCCGGGCGACGATTGCGTGGTGACCGGTGCGTTGATCGGCACCGAGGGCCGCAAGGCGTTCGTGCACACCAGCCTCTACACCCCGGACGGCCGCCCACTCGGCCACGCCCGGGCGACCTGGATCGCCGTGTAGACACGGCGGTCGATCGGCTCGTACCTGGGGATGAGACGGCTCATGCCTGAGGCGGACCACGATTTCCCGAACGAGCCCGATTGAATTGCTTGACCATTAACGTCACGCTGTGCAACGGCGCACCCCGGCGCCGACACGGGAGGAGAACGATGACCGACGGGCAACCAAGCCCCACCAACGACGCACAGATCGTGGTTTCCGGTCTGACCAAGCGATACCGCAACGTGCTCGCGGTCAACAACCTGTCGTTCACGGTCGAACCGGGTCGGGTCACCGGCTTCCTCGGCCCGAACGGTGCGGGTAAGACCACCACCCTGCGCATGCTGCTGAACCTGGTCACCCCGACCGCCGGAGGGGCGACCATCGGTGGTCACCGGTATCCGGATCTGGCCGACCCGCTGCGGCACGTCGGCGCGGTCCTGGAGGCGTCCAGCGCGCACAAGGGCCGTACCGGCATCAACCACCTGCGGGTGATCTGCGCGGCGGCCGGGCTGCCGAAGGAGCGGGCCGACCAGGCGTTGGACCTGGTCGGGCTGACCCCTGCGGCCAAGCGCAAGTTCAAGGGTTACTCGCTGGGCATGAAGCAGCGGCTCGGCATCGCCGCGGCGATGCTCGGCGACCCGCGGGTGCTGATCCTCGACGAGCCGGCCAACGGTCTGGACCCGGAGGGCATCCGGTGGATGCGCGGGTTCCTCAAGGGCCTGGCCGCCGAGGGCCGCACCGTGCTCGTCTCCAGCCACCTGCTCTCGGAGATGCAGTTGCTGGCCGACGACGTGGTGATCATCGCGGCCGGGCAGTTGGTCCGGCAGGGCCCCGTGGAACAGGTGATCGGGTCGATGGCGCAGGGCGTCCGGGTCCGGGTCCGCACCCCGCAGGCCGACGCGCTGACCGCCGCGCTGAAGGACGGGCCGGCCACGGTGGAGAACGACGGGCAGGGTGCCCTCCTGATCGGCGGGGTCGACGCTCCGACGGTGGGCCGGGCGGCCCTGGCCGCCGGGGTGGAACTGCACGAACTGACCACTGAACGACCCGATCTGGAACGCGTGTTCCTGGAACTGACGGCCGGAAAGGCGGGCATCCGATGAGCAACCTTGTCCGCTCCGAACTGCTCAAGATCCGTACGACCAGCACCTGGTGGTGGCTGGCCATCGGGGCGTTCCTGTCGATCGCCCTGGCCTTCGCCTTCAACGCGTGGCTCGCCAGCGAGACCCTCAGTGGCGGTGGCGAGGAGTTCGGCTACACCGGCGACGCCGCCTCCGCGCCCGCCCAGGCCGCGAACCTCTACACCTCGGGGCAGTACCTGGGCCTGATGTTCGTGATGCTCATCGGCATCCTCATGGTCACCAACGAGTTCTTCCACCAGACCGCGACCACGACGTTCCTGGCCACCCCGCGACGCACCTCGGTGATCGCCAGCAAGCTCGTCGCGGCCAGCCTGCTCGGCTTCGCGTTCTGGCTGGTGACCACGCTTATCGACCTCGCCGCCGGTGCGACGTTCCTGTCGCTGAACGACTACGGCACGCAGCTCGGCGAGTGGGAGGTCCAGCGGGCCCTGCTGCTCAACCTGATGGCGTACGCGATCTGGACCGTGCTCGGCGTGGGCATCGGCACGCTGATCACCAACCAGTTGGGCGCGGTGATCACCGCCTCGGTGCTCTACCTGATCGGTACCCAGGTGGTGGGCCTGCTCTTCCTGCTGCTGGCCAACGTGCTGGACAACATGGCCGTGATCAAGTGGCAGGTGGTCTGGCCGGCCGCCGCCTCCCAGGTCATGATCACGCCAGGCGAGAACGAGATGCTGCCCGCCTGGTGGGTCGGTGCGCTCGTGCTGGTGGGCTACGCCGTGGTCAGCGGCGTCGCCGGAATCCTCATCACCCGGCGCCGCGACATCTCCTGACACCCGGGCGGCCCGACTCGGGTCGCCTCCGCCCCGACGGGCCCGGGTACACCGGTGGACAGCCGGCGTACCGGGCCCGTCGGCCATAGCAGCGATCAAGGGAATACGCAGCGCTAACCGAACTTCTGGCATCTTCTGTGAATCCGACCACGCGACGGAGGCGGAAATGCCCCGGGGTTCGCTACGGCGTAGCCTGGAACCGTCCTGTGCGTCCGTCCCGGCGCATCGAGCACCGCGTGACACACAAACCCGCGTGAAAGAGGCGATTACCGGCCGTGTCGACCCAGCAGACTTCGCAGGAGAACCCACTGGCGGGTTTCGGCCCGAACGAGTGGATCGTCGAGGAGATGTACCAGCGCTACCTCGCCGATCCCAGCAGCGTCGACCCGGCCTGGCACGACTTCTTCGCCGACTACCGGCCCGGCCAGAGCACAGCGGGCACCGGTGACGGCCGGCCGGCCACCACCGCCGCGGCCAAGGACGCCACCCCGGCCAGGACCGAGGCGGCCCCGAAGAGCGAACCGGCGGCCAAGGCCGAGCCGGCGGGCAAGGGGGAACGCCGCACCACGACGGCGACGTCGAAGCCGGCGCCCGCCGCGTCGAAGCCGACCACCGCGAAGCCGGCCGCCACCAAGGCGGAGCCGACGAAGAGCCAGCCGACCCGGACCGCGCCCACCGCCAACGGGCCACAGACCACGCCGCTGCGCGGAGTGGCTGCCAAGATCGTCCAGAACATGGACGCGTCGCTGGCCGTACCGACCGCCACCAGCGTCCGAGCCGTACCGGCAAAGCTCCTGGTCGACAACCGCATCGTGATCAACAACCACCTCGCCCGGGGGCGCGGCGGCAAGGTCAGCTTCACCCACCTGATCGGCTACGCCCTGGTGCGGGCACTGGTCGCGCACCCCGAGATGAACAACTCCTTCGCCGAGGTCGACGGCAAGCCGGTGATGGTCCGCCCCGAGCACGTCAACCTGGGCATCGCCATCGACCTCACCAAGCCGGACGGCAGCCGTAATCTGGTGGTCCCCTCCATCAAGGGCTGCGAGCAGATGGACTTCCGGCAGTTCTGGCAGGCGTACGAGGACGTCGTCCGGCGTGCCCGCCGCAACGAGCTGACCATGGAGGACTACTCCGGCACCACGATCTCGCTCACCAACCCCGGCGGAATCGGCACTGTGCACTCCATGCCGCGGCTGATGCAGGGCCAGAGCGCGATCATCGGGGTCGGCGCCATGGAGTACCCGGCGCCGTACCAGGGCATGAGCGAGGCCACCCTGGCCGAGCTGGCGGTCAGCAAGGTCATCACGCTGACCAGCACGTACGACCACCGGATCATCCAGGGCGCGCAGTCCGGCGAGTTCCTCAAGGTCATGCACGAGCTGATGCTCGGCGAGCACGGCTTCTACGACCAGGTGTTCACCTCGCTGCGCATCCCCTACGAGCCGGTGCGCTGGATGCGCGACGTCGCGGTCGACAGCGAAGGCCAGATCAACAAGACGGCCCGGGTGCACGAGCTGATCCACGCGTACCGGGTGCGCGGCCACCTGATGGCCGACACCGACCCGCTCGAGTTCAAGATCCGCAAGCACCCGGACCTGGACGTCCTCCAGCATGGGCTGACCCTCTGGGACCTGGACCGCACCTTCCCGGTGAACGGTTTCGCCGGCAAGCAGCGGATGAAGCTGCGCTCGATCCTGGGCGTGCTGCGCGACTCGTACTGCCGGCGGGTCGGCATCGAGTACATGCACATCCAGGATCCGGAGGAGCGCCGCTGGATCCAGGAACGGGTCGAGCGCAAGTACGAGAAGCCGCCGGCCGGCGAGCAGAAGCACGTGCTCAACCGGCTCAACGCCGCCGAGGCGTTCGAGACCTTCCTACAGACCAAGTACGTCGGCCAGAAGCGCTTCTCGCTGGAGGGTGGCGAGTCGCTGATCCCGCTGCTCGGCGAGGTGCTGGAGTCCGCCGCCGAGAGCGGACTGGACGAGGTGGTCATCGGAATGGCCCACCGGGGCCGGCTCAACGTGCTGGCCAACATCGTCGGCAAGCCGTACGAGAAGATCTTCTCCGAGTTCGAGGGGCACCTGGACCCACGCTCCACCCAGGGCTCCGGCGACGTGAAGTACCACCTCGGCCAGAACGGCAAGTTCACCACCCCCGACGGCGACCACGCCGTGAAGGTTTCGGTGGTGGCGAACCCGTCCCACCTGGAGGCCGTCGACCCGGTGCTGGAGGGCATCGTGCGGGCCAAGCAGGACCGCATCGACCTCAAGTTGGAGGGCTACACCGTGCTGCCGCTGGCGGTGCACGGTGACGCGGCCTTCGCTGGTCAGGGCGTGGTGGCCGAGACGCTCAACCTCTCCCAGCTGCGCGGTTACCGCACCGGCGGGACCGTGCACGTGGTGGTCAACAACCAGGTCGGTTTCACCACCGCCCCGGAGTACAGCCGCTCCAGCCTCTACAGCACCGACGTGGCCCGGATGGTCGAGGCGCCGATCTTCCACGTCAACGGCGACGACCCGGAGGCCGTGGTCCGGGTCGCCCGGCTCGCCTTCGAGTACCGCCAGGCGTTCAACAAGGACGTCGTCATCGACCTGGTCTGCTACCGGCGGCGCGGGCACAACGAGGGCGACGACCCCTCGATGTCCAACCCCCAGATGTACCGGATCATCGACTCGAAGCGCTCGGTCCGCAAGCTCTACACCGAGGAGCTGATCGGGCGGGGTGACATCACCGTGGAAGACGCCGAGGAGTTGCTGCGCGACTACCAGGCACAGTTGGAGCGGGTCTTCAAGGCCACCCGCGACGCGGCCAGCACGCCACGCCAGCTGAGCCGCCCGCCCCGGCAGGACGAGCCCGAGCCGCAGGTGGAGACCGCGACCGAGGCGTCGGTCATAAAGGCCATCGGTGAGGCGCACGTCAACCTGCCCGAGGGCTTCACCCCGCACAAGCGGATCCAGCAACTGCTCGACCGGCGGGCCCGGATGGCCGTCGAGGGCAACGTCGACTGGGGCTTCGGCGAGATCATCGCCTTCGGCGCGCTGCTGCACGACGGGATCACCGTCCGGCTCGCCGGGCAGGACTCACGTCGGGGCACCTTCGTGCAGCGGCACGCCTCCGTCGTCGACGCCAAGACCGGCGACGACTACCTGCCGTTGCAGACGCTGACCGGCGACGGCGAACGCTCCCGGTTCTTCGTGCACGATTCGCTGCTGTCCGAGTACGCGGCGATGGGCTTCGAGTACGGCTACTCCGTGGAGAACCTCGACGCCCTGGTCTGCTGGGAGGCGCAGTTCGGCGACTTCGTCAACGGGGCCCAGACGGTGATCGACGAGTTCATCTCCTCCGGCGAGGTGAAGTGGGGCCAGCGCTCCGCGGTCACCCTGCTGCTGCCGCACGGCCACGAGGGTCAGGGACCGGACCACACCTCCGGTCGCCCGGAGCGCTTCCTCCAGCTCTGCGCCGAGGACAACATGCGGGTGGCGAACCCGACCACCCCGGCGAACTACTTCCACCTGCTGCGCCGCCAGGCCCTCTCGCCCAAGCGCAAGCCGCTTGTGGTCTTCACGCCGAAGTCGCTGCTGCGGCACAAGCTCTGCGTCTCCTCGATCGAGGACTTCACCACCGGCACCTTCTCCCCGGTGCTGGCCGACCCGGCGGCCGGTAACCCCGAGCGGGTCAAGCGGGTGCTGCTCTGCTCGGGCAAGGTCTACTACGACCTGTTCCAGGCCCGGCAGGAGCGCGGCATCACCAACACGGCGATCATCCGGCTGGAGCAGCTCTACCCGATGCCGGTGGAGGAGATCCGGGCCGCGCTCGCGCAGTTCCCGAACGCGGAGGACTTCGCCTGGGTGCAGGAGGAGCCGGCCAACCAGGGCTCCTGGTCGTTCGTCGCGCTCAACCTGCTGGAGCACCTCGACGGTGTCCGGCTGCGCCGCATCTCCCGTCCGGCCGCCGCGGCTCCGGCCGTCGGGTCGGCGAAGATGCACGAGGTCGAGCAGAACGCGCTGATCGAGGCGGCACTTCCCCGCCCCTGACGAGAACTGACCCGGTCCCGTCCCACCCAATGGTGGGGCGGGACCGGCCGGCTTCACCGGGTTCCGGTGAGGAAGCGAGCAGATCCATGTACTTCACCGACCGGGGCATCGAGGAACTGGTCGAGCGGCGCGGCGACGAGCAGGTCAGCCTGGAGTGGCTGGGTGCCCGGCTGCGTGACTTCGTCGACGCGAACCCGGAGTTCGAGGTTCCGATCGAGCGGCTCGCCACCTGGCTGGCCCGGCTCGACGACGAAGACGACGACTGATCACCGTGCCACCACGCCGGACGGCCCGGGTGGCCGGGTCCGAGGACCTACGCGGGAACAACCCTGATCTTGTAGCGTGAGTGCCGTGGCCCGGAGCGTTTACCTGACCAGTGTCGGCTCGGGCGGGGGGAAGTCGACAATCGCCCTCGGCCTCGCCGAATTGTTGTCCCGGCAGGTCGGCGGGATCGGCGTGTTCCGTCCGCTGGTCGCGCAGGATCGCCCCGATCCGATCCTCACCCTGCTCAGCGAGCGTTACCGGGTGGGGTTACCGGTGGCAGACCTGAACGGCACCACGTACGCCGAGGCCACCGCCCTGGTCGCCGACGGTCGTCGGGAGGAGCTGATCTCCCGGATCGTCGAGCGCTACCGGGACGTGGAACGGCGGTTCGCGGCGATGGTCGTGGTCGGCAGTGACTTCGCCGCCGCCGGTGACACCGCCGGCCCGCGCGAGCTGGCCTTCAACGCCCGGCTGGCCACGGAGTTCGGCAGCGTCGTGGTACCGGTGGTCGACGGGTACGGGCAGCAGCCGTCGGCGATCGCCGCCGCCGCCCGGGGCGCCTACCACGACCTCGCCGACCTCGGCGCGACCGTACTCGCGGTGCTGGCCAACCGGGTCCCCGGGGCGATGGCGCTGCCCCGGCTGCCGGTCCCCGCGTACGCCATCCCGGAGGTGCCGAGCGTCTCCGCGCCGACGGTGGCGGAGGTGGCGGGGGCGCTGGGCGCCACGCTGCTGGCCGGTGACGAGACCGCGCTCGCCCGCGACGTGCTCGACTACGTCGTCGGTGCGGCCCACGTGCCGACCCTGCTGGAGCACCTGACCGAGGGCGCGCTGCTGATCATGCCGGGTGACCGGGACGACCTGCTGGTGGCGGCGAGCGCCGCGCACGTCGCCGGTCAGGTGTCGCTGGCCGGGTTGGTACTCACCCTCGGCGTGCCGCCCGACCCCCGGGCGATGCGCCTGGTGGAGGCGCTGAACGCCCGGCTCGCGGTGCTCTCGGTGACAAGCGACAGCTACCACACGGTGGCCGCGTCGAGCCGGATCGAGGGCCGCCCCAGCGCCGGGAACCCCCGGAAGGTGGAGGCCGCGCTCGGCGCCTTCGAGGCGCACGTGGACACCGTCGAGCTGGCTGGCCGGCTACGGGTCAGCCGGTCCGCCCGGGTCACCCCGTTGATGTTCGAGTATGACCTGATCGACCGGGCCCGGGCCCGACGTCGGCACCTGGTCCTGCCGGAGGGGACCGAGGAGCGGATCCTGCGCGCCACCGAGATCCTGTTACGCCGGGGAGTGGCCGATCTGACCCTGCTCGGCCGGCCCGAGGAGGTCGCCCGGCGGGCCCGGGAGTTGGGAGTGGACATCGGCGAGGCCCGGGTGGCGGACCCGGCGAGCAGCCCGTGGCGCGACGAGTTCGCCGAGGCGTACGCGAAGTTGCGCGCACACCGGGGGATCACCGCCGAACTGGCGCACGACATCGTCGCTCAACCCAACTACTTCGGCACCATGATGGTGTGGGCGGGCCACGCTGACGGCATGGTTTCCGGTGCCACGCACACCACGGCGGCGACCATCCGGCCGGCCTTCGAGATCGTCAAGACGATGCCGGAGGTCTCCGTTGCCTCCAGCGTCTTCTTCATGCTGCTCGCCGACCGGGTGCTGGTCTACGGCGACTGCGCGGTCAACCGCGATCCGGACGCCGCCCAACTCGCCGACATCGCCATCAGCTCGGCGGACACCGCAGCCCGGTTCGGCATCGAGCCCCGGGTGGCGATGCTGTCGTACTCGACCGGCAGTTCGGGTGCGGGCGAGGACGTGGAGAAGGTCGCGGCGGCCACCGCGCTGGTCCGCAAGCGCCGACCCGAACTGGCCGTCGAGGGCCCGATCCAGTACGACGCGGCCATCGACCCGGCCGTGGCCGCCACCAAGTTGCCGGGCAGCGCGGTCGCCGGCCGCGCGACGGTCTTCATCTTCCCCGACCTGAACACCGGCAACAACACGTACAAGGCGGTGCAGCGCTCCGCCGGAGCGGTGGCCGTCGGGCCGGTCATGCAGGGCCTGCGCCGGCCGGTAAACGACCTGTCCCGGGGGGCAACCGTGCCGGACATCGTCAACACCGTGGCGATCACCGCCATCCAGGCCGCCGCGCTCGCCGAGGTGCACCCGTGAGCAAGGTGCTGGTGCTCAACAGCGGATCATCGTCGATCAAGTACCGGCTGTACGACGGCGACCGCGTGCTGGACAAGGGCACCGTCGAACGGATCGGTGAGCCCGGCGGTGGGCCGAGCGACCACACCGGTGCGATCCGGCAGATCCTGGACGGACTGGACCTGACCGGCCTCGCCGCCGTGGGGCACCGGGTGGTGCACGGCGGCCGGCGGTTCACCGCACCGACGCTTGTCGACGACGAGGTGCTGGCCGCCATCACCGACCTGGTGCCGCTGGCGCCCCTGCACAACCCGGCGAACCTCGCCGGCATCGAGGTGGCCCGCGAGGCCCTGCCGGGGGTGCCGCAGGTAGCGGTCTTCGACACCGCGTTCCACCACACGCTGCCCGACTCCGCCGCCACGTACGCGATCGACCGCGAGGTCGCCCAGCGGTACGGGATCCGGCGGTACGGCTTCCACGGCACCTCCCACGCGTACGTGTCCCGGCGCACGGCGGAACTGCTGGACCGCCCGTACGAGGAGATCAACACCATCACGCTGCACCTGGGCAACGGCGCCAGCGCGTGTGCGGTGGCCGGCGGACGAAGCGTCGCCACCTCGATGGGCATGTCGCCGCTGGAGGGCCTGGTGATGGGCACCCGCAGTGGTGACCTCGATCCGACGATCGTGTTCCACCTGCGCCGCGAGGGCGGACTGGGCGTCGACGAGATCGATGACCTGCTCAACCACCGCAGCGGCCTGCTCGGGCTGAGCGGGGTCAACGACGTACGCGAACTGCTCGCCCACCGGGCGGCCGGCGACGAGGCCGCAGCGCTCGCCTTCGACGTCTACTGCCGCCGGATCACCGGCTACGTGGGGGCGTACTACGCGCTGCTCGGTCGGGTGGACGCGGTCACCTTCACCGCCGGGGTCGGCGAGCACGCGGCACCGGTACGCGCGGCGGCGCTGGCCGGGCTGGACCGGCTCGGCATCACGGTCGACCCGGACCGCAACGCGGGCAGCGGCGACCGGCTCGTCTCGCCGGACGGCGCAGAGGTAGCCGTCTGCGTCATCGGTACCGACGAGGAGCGGGAGATCGCCCGCGCCGCCCGGGCCGTGGTCACGGGCGGCAGCTGACACCCATCGGGCACGGCGCCGTCCTACTGGCGACCGTCGCCGCAGTCTTCGCCTTCGGACCGTCGGCGCACGCCGACCAGCCGGTGGGCCGGCCGATCAGCCGAAGGCGAGCCAGGTGGCGAGAGCGAGCAGCACCGCGGCGACCACGGCCGCCCCGATGATCAGACCGGTACGCGACGCCGCCTCCGCCGGGGCGGCGTCCGTGTTGGCGAAGGCACGGAACGCCTCGGTGTTGCCGCTCGGGTCGGTGTAGTTCTCAGCCATGCCGGGAACCTTAGCGAAACCTGTCCAGCCGCCATGCCCTGGACCACCCACGATCTTGCATTTCTTGTCTCGACAATCATCATCAAAACCGACATTCACGTGACCAAAAGTGCAAGATCGACACGACCGGGGCGGCGATTTCGGAGATCGGTGCGGGCACAATCGGAGCCATGTCCCGTCGTGCCGCTCCCGCTCTGGTCGCCATCACCCTCTTCGTCAGCGCCCTGGTCGGGTGTTCCGCCGACCGTGAGCCCGCCGAGCGGGTGGATGTGCCCACGCCGCAGGCCACCGCCTCCGTTGCGCCACCGGTCTCGCCGGCGGCCCCTGCCGGCAGCGCCCCGGACGGCACCTTCGCGATCGGCGTACGGCAGCTGAAGCTGAACCGCGACGGCGACCGGCCGCTGCCGGTGACCGTCTGGTACCCGGCGGCCGGCCGGGCCGGTGGGGAGCCGGCCAGCGGTGCCGACGCCGCCGACGGGAAGTTCCCCGTGATCATGTTCAGCCACGGCCTGGGCGGCCGTCCCGACGACTACGAATCGCTGCTGACCCGGTGGGCCTCGGCCGGTTTCGTGGTGGCCGCGCCGACCTTCCCGAAGACCTCCCGAGGTGGCGGCGAGAACAACGTGCTGGATGTGCTCAACCAGCCGGCCGACGTGTCGTACGCGCTGACCCGGGTGCTCGCCCTCGACGCCCGGGACGGTGATCCGCTACGCGGCCGGCTGGCCACCGACCGGGTGGCCGCGGCCGGTCACTCGGCGGGTGCGGTGACCACCATCGGGCTGTTCACCGCCGGCCGCGACGAGCGACTGGCCGCCGGAGTCGTCTTCGCCGGCACCGCCCTCGGGGTGGGCACCGCGTTCGCCGGTGCCGCCGCGCCGCAGCTGTTCGTGCACGGCCAGGCCGACGAGGTGGTGCAGTACGCCGCCGGCAAGGCCGTGTACGACAAGGTGCCGTGGCCGAAGGCGATGCTCAGCCTGCCCGACGGCGACCACGGCCGTGCCCTGCTGCGCGGCGAGGGGGCCGCGCTGCGGGTGGTCGCCGACACCACCACCGAGTTCCTGCGCTGGACGCTCTACGGCGACGCCGAAGCCAAGAAGCGCATCCCCACCGCCGCCTCCCGCGACGACATCGCCACCCTGGACGACAACCTGTAAGCGACCGCCTCACCCGGCTGGCGTGGCGGCAGCCTCCGTCGACGGCACGGATCCGGGCGGTCCGGATGCTCACGCGGTGTGGTCGACGACCACCTTGCCGAAGACGTCACCGGAGTGCAGCCGGGCGAAAGCGTCGCCGACGCGGCTGAACGGCACCACGCTGTCGATCACCGGACGCACCCCCCGCTCGGCGCAGAACGTCAGCAGGGCGGCCAACTCGTCCGGCGTGCCCATCGAGGTGCCCAGGATCTCCAGCTGCATGGCGAAGACCCGGCGCAGATTGACAGTCGGCTCGTGGCCGGCGGTCGCGCCGGAGACCACGATCCGGGCACCCAGGGCGGCCGACTTCATGGAGTGGTCGAAGGTGGCCGCACCGACCGTCTCGATCACCAGGTCGACCCGCTCGGGCAGCCGCGCGCCCGGTTCCACGGCGGTCGCGCCCAGCTCGGCGATGCGTTCGCGCTTGGCGGCGTCGCGGCTGGTCGCGTACACCCGCTTGCCGAGCGCGACGGCCAGCGCGACGGCTGCGGTGGCCACGCCGCCCCCGGCGCCCTGGACCAGGACGGCCTCGGCGTCGTCGACCCGACCCTTCGTGGTGAGCATCCGCCAGGCCGTCAACCAGGCCGTCGGCAGGCACGCGGCGTCGGCCGCCGCCAGCCCCGCCGGCAGCGGCAGCAGGTTCGACCGGGGTACGGCCACCCGCTCCGCCAGCGTGCCGGGGAAGTGCTCGGAGAGGATGGACATCCCGCGTGGGTCCCCCGGTGTCGGCACGACGGGGTACACGACCACCTCGTTGCCGTCCGGGTCCACTCCGGCCGCGTCACAGCCGAGGATCATCGGCAGTTGTTCGGCGCGGAGCCCGACGCCGCGGAGGGACCACAGGTCGTGGTGGTTGAGCGAACTGGCCGTGACGCGCAGCGTCACCCAGTCGTCGTCGGGCAGGCTCGGCTCGGGCTGCTCACCGACGGTGAGCGCTGCGAGCGGGTCGGCGTCGTCGAAACAGGAGGCGAAGGCGGCACGCATGATCCGCACCGTAACAAGCTGAGCGCCCGTTAAGAAGGGCCCTGTCCACGCGCGGACAGGGCCCCTTCGCGAACCTCAGGCGCGAGCCACGCCGTCCCGGCGGGCCGCCTCGGCGACCGCGTCGGCCACCGCCGGTGCCACCCGCGGGTCGAGCGGCGAGGGCACGATGGCCTCGGGCGTCAGCGTCTCGGCGACCACCGAGGCGATCGCGTCGGCGGCGGCGACCTTCATCGCGTCGGTGATCCGGGTGGCTCGGGCGTCGAGTGCGCCGCGGAACACGCCCGGGAAGGCCAACACGTTGTTGATCTGGTTCGGGTAGTCGCTGCGGCCGGTGGCGACCACCGCGACGTGCCGGGCGGCCACCTCCGGATCCACCTCCGGGGTGGGGTTGGCCAGCGCGAACACGATGCCGCCCGGCGCCATGCCGGCGACCGCCCGCTCGGGGATCAGCCCGCCGGAGACCCCGATCAGCACGTCGGCGTCGCGCAGCGCCTCGGCGACGTCGCCCTGCCGGCCGTCGGCGTTGGTCAGCTCGGCGAGTTCGGCCTTCGTCCCGGTGAGGCCGGTGCGCTGCCGGGAGATGATGCCCCGGGAGTCGCAGACCACCACCCGCTCCGGGTCCACGCCGCCGGCCACCAGCATCCTGGTCACCGCCACGCCGGCCGCTCCCGCGCCGCTCACCGCCACCCGCAGGTCGCCGAGTTTGCGGTTGAGCAGCGTCGCGGCGTTGCGCAACGCGGCCAGCACGACGATCGCGGTGCCGTGCTGGTCGTCGTGGAAGACGGGGATGTCCAACGCCTCGTCGAGCCGCCGCTCCACCTCGAAGCACCGTGGTGCGCTGATGTCCTCCAGGTTGATGCCACCGAACGACGGCGCGAGCGCGGTGACCACCGCGACGATCTCGTCGACGTCCTGGGTGGCCAGGCAGACCGGTACCGCGTCGACCCCGCCGAACTGCTTGAACAGCACGGCCTTGCCCTCCATCACCGGCAGCGCGGCGCTCGGGCCGATGTTGCCGAGACCGAGTACGGCCGAGCCGTCGGTGACGACCGCGACGGCGCGCGAGGCCCAGGTGTAGTCGTGGGCGAGGGCCGGGTCGGCGGCGATCGCCTCGCAGACCCGGGCCACACCCGGGGTGTACGCGAGGGAGAGATCGTCCCGGCTGGTCAGCGGCACGGTCGAGACGACGGCCATCTTGCCGCCCCGGTGCAGTTGGAAGACGGGATCAGCAGGGTCCACGGTGGACGAAGACATGGTGACTCCAGAATGATCGAGCAACTGGGCCGGCCGGTCGGGCGCACGGTGAGGCGAGCGAGCGGCGGCGGTGCGGGGGGTCACCCGGGCACTTCCGAGCATAGTCAGGCCCAGGGGTCCAGTATGTGAGCAGGTTCATAACGGTCTTGGCGGCACCCGGCCGGGTCGGGGCCAGTACCGGACGATCACCCGACCCTGCACGTCCGCCACGCCGTACGCCCGGGAGTCGTCGGTGACCAGGCCGTTGTCACCGGACAGCCACCAGCCGCCGTCGACCGGGCGGACCGCGCGTTTGACCACCAGCAGGTCGGGTCGGCTCCGGAAGACCGCGATCACCACGTCACCGGGCCGGGTCTCCCGGCCGCCCCGGCGTACCAGCACCGCGTCGCCGTGACGCAGCGTGGGTGCCATGGAGGGCCCGGTCACCAGCACGGCCGACAGCGGCCACCGCAGCCGGGGGGCGGGCACGGGTTTCACCTCCAGCCGCCTCGGGGACCACCGTCCAGGAGTAATGTCGTCTTGGATCATCGCAAACTTCCCATGGAGGATCCCGATGCGACTTCCACGCATCCTTACGCCCCGCGTGAGCGCCAGTGCCCACTGCGACCTGCCCTGCGGCGTCTACGACCCCGCGCAGGCCCGCATCGAGGCCGAGTCGGTGAAAATGATCTGCGAGAAGTACCAGGCCAACACCGACCCGGAGTTCCGCACCAGGGCCATCCTGATCAAGGAGCAGCGGGCGGAACTGGTCAAGCACCACCTCTGGGTGCTGTGGACCGACTACTTCAAGCCCCCGCACTTCGAGAAGTACCCGCACCTGCACCAGTTGTTCAACGAGGCCACCAAGCTGGCCGGCGCCGCCGGTGCCAAGGGCGCCACGGACCCGACCAAGGCGGACGAGCTGCTTCAGAAGATCGACGAGATTTCCAAGATCTTCTGGGAGACCAAGCAGGCGTGAGGTCGTCCGCGTACGGCACCTGAAGCTGTTCACCGCGTCGGCGGTCGGCGTGTCCCATTTCGGACGCGCCGACCGCCGACGCGTTGCGGCCCTCGGTTGCCGTCAGGCGGTCTCGTTCGGAGTGGGCCACCCGGGCCGTCCGGCCGCCGTACCTACCGTCATCAGACGCATGGCGGCCCGAGCGGGTAGAGTCCCCGACCGGGGGGATGAGTGGTGACTCAACTGACCGGCCAGCCGACGACCGATGACGACATCGTGCACCTCACCGTGCCTGCGGACGGCGGATATCTGAGCGTTCTCCGCACCGCCACGGCCGGCCTCGCGGCCCGTCTCCAGTTCGCCCTGGACGAGATCGAGGATCTGCGCATCGCGGTCGACGAGGCGTGCGCGATGCTGCTCGCCATCGCCGCCACGGATGCCGAACTGGACTGTCGCTTCTCCGTCACCGAGGACGCACTGACCGTCGAGGTGACCGTGCCGACGATGTCCGGCGCCCGGCTGCCGGCGGAGTCGTCGTTCGCCTGGAAGGTACTCACCGCGCTGACCACCTCGGCGGGGGCGCGGGCGACCGACGGCCGGGCGACCATCTCGCTGCTCACCCGGCGCGCCTCCGGTTGGTGACCGGCCGCCCGGTTCAGCTCACTCGAAGCCCAGAGCGCGGGTGGTCGGCGGGCTCACCAGCAACCAGGTGACCCCCACGCCGAGCGCGATCAGCGGCACGCCGAGCCAACCGAGCCCGCCCTGGATCATGAACCAGCCGATCGGCAACAGCATGAGCTGAAGCACGATGGCCGGCGCGCGGGCACCGGCTCGCCGTCGGAGCAGGGCGCCGCCCAGCGCCCAGAGAGCGACTGCGGCACCGACGGCGAAGGCCGTCACCAGCAGCGCCGACGTCAGGTGGGTGGTGGTGGCGGTCAGATCCGCGAAGATCAGCCAGGCGGCGACCAGCCCGACGGCGACCGCCTGGCCGCGCAGCAGCCGGACCGCCCAACGGAGCGTGACGGGGGTCGGGTCGGGGTCGATGGTCACGCGGTCACGATACCGGTGACGGCTCGGAGTACAGTGCCGCCCATGCGGGCCGTCCTGCTGGTCAATCCGAAGGCCACCACCACCAGTGAGCGCGCGCGTGACGTGCTCGTCCGAGCGCTGCGCAGCGAGGTCGACCTCTCCGTGCGCTACACCCGCCAGCGCGGCCACGCCACCACGCTGGCCCGGGAGGCCGCCGAGGAGGGTGTCGACGCGGTGGTCACCCTCGGTGGCGACGGCACGGTGAACGAGGTGGTCAACGGGCTGATGACAGCGACCACCGCAGGTGGCGCCGAACCGACCGCCGACCGGTTGCCGGCCCTGGCCACCGTGCCGGGCGGCTCGACAAACGTCTTCGCCCGGGCGCTCGGCCTGCCCCGGGAATGGCCCGAGGGCGCCAGCATGATCATGGAGGGGCTGCGGCTGGGCCGGCGCCGCACGATCGGCCTCGGTCGGGCCGACGACCGCTACTTCACCTTCTGCGCCGGCTTCGGGCTCGACGCGTCGGTGATCCACCGGGTCGAGGAGGCTCGCCGCCGTGGCCGGGTCTCCTCCCCCTCGCTCTACTTCCGGGCGTTCACCGCGCAGTTCCTGCTTGGCAACGAGCGGCGGCACCCGGCCATCCAGCTGGAGCGGCCGGGCGAGGCGACCGAGGGCGAGCTGGCCACGATCATCGTGCAGAACACCGCACCATGGACGTACGTCGGGGACCGGGAGGTCAACCCGAATCCGGCCGCATCGTTCGATCTGGGGCTCGACGTGCTGGCCCTGCGCCAGCTCGGCGTCGCCAGCACGACACGCACCGTGACGCAATTCTTCTCTCCGACGCCCGATCCGCATGGTCGTCAGGTCCTGCGGCTGCATGACGTGGCCGAGTTCACGCTGGTCGCGAGCCGTCCGCAGGCATTTCAGCTCGACGGCGACTATCTTGGCGAGCGGGAAAAAATCAGATTCACAAGCGTTCCCGCCGCACTCAGAGTAATCTGTTAGGTCTCCGGTACCACCGGGGTGAGGTAGTCGGCGGCACCCCCGGCGCGACGGCTGCGACACCCGGGACGGATGCCGGAAATGTCAGCAATGCGCGGCGGACTGTACTATATTGATCCTCGACTGTGATACGACGGGTAGCCGGAGAGATCTGGAACCCGGACAAATGGGTTGTGGGCTTGCTCACCGTCCGGAGTTTTTCCGAGCGCCACCCTTGACATCGCGTGAGTTCGTGAAAGTATTCACAAGCGAACTTGAGTTACCGGGACATTGCCTGGACATGCTCGGCAAGTTGAGCTTTTCCAGCAGGCTTCCGGAGCCAACAGCCTGCTCACGCATTGCCGAAATGGCGGACGCGAAGCGTCACCATCGGCAATGCGGATGCATATAGGAAAAGCACCAACAAGCAACATCTGCCACCCATCCAGAATGAGGAGTGTTGCCGCCATGGACTGGCGTCACCATGCTGTCTGCCGCGACGAGGACCCGGAACTGTTCTTCCCGATCGGGACGTCCGGTCCGGCTCTCCTGCAGGTCGAGCAGGCCAAGGCCGTCTGCCGGCGCTGCTCCGTGACCGACCAGTGCCTGCAGTGGGCGCTGGAATCCGGTCAGGACGCTGGCGTCTGGGGCGGGATGAGCGAGGAGGAGCGGCGCGCCGTCAAGCGTCGCGGCGGCCTCCGGGTGCTGCGCGCTCACTCCGCCTGACCACTACACACGTACGAAGCGAAACGCCCCGGCCGGCTCAGCCCGCCGGGGCGTTCTGCTGCCCAACCTGAATCGCCGTTCATGCTCCCCGCAATATCATCGCTAGTGCTGCGCCGGCGAAAATTGCGGCCGCAACACGCCTGACGTTGCGCGGTTCTTCGGTCGGTACGGAGAGTCAGGGGTGAGTCGGCGTGGTGGTTACCCGGCGGATTATCAGGTCCACCAGATCCGGTACGTCGGTGAGCGGGGATGCCACGGCGACCGCACCCGCGTCCCGGGCAGACGCCGTCACCGAGTCGTGGAACAACCCGGGGGCCAGGAAGTAGGCCGCCACGGCCACCCGTCGCGCGCCAGCCGCCCGCAGCCGGTTCACCGCCGCACCGGCATCCGGCGGCGCCGCCGAGGCGTACGACACCCGGGTCGGGATGTTCAGGGCCGCGCCCAACGCGGCAGCCACCCGACCGACGGATCCCCGGGCCGCGGCGTCCCGGGTGCCCGCAGCGGCCAGCACCACGGCGTCGCACCGACCCGGCCGCGCCTCGCCCAGCCGCCGCCGCAACCCGGCCAGCAGCGCCGGGTCCACCTCACCCCGCACCGGCCCGAGCACGTCGGTGACCCGCACCTGGATCGGTGGGTCGGATCGCTGGGCCGCCGCCACCGCCGCCGGGATGTCGACCCGGCGGTGGTAGGCGGCGGTCAGCAGCAGCGGCACCAGAACCGCTCGGGAGTAGCCGGCCGCGACCAGCCCGCGCAGCGCCTCGGTCGGGTCGGGCTCGGTGTGGTCGAGCCAGCTCGCCAGCACCGGGGTACCCGGGCGAGCGGCGGCGACCGCCCGGGCCAGAGCCCTGGTCGCCTCGGCCGCCCGGGGATCGCGACTGCCGTGGGCGACCAGCAGCAGCGGATCGCCGTCCGACCGGGGCTCGCCGGTCGGGCCGACGCCTCCGGTCAGACGTGCAGCCCGCACTCGGTCTTCTCGAACATCGCCCAGCGACCGGCCCGTGGGTCCTCACCGGCTCCGGTCCGCCGGGTGCACGGCCAGCAACCGATCGAGCCGTAGCCGCGCCGGAACAGCTCGTTGACCGGCACGTTCCACCGAGCGATGTACGTGTCGACGTCCGCCTGCGTCCAGGCCGCGATCGGATTGACCTTCACCTTGCCCCGACGCGCGTCGAAGGTCACCACCGGCGTGTTGGCGCGGGTCGGCGACTCGTCGCGACGCAGGCCGGCGGCCCACGCGTCATAGTCGGTAAGTGCCCGCTCCAGCGGCTCCACCTTGCGCAGCTGGCAGCATTCGTCCGGGGACCTGTTGAACAGCCGCGGTCCGTACTCGCCGTCCTGTTGACCCACGGTGAGTCGCGGCCGGATGGACCGGACGTTCACCGGGAGCGTGCGGGCCACCTCGTCGCGGACCGCGAGAGTCTCCGGGAAGTGCAGCCCGGTGTCGAGAAAGACCACGTCCACCCCGGGTGCGACCCGGGAGACCAGGTGGGCAAGGACGGCGTCGGCCATCGAGCTGGTCACGCAGAACCGGTTTCCGAAGGTCTCCGCCGCCCACCGTGCGATCTCCGACGCCGGCGCGCCCTCCAGCTCCCGGCCGGCCCGTTCGGCCAGCACCCGCAGCTCGTCGGGGTCGCGTCGGGACGGACCGGCGGTGGCCACGGCGGCGGTGCCGACCAGGCCCAGGCCGGCGGCGGAGACCAGGGCGCTCACCGGTTCACCGCCCGGGAGAGCAGGCCGCTGAACCTGACCGTGAAGACCCGCGCGCAGGCGTGGCACTCCCATGCACCGTGCCCGGTCTCACTCGGCCGCAGATCCTCCTCGCCGCAGTACGGGCAGTACAGCGGCACGGAACGAGTCTCACCACTCATCGCAGTTCCTCCTCGTCGACCCGAATCACCCAGTTGGCGAACGTCTCGCCCTCGGTCCGGCCGGCCAGGTAGCGAACGGCCAGCCGCTCGACGTACCCGGGCAGCTCCTCGGCGGTCGTCTTCAGGCCACGCAGCTTGCGCCCGAAGCCTGCGGTGCGCCCCTCGGCCATGCCGAGCCCACCGCCGAGATGCACCTGGAAGCCCTCCACCTGACGGCCGTCCGGCCCGGTCACCAACTGCCCCTTGAGGCCGATGTCGGCGACCTGGGTGCGGGCGCAGGCGTTGGGGCAGCCGTTGATGTGGATGGAGATGTCCGCGTCGAAGTCGCGCAGTCGCTGCTCCAGCCGGTCCACCAGTTCCTCGCCGCGCGCCTTGGTCTCGACGATGGCGAGCTTGCAGTACTCGATGCCGGTGCAGGCCATGGTGCCGCGCCGCCAGGCCGACGGCTGGGCCTCCAGGCCGATCTCGCGCAGGCCCCCGATCAGCGACTCCGTCCGCTCCGGCGGCACGTCGAGCACCAGCAGCTTCTGGTACGCGGTGAGTCGCACCCGCTCGCTGCCGTGCGCCTCGACCATGTCCGCGAGCTGGGCGAGCTGGGTACCGGAGACCCGCCCCACCACTGGGGCGGCACCGACGTAGTTGCGGCCGTCGCGCTGCCGGTGCACACCGATGTGGTCGATCGGCCGCTCCGGCAGTGCCGGGGCGGGGCCGTCGAGCAGCGTCCGACCGAGGTACTCCTTCTCCAGCACCTCCCGGAACTTCGCCAAACCCCAGTCGGCGACCAGGAACTTCAGCCGGGCGCGGTTGCGCAGCCGGCGGTAGCCGTAGTCGCGGAAGATGCCGACCACGCCGGCCCAGACGTCGGGTACCTCGGCCAGCGGTACCCAGGCACCGAGCCGCTGAGCCAGCATCGGGTTGGTGGACAGGCCCCCGCCGACCCACAGGTCGAAGCCCGGGCCGTGCTCCGGGTGATCGACACCGAGGAAGGCGATGTCGTTCGCCTCGTACGGGGTGTCCACCAGCCAGGAGATCGACGACTTGAACTTGCGCGGCAGGTTGGAGAACTGCTTGTCGCCGACGTACCGCTTGACGATCTCGTCGATGGCGGGAGTGGGGTCGACCCGCTCGGCCTCGGCCACCCCGGCCACCGGGCTGCCCAGCACGATCCGGGGACAGTCGCCGCACGCCTCGGTGGTCTGCAACCCGACCGACTCCAGCCGCCGCCAGATCTCCGGCATGTCCTCGACCCGGATCCAGTGGTATTGGATGTTCTGCCGGTCGGTGATGTCCGCGGTGTCCCGGGCGAACTCCCGCGAGATCTCGGCGATCGTCCGCAACTGGGTCAGGTCGAGCTGGCCGCCGTCGACGCGTACCCGCAGCATGAAGAACTCGTCTTCCAGCTCGTGCGGTTCCAGCACGGCGGTACGCCCGCCGTCGATGCCCGCCTTCCGCTGGGTGTACAGGCCCCACCACCGGAACCGGCCGCGCAGATCCTGCGGGTCGATGGAGGCGAATCCACGGTGGGCGTAGATGTTCTCGATGCGGGCGCGGACGTTCAGCGGATCGTCGTCCTTCTTGATCCGCTCATTGGGGTTGAGGGGCTCCCGGTGCCCGAGCGCCCACTGGCCCTCACCACGGGGGCGCCGGGGCGCCCGCGGCGGGCGGGCCGGGATCTCGCTGACTGCCATCGCGGCGTCCTCCGTTGTCTGCTGCGCCTCGGTGGGGCTGCGCGGGCGCGACGACCGGTTCCCGGAGGGACCGTGGACAGCGATGTCTCTGCACGGCCGGCGCGCTGCGTGCCCGAGGCAGGAATGGTCGGGCGTCGTCAGTAAGCCGGACAGATGGCGCTGCGCACGCGGCCGTAATCGACGTGGCGACGAGCCACGAAGCGGCGCACGACAGCGGCAGTCATGGACGTCATGCTGCCATACCTCGGGCGGGGCGGCCAATGGTCACGTGCGTGATCCCACATCACGGGCGGTCGCTGCCGGCTCCCCCGAGCGTCACCGTGTGGCAGGCTCGCGACGTGGGGGATTTGTCCGATAGGTCGATTCCGGCGGCTGGGATCGGCGTCCGGCTGAGCGGAGGACGCCTGCGCTCGGTACCGGTGTGGCTGGCGCCGGCGACCGTCACCCTGCTGGCAACGCTTGTGGGTCTGGACGCCGCTCAGCCGTGGCGCGACGAGTTGGCGACCTGGAGTGCCGCCACCCGAGGACTTACCGGCCTGTTCCGGCTGGCCGGCACCATCGACGCCGCCACCGGCCCCTACTACCTGTTCATGCACGCCTGGTTGGCGGCGGCCGGCGACTCGGTGGCCGCGCTACGCCTGCCCTCCGCCCTGGCCATGGCCGCGACCGCCGGTCTGACCGCCGTACTCGGACACCGACTGTGGGACACCCGCGTCGGCACCCTCGCCGGCCTGCTGTTCGCGGTGATCCCCGGCACCTCCCGGTACGGGCAGGAGGCGCGGCCGTACGCTCTGGCCAGCGCGCTCGCCGTGCTGAGTACGCTGCTGCTTGTCGACGCGTTGCGGCGGCCCGCTCGGCGACGCTGGCTCGGCTACGCGGCGGCGACCACCGCTCTCGGGCTCACCCACCTGGTGGCTCTGACCCTCCTCGCCGCCCACGCGGTCGCCGTGCTGACCAGGACGGTCCACGCCGATCCCGCCGATGTCGAGGGCCGGGGTGACGGGTCGAGCGGCGCTGGGAAACGGGAGTCGCCGGGTCGGATGGTCGGGTACTGGCTGGCCGCCCTGGTGCCGGTGGCGGTGACGGTGGTGCCGCTGGCCCTGGTCGCCCGGGGACAGCGGGCCCGGCAGCTCGACTGGGTGGACGCCGCCCGACCTGGAGATTTGGCCGCGCTTGCCGGCGGGGTGGCGCAGAGCGGCGTGGTCGGCGGCGTGCTGCTCGGACTCGCCGCGCTCGGCGCGGCCCGGGCGGGCCGCCGGGGGCTGCTGCCGGTGAGCTGTGTCCTGGCGCCGGTGCTGCTGCTCTTTCTCGCCGGGCTGGTCGTCCCCCTCTGGGTGCCCCGCTACCTGGTCTTCGTGGTGCCCTTCGGCTGCCTGCTGGCCGGCGCGGCGCTCGCCGCCGCCCGGCTGCCCGCCGCACTCGCGGTGGTGGCCCTGGCCGGCCTGCTCGGCCTGCCCGACCAGGCCGCGCTACGCCGCACCCACGAGTGGCCACGCAGCGCGACTGTGGACTACCGGGCGGTGGCCGAGATCGTCGCGAGGGATCGGCAGCCCGGTGACGCGGTGGTCTACTCGCCCCGGGGCAGCTGGCTCTTTCTCGATCTCGGCCTGCGCTATCACCTCGGCGGTCGGACCCCGCGGGACGCGCTGCTGGCCGAGGGGCAGCAACGTCGGGGTGACCTGTGGGCCGCCGAGTGCGACCGGCCAGCGGAGTGCCTGGCCGGGGTCGACCGGATCTGGCTGGTGCTGGCCGGACGACGATCCGATCCACTGGCCGCCGTGCCCGGCGCCAAGGGCGACGCGCTACGCGACCGCTTCGCGGTGACCCAGGTGTGGCCGCGCCCCGGCATCACCCTCGCCCTGCTGACCGCGCCCTGACCGATGGGCGGAAGATCATCCGCCGCCGCGCCCCTCGGGGGCGCTGCGCGCCAGCGGAAGGGCCAGAAACGCCTCGGTGCCACCGTCGGCGCCGGGGCGCAACTCGATGGTGCCGCGCAGTTCCCCGGTGACCAGCGCCCGGACGATCTGCAACCCGAGCTTGGCACCGCCCTCGGCGTCGAACCCCGCCGGCAGGCCCCGACCGTTGTCCGTGACCGTGACGTTCAGCATCTTGCGGAGCCGGTGAGCCGAGACCACCACCTCCGGCTTCGGCGGGCCGACGATCACCGGGGCGTCGTCACCAGCCGGCGGGAAGCCGTGTTCGACGGCGTTGAGCAGCAACTCGTTGAGCACCATCACCAACGAGGTGGCGATCTCGGCCGGCAGCACGCCGAAGGTGCCCGTCCGGCGCATCGCGACGGTCACCTCGGTCGCCGCCACCTCGGTAGCCGCGTTGGCCACCCGGTCGACGATCCCGTCGAACTCCACCGCCTCGTCGCTGGACATGGCGAGCGTCTCGTGGACCAGAGCGATCGACGCCACCCGGCGTACGGACTCCTCCAAAGCCACCCGTGCCTCCGGCATGGACACCCGCCGGGCCTGTAGGCGCAGCAGCGCCGCCACCGTCTGCAGGTTGTTCTTCACCCGGTGGTGGATCTCCCGGATGGTGGCGTCCTTCGTGATCAGCGCACGGTCGCGTCGGCGTACCTCGGTGATGTCGCGGACCAGCACCAGCGCGCCGATCGGCACACCGGCGGGCATCAGTGGCAGGGCCCGGGTGAGCATCGTCGCCCCGCGCGCGTCGATCTCCCGCCGCGGCGGGGCCTCGCCGCGCAACGCGGCGAGGATGCCGTTCGCGGCGTCCGTGCCCTCCAGGGGGTCACCGGCCAGCCGCCGGTGCAGCACCGCGAGATCCTCACCGACCAGCAGCGAGGCGTGACCCAGGCGGCGGTACGCCGACTGCGCGTTGGGGCTGGCGTAGGTGACCTTGCCACCCGCGTCCAGCCGCACCAGCCCGTCACCGACCCGCGGCGCCGAGGTGGTCTCGCCCGGGTGCCGGGGCGGCGGGAAGGTGCCGTCGGCGATCATCTGCGCCAGGTCGTCGGCGGTGGTCAGGTAGTTCAACTCCAACTGGCTGGGCGTACGGGCGGTGGAGAGGTTGGTGTCCCGGCCCACCACGGCGATCACCTCGCCGGATTCGCCGTCGGCCGCACGCAGCCGGACCGGGATCGCCTCGTGCCGGGCGGGCACGTCGCCGTACCAGACCGGGTCGCCCTCCCGCCAGATGCGCCCCTGCCGGTAGGCGACCTCCAGGTGCGCCACCTCCGGGCCGCCCACGATCCGTCCCACCTGGTCGTCCTGGTACGCGGTGGGCGCGGTGGTCGGGCGGACCTGGGCCACGCAGAGGTAGCTGCCCTCGCCGTCCACCGGAACCCAGAGCAGCAGGTCGGCGAAGGAGAGGTCGGACAGCAACTGCCAGTCACCGGCGATGCGGTGCAGGTGGTCGATGTCGACCCGGCGCAGGCGGGTGTGCTCCTCGGCGAGATCACGCAGCGTTGACACGCCGACCAGCGTGCCACGCCGACCGTCACCTCGTCGCGGTGACCTTCTTCAACCCGCGCGGCGCGTCCGGATCCTCGCCCCGGGTCAGGGCGAGCGCCAACGCCAGCCGCTGCAACGGCAGAATGTCCAGCAGCGGGGCGTACCGCTCGTCGACCTCGGGGACGGCGAGGCGGGTGGCACCGTCGATCTCGGCGGAGCCGACCACCACCACGTCGGCGCGGCGCTCACCGAGCCGGGGCAGCACCTCGCCCATCGACCGCCCGCCCGGCCCCGAGCCGACCACCGCCAGCACCGGCACGTCCGGGTCGGTCATGGCCAGCGGCCCGTGCAGCAGGTCGGCGCCGGAGAACGCCAGCGCCGGCAGGTACGACGTCTCCATCAGCTTCAGCGCCGCCTCCCGGGCGGTCGGGTACGCGTACCCCCGGCCGGTGGTGACGATCTGGGCGGCGAAGCGGTAGCGCGGCGCGAGCTGAGCCGCGACGGGGTCGGTGAGGGTACGGGCGGCCAGCTCGGGCAGGTCGGCCAGCGCTCGGCGCTCCTCGGCGGGCAGCGCGCCGCCACCGGCCCGGATCCCCTCCACAAGCATCAGCAGGGCGAGCAGTTCGGCCGTGTAGGTCTTGGTGGCGGCCACCGCCCGCTCGTGTCCCGCCGCGATGTCCACGGACAGCTCCGCGGTCGTGGCCAGCGGGGAGTCCGGTGCGTTGGTGACGGCGAGGGTGAGGGCACCGGAGTCGCGGGCGGCCCGGAGCACCTCCGTCAGGTCGGGCGATCCGCCGCTCTGGCTGACCCCGACGACCAGGGCGTCGGAAAGGTCGGGCCGGGCGCCGAAGAGGGTGACCGCGCTGGGCGAGGCCAGGCCGGCCGGCAGGCCGAGGCGGATCTCGCTGAGGTAGGCGCCGTAGAGCGCGGCATGGTCCGAGGTGCCGCGTGCGGTGAACACCACGTGCCGGGGTCGGCGCTCGGCGACGGTCGCGGCCACCCGGGCGATGGCTGTGGCGTGCTCGGTGGAGAGCAACCGCTCGTAACCGGCCGGCTGCTCGTCGATGTCGGCGGCCATGCCGCTACCTGGGCGCGTCACGGAAACTCCTCCCCTGCGCGATATCCGCGCGATTTCTGCTCAGTCTTGCACCGTAAAGACGGCCTGAGCAATCAAATGAGCAGAAGTGCGCAGTGGATCACCAAAACTGGCCCTCGTCACCTACGCTGACCCGACCTCACCGCGCAACCGGTACCGACGAGCGAGAGGACCACGTGGCCGAGGGAACGGACGACCGGGCGCTGCCGGCGACGGAGGAGCTGATCCTGGCCCGGCGGGCCCTGGATTCCGGCGAGCTGACGCATGCCGCCGACCACGTCGCGGCGGCGCTGGCCCGGGCACCGACGCTGCCCGAGGTGCACGAGACCCTCGCCCGGCTGGCCGCCGCCAGCGGCGACGGCGGGATCGACCTGTTCCCGTTGCAGCACCACACGTTCGTCGGCGCCGTGGTCGCCCGGGCGCATCTGCTCGCCGCGGCCGGCCGCCCGGCCGAGGGCCTTGACCTGCTGGTCGCCGCCACCACACACGCACCCGGGGCCGACTGGGCGGGGGTGCCCTGGGTGACCTCGCCCGAGTTGGCCGAGCGTCTCGGACCCGAGCAGGCGGCCCGGGTGCTGATGCAGGTCTGCGCCGCCATTCCCGATCCGGTTCCCGCATTGGACCGCAGCGCCCTTTCGCCGTACCTCACGCTCGCCCGCAACGCGATCACCGTCCACCCGGAGCACGCTCTGCTGCTGGGCACCGCGTCCGCGCTGGCCCGGCGGATGGAGGAGATTCCGCTCGCGGTTCGCTGGGCCAGCCGGGGCGTACGCGCGGCGCCGTCGAAGATGGGCGAGGTGTGGCTCGGGTACGCGCTGCGTAGCGCCGGCCGGACCCGCGAGGCGCTCGCCGCGCTGCGCCGCGCCGTCGAGCACGACCCGGACGATCTGGCGGTGTACGCCGACATCGCCGGCACCCTGGCCGACCACGGCCGGCTGGCGGAGGCGCTGGGCTGGATCGAGCGTGCCCTGGCCCGCAACCCGTCCTTCGACTGCGCGGTACACACCGCGCACCGCCTACGATTCCTGCGCGACGGTGCGGTGCGTCACCTGGTGGCACTGGCGGATTTCACCCGCGACCACCCGGACGACTCGCATGAGCACGGTGACCTGGCCGAATGCTGTCGCGGGCGTCCCTGGCTGGGTCAGTTGACGCCGGCCGCGCCGGTCACCCGGATCTCCGGGCAACCCGGCACCGCCAACGTCGACGGGTCGCAGCTGGCGCCGCGCCCCACGCCGCCTCCGCCGTCGACGGAGGCCGCCCGCCGCCTGCGTGAGCTCGCCCACCCGGCCTGGCCGCATCCACCGGCGGCCTACGACGCGGCGGTCGGCCTGGCCACGCTCGACCTGGCCGACCTGCTCGGCCTGCTGGCCCATCCGCCGGAGACTCCGCAGACCGCGCTGGGGCGGGTGCTCTCCGGCCAGGACCCGGCGCTGTGGTTGCGCTGTGTGCAGGTCTGGACCTGCCTCGGGCTGCTGCACCACCGCACCGATGAGCCGTGGGCGGACTCGACCCGGCGGCGGGTGCTGGTGGAGTTGGCGCGCGAGGTGCCAGAGGTCACCGAGGCGGCCCTGTTCGCCCTGGTGACCGCCGCCTGGGTCGACCCGTCGATCCGCCCCGACGTGGCCGCACTGGTCAGCGAGCGGCTGGCGGCGGTGGCCGCAGCGGCCCGGCAACATCCGGTGCCCAACGCGGCCTCCCTGGCACATCTGGCGCTGGCCACGCCGGATCTCGACCCGGAGACCGTCGCCACCGCGCGGACGCTGGCCGGGGTGACCACCGGCCAGCGTCGCGGCGCACTGCGGACCCTGCTGCGTCGTCTCCTGCCACCGTGGCGGACGCGCCCGCGCGGCACGCCCTGAACCTCCGCCTGGGTGGTGTCCGTCAGGCGGCCGGTGACCGGGCCAGGTCGGCCTCGGCCTGCTCCTGCCCGCTGCTGTCCGGCTCCGGCTCGTTGCTCGTGCGCAACGGGATCTCCCGGATGAACCAGGCCAGCACCGGGACCACGACGGCGAAGAGCACCGCCCAGAGGAACACGTGCGAGATCGCGTCGGCGAGCCCACCGAGCACCAGTTCGCGGGCCTGCGCCGGCAACTCCCGGAGCTGTTCGATGTTCATCGCCGCGCCGGCCTCACCGCCACCGCTGAACGCACTGCCGGCAGCCGAGCCGGCCAGCCGGTTGGCGAAGATGGCGCCGAACAACGAGATGCCGAACGACCCACCGATGGAGCGGAAGAAGGTGGCCGCGCCACTGGCCGCCCCCAGGTCCTTCTGGGCGACGCTGTTCTGCGCGATCAGCATGGAGGTCTGCATGAGGAAGCCCATGCCGGCACCGAGCACGAGCATGTAGAGCGACGAGGAGAACCTGCTGGTGTCCACGTCCAGCAGGCTCAGCAGGGCGAGCCCGACCGTCATCACCCCGCCGCCGACGATCGGGAAGATCCGGTACCGCCCGGTCCGGGTGATCGCCCGGCCGACGACAAGCGAGACCAGCAGCATGCCGAACATCAACGGCAGCAGCAGCAGGCCGGAGTTGGTGGCCGAGGCGCCCTGCACGGTCTGCTGGTACAGCGGCAGGAAGTTCATCGCGCCGAACATCGCGAAGCCGAGCAGGAAGCCGATCACCGAGATGAGGGCGAAGTTCCGGTTGGCGAAGAGCCGCAGCGGCAGAATCGGCTCGGGGACCCGACGCTCGACGAACCCGAACAGCACCAGCGCCGCGACGGCCAGTACGGCGAGGCCGAGGATCTGCGGGGAGGCCCAGGCGTACTCGTTGCCGCCCCAGGTGGTGATCAACACGATCCCGGTGATGCCGACCGACAGCAGGGCGGCGCCGAGCCAGTCGATGCGGTGCTCGGTGCGGTACTTGGGCAGGTGCATGGTGGCGATCAGCAGCACCAGCGCCACACCGCCCAGTGGCAGGTTGACGTAGAACGCCCAACGCCAGGAGAGGTGATCGGTGATGAAGCCGCCGACCAGCGGACCGGCGACCATCGCGATCGCCATGATCCCGGCGATCATGCCCTGGTAGCGACCGCGCTCGCGGGGCGGCACCAGGTCGCCGATGATCGCCATGACGCCCACCATCAGGCCACCGGCGCCCAGACCCTGGACGGCCCGGAAGGCGATCAACTGGACCATGCCGTCGTCGGGACCGCCGAGGAAACCCGAGCCGGCCATGCCGCACAGCGCGGAACCGACCAGGAAGATCACCACGGCGGTGAGGAAGACCGCCTTACGGCCGTAGAGGTCGCCGAGCTTGCCCCAGATCGGGGTGGAGACGGTGGTCCCCAGCACGTACGCGGTCACCACCCAGGTGAAGTGGTTGAGCCCGCCGAACTCGCCCACGATGCGCGGCAGCGCGGTGCTGACGATCATGTTGTCGAGCATCGCCAGCATCATGGCGATCATCAGACCGAAAAGCACGACCCGCACATTGGGTCGCACGGCAGCCTGGTTCTGCTGGGCCATCGGTAAGCTCTCCCCCCGAGATGCGGCGCACTTACTTGCCGCCCGGCTAGTCACCTTACTAGCCGGACGGTAAGTTGGACAGGCAACGACGGTCAACCGGATTGGCAGGTACGGGTGAGTCAGAGCACAGGCGGCACCCGCGAGCGGATCAAGGCCGTAGCGCTGGAGCTCTTCACGGAGCAGGGCTACGAGGCGACGTCCCTGCGTGAGGTGGCCGAGCGGCTCGGGGTGACCAAGGCCGCGCTCTACTACCACTTCAAGAGCAAGGACGAGATCGTCACCAGCGTGGTGGAGGACCGGCTGGAGCGGATGGACTCCCTGATCGCCTGGGCCGAGAACCAGCCGGCCACGCTGGCCACCCGGCGGGCCGTCATCGAGCGGTACGCCGACGCCATGTTCAGCGGCGAGCAGCCCTCGGTGATGCGGTTCTTCGAGCAGAACCAGACCGCGTTGAAGAGCCTCTCCGCCGGCCGGGAGTTGCGCGGCCGGATGTTCCGGTTGGCCACGGCCCTCTGCCAGGGCGACGACTCCCCCGGCGCCCAACTCCGTGCCGTGCTGGCCCTGTTCGCCGTGCACAGCAGTTGGTTCGCCGTACGCACGCCGGACATCACCGACGCCGAGCGCAAGCGGGTGGCCCTAGAGGTCGCCGACGAACTACTCGCCGCAATCGCCGCACCCCCACCCCAACCCCAACCCCCCACCCACCCACCCATCCCAGGTTGATCATGAGGTTGGCGGCGAAAATGATCTACATAGCTGCCGCTAACCTCATGATCAACGCGGTCGGGCGGGTGGATCAGGGAGGGGTCGGGCGGGTGGATCAGGGAGGGGTCGGGCGGGTGGATCAGGGAGGGGTCGGGCGGGTGGATCAGGGAGGGGGAGGGGGAGGCGCAGGGCGAGCAGGTTCACGCCGGGGAAGGGGCTCCAGTCCCGCTCGGGCTGGCGGACGAAGCCACGCCTGCGGTAGAGCCGGTGGGCCGGCTCGGCGTGGCCCTCGCGTACGCAGATGGTCACTCCGGTGCAGCCCAGCTCGATCGCCCGGGTCACGCACGCCTCGACCAGAGCGGCGCCGGCTCCCCGTCCCTGCGCGGTCGGGTCCACCGCCAGCATCCGGAACTCCGCCTCCCCCGGGCCGCACATCTCGGCGTACCGGGTGCCGGGCAGCACGAAGGTGACCGAGCCGAGCAGCTGACCGCTCGCCCGGTCCACGGCCACCAGCACGTCACCGTGCTCCGCCCGGGCGGGTACGTCGGCCAGCACATCGGCGTAGCCGGTCTCGCCCTTGAGCTGCCCGTCCGCCTCGTACGCCGCGACGGTGAGTCGGGCGACCGCGGCGAAATCGGCTGGCTCGATCAGGCGGATCAGCGGGTCACTCAACCGATCACCGCGATCAGGTCACCGTCCTGCACCACGTCGCCCTCGTTCACCGCGAGCTGTTGCACGACACCGTCGGACTCGGCGATCACCGGGATCTCCATCTTCATCGACTCCAGGATCACCAGGGTGTCCCCCTCGGACACGGTGTCCCCGGCCGACGCGACGACCTTCCAGACGTTCGCCACCATCTCGGCGCGGATCTCCTCGGCCATCTTCCGGCCCCTTCCTCGCGGCTCCTGGGACGTATCCAATCATGAGCGGGCGGCGGGTGGGCGCGGAGCGGCCCCGGGAGCAGTGCACCCGCACCGCCGGCACTAGCATCAACGGGTCGGATCCGACGCCGGCAAGGGCGACAGCCGCCCGCTGACGGCGTCGTACGCAGCCCCGATCCGGCCATCACGAGGAGGTCACCATGGCGAAGAAGGCCCGTAAGAAGAAGGCCCGTAAGAAGAGCGCCGCGAACCACGGCAAGCGCCCCAACTCCTGAGCCGGCGGGCGGCTGCCCGCCGCGAACGGACGACGGACACAGCGGTGCCCGGGTCGGAAATCGACCCGGGCACCGGCGCTTGTCAGTCGGCCAGCTCGCGCGACTCGCTGGTCTCGAAGACGACGAGTTCGCTGATCCGTACCCGCAGCCGTTCGCGCAGCTCGTCCGGCGCGGACTCGTTGCCGCAGCAACGGGCGACCAGCGCCTTGACCTCCTGCTCGATGCCGTACTCGCGCAGGCAGTGACCACACTCGTCGAGATGGTGCCGGATCAGCGTCCGCCGTTCCTGCGCACACTCCAGATCGAGGTAGAGGTAGACCTCGGCGAGCACCTCACGGCAGTCCGTCTCGTGCGGCTCTCCACAGCTCACGTCACACCTCCCGGCCGGTGGCGGCGGTCGAGCTCCGGGCCGGCTGGGCCGCGGAGAAACCCCGCTCCGCGGCGTACCCCTCAAGCAGCTTGCGCAGATTACGACGCCCGCGGTGCAACCGCGACATCACCGTGCCGATCGGCGTGCCCATGATGTCGGCGACCTCCTTGTAGGAGAAGCCCTCGACATCGGTGAGGTAGACCGCCAGCCGGAACTCCTCCGGCAACTGTTGGAGGGCCTCCTTGACGTCGCTGTCCGGCAGCCGGTCGAGCGCCTCGGTCTCGGCGGACCGCAGCCCGCTGGAGGTGTGCGACTCCGCCTCGGCCAGCTGCCAGTCGGTGATCTCGTCGGTGGGCGCCTGCACCGGTTGGCGCTGCCGCTTCCGGTACGAGTTGATGTAGGTGTTGGTCAGGATCCGGTAGAGCCAGGCCTTCAGGTTCGTGCCCTGCTCGAACTGGTGGAAGGCGGCGTACGCCTTCAGGTAGGTCTCCTGGACCAGGTCCTCGGCATCCGCCGGGTTACGCGTCATCCGCAGGCCGGCCGCGTACAGCTGATCGACGAATGGCATCGCGTCCCGTTCGAACCGGGCCCTGCGCTCGTCCGTCTTCTCCGTGGTCAACCGCACATCCCCTCGGGTTGGATGCTTCCCCGCCGAGGATACGCGCACCGGCCTTCCGGCAGATTCAGTTCCGACGGGTGTGCCCGTCGCCACCTCGGCCGGTGGCACCGCCGCCGGCCACTTCGGGCCGGCCAGCAGCTGCCTGAGCTGCCGTGCCTCCCGCTCGTCGTGTTCCCGGCTCCGGATCTCGGTCGGCACCGGTCACCCCCTCGCACAGTGGTTGTCCGAGGTGTTCAACACGCGCCGTGGGTCGGGACATTCCGGCTCGGCCCGGGCGTTCCTGGTCCCCGCCCCGGCGGTGCGACCGTGGCTGGGACCAGGAAGGGCCTGGGAGCCCGGTGTCGCCGCCCGGACGGGCACTGGGACACCATCGGGTGCAACGAAGCGGCGCGGCAGCCGGAAACGGCACCCGGGGCACGGTGCCCCGGCGGCATCCGCCTGCCGTCAGGCCGTGGCCCAGCCGTGCTCGCGCAGCCAGTCCAGCGTCAGGGCGGCCGTACCGACCGGATCGCCCCGCAGGTCGTGCCGCTCCCCCGGCCGGACCGCCACCCGGATTCCAGGGCCCGGCTCCGGCACACCGAACGGATCGCGATCCCCGTTCACCACCAGGGTCGGCACGCCGGTCAGCAGCTCACCGGCCCGACTCCGCTCCGGCCGACCGGGCGGATGCAGCGGGAAGGCGAGTGCCACCACCCCGGCGGCGCCCACCGCGGTCGCCGTCCGGCAGGCCACCCGCGCACCGCTGGAGCGACCACCGACCACAAGCGGTACGCCCGGATGCCGCTGCCGCAGCACCGTCAGCACGGCGGACCACGCCTCGTCGAGGTGCCCGGCCGGGGCCGGCGCGCGCCGGCCGGCGAGCCGATACGGCTGGGTCACCCGCACCACCACCAGCCCGGTGGTCACCGCCGCGTCGCGCAGGGCGATGAGATCCGGGGCGTCGACGCTGCCGCCGGCCCCGTGCCCCAGCACCAGCAGGGCTCGGGGCGGGCCGGACGGCTGATCGGTGTCGACCCCAGCGGGGCCGCGCGGGGTTTCGAGGACGTCGTGTGGCACCGCCCCATTCAACCCTTGTCGACCTGGACCGCACCCCGCTGGTCAGCTCAACGGCACCAGGGTGAGCAGCCGGTCGCGTACCGGCGGACCCGGCTCACCGGCGGCCTCGGGATCGGGTTGCACCTCGCTGCGCCAGGCGACAAGCATCGCCCGCCGCTCCCGGGGCGTGGTGCCACCCCAGACGCCGTGACAGTCGCCGACCTCCAGAGCCCAGGCCAGGCAGGAACCCTGCACGTCGCAGCTGCGGCACAGGGCCACCGCCGCGTCGGCCGGCTCGTTCGGCGCCGGAAAGAACGTCTCCGGGTCGACGCTCTGACAGGTGCCTCTGGTACGCCAGGCTTCGTCCTGTCGCCGCTCATGCAACGCCCGCAACAGTCGCGGATCACGTCGCGCGGCGGCCACCTCGTGCGGACGGGGCATACGCGCCCGTGTCATCCACCCACCTCCCCCGTGGGACCAGCAAGATCGATGGAGATCGTTCACCCAACGCGAACGACACCCACCACCGGCGCTGTGTTGTATCGCATTTGCGCACACCGGGACAAGACTTCGCCGGGAAGTTGGCAGAACGTGCGGGTCACCTTTCACCCGCAACCGCAGCAAATCACTCCCGACAATGTGCCGGGCGTGATCAGAAGAGCGTCATCTCCGCCGACTCGGCGGGACGGGTCAGCGGCACCCGGGCGGTCAGCCCTGGACCGTCGTTGCGCACATCGCCCACGGCCTGCCCCACCGGCCGCACCTCCAACCCGGCCAGCCAGTCCATCGGCGGCGGCACGAGCAGCTCAGCCGCGTCATCGCCGCCACCCAGCCAGGTCGCCCAGCGACCGGGTGGCAGCAGCAGGGGCATTCGATCGTGCACCTCGGCCAGTTCGCCGAGGGCCGCGGTGGTCAGCACGCTGAAGGTCAGCAGTGTCGCGTCCGGGCCGTCCCAGCGCGACCAGATGCCGGCGAAGGCGAGCACCGAGCCGTCGCGTGGGGTCATGTAGTACGGCTGCTTCGTGCCGCCGGCCAGCCGCACCCACTCGTACCAGCCGTCGGCGGGCACCAGGCACCGGCGGCGGGCGAAGGCCGGCGCGTACGCCCGGCTGGTGGCGACCGTCTCGGCACGCGCGTTGATCATGCGGGCCGCGCCGGCGGCCGACCGGGACCACGGTGGTACCAGACCCCAACGGCCCCGCGAGAGCGCCCGATGCCCCTCGGCGCTCACCCGGACCAGCGGCACCGGATCGGTCGGCGCCACGTTGTGATCGGCGACCAGCCCGTCCCCGGTCTCGTCGACGGCCTCGAACAGGCCGCTCAGGTCAGCGGCGCTCCGGGTCGTGGCGTACCTACCGCACATGCCGCCCACGCTAGCGCCCGGTCCGCCGAGCGGCTGTCCCGTTCCCCGGGAGTGGCCGGTCACCGTAGCGGCCACCGGGCCGTGGCACGGCAGAATGTAGCTGTGGGGAATATGACCGCGACCCGGCCGCTACAGCCGTGGACCGCACCGACGGCCAGTGACCCGGTGTCGGCGTCACTGCGCCTGCCCGGCTCCAAGTCGATGACCAACCGGGCCCTGGTGCTCAGCGCGCTGGCCGCCGGGCCCTCGACCCTGTCCCGGCCGTTGCGCGCCCGGGACACCGAGCTGATGGCCGCCGCGCTGCGAGCGATGGGCGCCCACGTCTCGATCGCCGACGACGACCGCTGGCTGGTCCGGCCGCACCGGTTGTTCGGCCCGGCCCACGTCGACGTGGGGCTCGCCGGCACGATCATGCGCTTCGTGCCACCGGTGGCGGGGCTGGCCGACGGGCAGGTCACGCTCGACGGTGACCCGCACGCCCGCACCCGCCCGCTCGGCCCACTGATCGAGGCGCTGCGCTCGCTCGGCGTACGCGTCGACACCCCCGCCACGGGCAGCCTGCCGCTTGTGGTGCTGGGCGCCGGCCGGGTGACCGGCGGTGAGGTCGTGATCGACGCCTCGGCCTCCAGCCAACTGGTCTCCGGTCTGCTGCTCGCCGCCCCCCGCTTCGACCGAGGGCTGGTGGTCCGGCACGTCGGTCCGCCGGTGCCCTCCGCGCCGCACCTGCGGATGACCGTGCAGATGCTGCGCGCCGCCGGTGCCGCGGTCGACGACAACACCCCCGACGTCTGGGCGGTCGAGCCCGGGCCGCTGACCGGCCGTAGCTGGGAGATCGAGCCGGACCTCTCCGGTGCGGTGCCGTTCTTCGCCGCCGCCCTGGTCACCGGCGGCGAGGTGACCCTGCGCGGCTGGCCGGCGCGGGGCAGCGCCCAGCCGGTGGAGCGGCTGCGCTCACTGTTGCAGCAGATGGGGGCGGAGGTCGCCCTCACCACGGAGGGGTTGACGGTGCGCGGCACCGGCCCGGTGAAGGGGTTGCACGCCAACCTGTCCGACGTCAGCGAGCTGACCCCGGCGCTGACCGCGCTGGCCATGCTCGCCGACTCGCCCTCGGTGTTCACCGGGGTCAGCCACATCCGGGGCCACGAGACGGACCGGCTGGCCGCGCTGAACCGGGAGTTCACCGGGCTCGGCGCGGACATCACCGAGTCGCCCGACGGCCTGGAGATCCGGCCCCGACCGCTGCACGGCGGCGTGTTCCGCACCTACCATGATCACCGGTTGGCGCACGCGGCGGCGGTGACCGGGCTGGTCGTGCCGGGCATCGAGTTGGACGACGTGTCGTGCACCTCGAAGACCATGCCCGAGTTCCCGGCACTATGGTCGGCACTGGTGACTGGTAAGAGCTGAGCGGAAGAAGGGTCGGTTCTGGCGACGAGGCGGCGGGAGTACGACGAGGACGACGTCCGGGTCCGGCCCGGCAGGTCCTCCCGCCCGCGTACCCGGACCCGGCCACTGCACGCCGACGCCAAGGACGGTTTCGTCATCGCGGTCGACCGCGGGCGGTACACCTGCGTCCTGCCCGGTGCCGGGCCGGACGACCCCACGGTCACCGCGATGCGCGCCCGCGAGCTGGGCCGTAAGTCGGTCGTGGTCGGCGACCGGGTCGGGCTGGTCGGCGACACCTCCGGTTCGTCCGGCGCGCTGGCCCGCATCGTTCGGATCGAACCACGCCGGTCCGTGCTGCGGCGCACCGCCGAGGACGACGCCAGCACCGCCGAGGGGCGGCTGGAACGGGTCGTGGTCGCCAACGCCGACCAGCTCGTGATCGTCAGCGCGCTGGCCGACCCGCCGCCGCGTACCGGGTTCATCGACCGGTGCCTGGTCGCCGCGTACGACGCGGGCATCGAACCGCTGCTCTGCCTGACCAAGGCCGACCTGGCCGGGCCGGAGAAGGTGCTCGACTACTACACCGAACTGGAGCTGCCGTACCTGCTCATCCGGCCGGGCTCCCCACTGGACGCGCTGCGCAGCCTGCTGACCGGCCGCGTCTCGGTGCTCGTCGGTCACTCCGGGGTGGGCAAGTCGACGCTTGTCAACCGCCTGGTGCCGGAGGCCGAACGGGCGGTCGGCACGGTCAGCGCGATCGGCCGGGGGCGGCACACCTCGACCAGCGCGGTGGCGTTGCGGCTGCCCGGGCCACCGGACGCGCAGCAGGATCCGGGCTGGATCGTGGACACTCCGGGCGTACGCAGTTTCGGGCTGGCCCACGTCTCGGCCGAGAGCCTGCTGCACGGCTTCCCGGACCTGGTCGAGGCCACCGCCGACTGCCCGGCGAACTGCCCGCACACCGCCGACGAGGCCGACTGCGCACTCGACGGCTGGGTGGCGGTGGGGCGGGCCGACCCTCGCCGGCTGGCCTCGTACCGCCGGTTGCTGGCCTCCCGGTCCGGGGAGACCGACCCCCGGACCGAGCCCGACCCGCACGGGCGCCCGGAGTGACCGGCGGGCGCGACCGCCCCGCCGTCACGGCCGCGCCACCGACGTGCCGTCGCCGGCCCCCGGCGTCGTCCCGGTGCCGACGTCGCTACGGTGTCCGGCATGACCGGGTACGCCGCTGACCTGACCCTCGCCCACCGGCTCGCCGACGCCGCCGACGCCCTGTCGACGGCCCGGTTCCGCGCTCTGGACCTGCGGGTCGAGTCGAAGCCCGACCTGACCCCGGTCTCGGACGCGGACACCGCCGTGGAGCGCGAGATCCGCGCCCTGCTCGCCGAGCACCGGCCCGACGACGGGCTGCTCGGCGAGGAGTACGGCGCGACACCGACCACCGGGGCCCGTCAGTGGGTGGTGGACCCGATCGACGGCACCAAGAACTTCGTCCGGGGCGTGCCCATCTGGGCCACGCTTATCGCCCTGCTGGAGGAGGGCCGTCCGGTCGCCGGGCTGGTCTCCGCACCGGCACTGGGGCGCCGCTGGTGGGCGGCGCGGGGCACCGGGGCGTACGCAGGCCCGGACGCCGCCCACGGAACGCCCATCCGGGTCTCCGGGGTGACCCGGTTGGCCGACGCCAGCCTCTGCTACTCCTCGCTGGACGGCTGGGAGAAGGCCGGGCGGCTCGACGCGGTGCTGCAACTGATGCGGGACACCTGGCGCAGCCGGGCCTACGGCGACTTCTACGGTTACATGCTGTTGGCCGAGGGCGCGCTGGACGTGATGATCGAGCCCGAGTTGTCCCTCTGGGACGTGGCCGCGCTGGTACCCATCGTGACCGAAGCGGGCGGCACGATCACCGATCTGGCCGGCCATCCGGCCCCGGCTGGCGGCGACAACAGCACCCTGGCCAGCAACGGCGCGCTGCATCCCGACATCCTCCACCGGCTCGGTAGCCCGCCGCGCATTGACGCCCGGTAACCTCTATCCTCGCCAGGTGGCTACCTCCGGTTGGTGTTTCCTGGCGGCGATGATCGTCGCGTACGGCGTCGCCAACCTGTTGCAGTCGGTCGCCGCCGCCCGCACCACGGTGCATCACACCTTCGATCCCGGGTTGCTGCTGCGCCTGGCCGGGCACCGCACCTATCTGGTCGGGCTGGCCTGCCAGGTCGCCGGGTTCGTCCTGGCCTTCCTGTCCCGGCGGGACCTGCCACTGTTCCTGGTACAGGCGAGCGTGGCCGCCGGGCTCGGCGTCACCGCCCTGCTCGGCGTGATCCTGCTGAAGTGGCGGCTGCCGGTGGCCGAGGTCGCGCTGCTGGTGCTGCTCTTCGCCGGAATCACCGCGCTGGTCCTCTCCGCCCAACCGGCACCGTCGAAGGCGCTCGGCACCGCCGGCATGGTCGCCCTGCTGGTGGCCCTCGCGGTGATCGCGGTGCTGGGTTTCTTCGCGGTCCGGTTGCACGGCGCGCCGGGCTCGGTGGTGCTCGGCTCACTGGCCGGGCTGGCTTTCTCCGCCGCCGCGGTGGCGGCCCGACCGCTGGCCTCCGCATCGAGCTGGGACGCGTTTCTCAGCGACCCGCTGCTCTACCTGCTCGTCGGCCATTCCGTGGTCGGCCAGTTGCTGCTCGGGCTGGCGATGCAGCGCGGTTCCACCACGGCGGCGGTGGCCGCGATGGACGCGGCCGGCGCCGTGCCCGCCGCCATCGTCGGGCTGCTGCTGCTCAACGACAAGATCTGGCCGGGCCGGGAGTGGCTCGCCGGGATCGGGTTCCTGGTCACCCTCGCCGCCGTCGTCGGGCTCACCCGGTACGCGGAGCCGCAGCATCAACACGCTGTCACCCGGGCGGTGGTGGGTGTTCCGCCGCCGCTCGTGTCGCAGCCCACGGCCGGCGTCATCGCTGAGCCGCTGCCTCAGGCCGCCTCGACCGGCTTGCGCCGGCCCACCACCCGCTCGTAGAGCCGTTCCAGGGCACTGGCCGTGCGTTCCCAGGTGTAGCTGCACCGCACCCGGTCGACCGCGGCATGCCCGTACGCGAAGCGGCCGGCGTTGTCGGCGAGCAGCCGACGGAGCGTCATCCCGAGGGTGCGTACGTCGCCCGGCGGCACCAGCTTGCCGGTCACCTCGTCCACCACGGCGTCGGCGATGCCACCCATGGCGTAACCCACCACCGGGACGCCACAGGCCATCGCCTCCAGCGACACCCGCCCCGCCGAGGAGTAGTGCGGGGTGCAGGCCACCACGTCGGCCGAGCGGTACCAGGTGGCCATCTGCTCGTGCGGCACCGCGCCGACCAGATGCACCTGCTCGCCGACCCCGACCCGGTCGGCCAGTTCCCGCAGCCGACGGGCCTCGGCGTGGTTGGCCAGCCGGTCCGTCGGTGGCCCACCGGCGATCACCAGCTCCGCGTCACCGACCAGGCGCATCGCTCGGATCAGGTCCTCCTGGCCGTGACCTCGCCCGAGCCCGCCCACTGAGAGGATCCGGGGGCGCTGCTCACGCGGGGCGGCCTCCCCGTCGGGATGGAAGCGCTCGGTGTCGACCCCGGTCGGGACCATCGCGACCGACGTGCGCTGCAGGCCCATCCGGGTCAACTCGTCGACCTCGTCGTTGCACTGGGCGACCGCGATGTCCACGGCCCGGGTCAGCGCCCGCTCCAACGGGATGCGGTTGCCCGGCCCGTCGTACTGGGCGCCGAGGTGGCGCAGCTGTTCCATGCCGATCGAGTGGAACGTCTGCACCATCGGGATGTCGGTCTCCCGCACGGCGTGCGCGGCGGCCAGGCCACCGATCCAGTAGTGACCGTGCACCACCTCGGGGGCCCAGTCACCGGACCACCGGTCGGCCAGCCACTCACCGAACTCGGGCACGTAGGGCACCAGCTCAGCCGTGGGGATCGGCGCGACCGGGCCTACCGGTGCCCGCTCCACCCGGTAGCCGTCCACGATGTCGATCTCCGTCGCCTCGGGGTCGTCCCGACGGGTGTACACCCGCACGTCGTGACCTCGCCCGGCCAGTTCGGCCGCGACCCGTGCGATGTGCTGGTAGGTGCCGACGACGGTTCCGTCGCCGGACGGCGGCGCAGCGGCGTGGGCACAGACAAGGCCGACGCGCATGGGTCACCTCCATGCGGATGAGGCGGTGGTCTCCGGTCAGAGCGTCCCATTAACCGGGCTCCGACGAGCCGAAACCTCGCAGATCGGGGGCACGCTCGGCGGCATGACCCGGACCCGACGGGGTACCGATGAGGAATGCCCCTCGCCCGAAACCTGGCTGACGCCACAATCGTCATCACCGGTGCGTCCAGCGGCATCGGCACCGCGACCGCGTACTCCCTGGCCCGCTGCGGCAGCACCGTGGTGCTGGCCGCGCGTACCGAGCCGGCCCTGCGGGAGGTGGCCCGGCACTGTCGTGAGCTGGGCGGTCGCACCCTGGTGGTGCCCACCGACGTGACGGACGCGGACGCGATGCGAAGGCTCGCCGCGACCGCGGTGGCGGAGTTCGGCCGGATCGACGCCTGGATCAACAACGCCGCGGTCGGCACCATCGGGTTGTTCGACGAGATCCCGGTGGCCGAGTTCCGCCGGGTGCTGGACGTCAACCTGCTCGGCACGGCGAACGGGATCCGGGCCGCGCTGCCTCACCTCAGTGCGGCCGGCGGCGGCGTCGTGGTCAACAACGCCTCGGTGCTGGCCGAGGTGGCGATGCCCTACCAGTCGCCGTACAACGCCGCCAAGCACGGGGTCCGGGGGCTCTCCGACACGGTCCGCCAGGAGCTGCGGGCCACCGGCCGGGGATCGGTCTCGATCTGCACCGTGCTGCCGGCCACCATCGACACGCCGTTCTTCCGGCACGCCGCCAATCACAGCGGCCGGCAGGTGCTTCCGCCGCCGCCGGTCTATCCGCCGGAGGTGGTCGCGGAGACGATCGTCCGGTTGCTGCGGCGGCCCCGCCGGGAGGCGTACGCCGGCGGTGCCGCTCGTCTGATCGGCATGCAGTGGCGGCTGGCGCCGGCACTGGCCGAACGAGTCCTCGGCTGGTACGGCCGGTACACCCAGTTCGGGCCGCCGCCGACGGCCGACACCACCGGTAACGTCTTCCGGGCCGACGCCGCGGCAACGGCGGAGGGCGGCTGGCACGGCCGGCGCCGCCAACTGGTCCGGATGTCCGCCGCGTTCGGGTTGGCCGCCGCCGGCACCGCTGTCGGCACGGTCGCCGCGCTGGCCCGCCGGCTGACCCGCTGAGCGAACGGGACGCCTGACAACCACGCCCGACCGGCCAACCACCCCGCCTGGACCGGTTACGGCGGGAGGGCAGCGGGTAGTGGTCAGTCATGCGCGACGACGAGTACCCGACCCCCGTGTCCGATCCCGAGGCCGACGGCCTGCCCGACACCGCCGACGACGATTCGACGGCCGGGGACGACGTGCTGACCGGACGGGAGGCGGACGGCCCGGCCCCGGCTCAGCTGCCCGGTGACCGGACGCCGGTGGCGGTCGACGAGTTCGGCACCACCGCCGAGGAGCAACTCGACGGTGAGTCGTTGGACTACAAGCTGGGCCGGGAGCGGTTCGAGCTGCCGGTCGACGATCCGCTGGCCGGGCCGGTCGATCCGGACATCGCGGCCGAAGCGGACAGCCGGGAGCAGGCGGCACAGGCCCAGCTCGACGCCGACGTGATCGATCCGGGCCCCACCTCCGACCCGAAGTCTCCGGTTTCCCTCTACGACCACGACCGGTTGGGCACCACCGCGGACGCCACCGTCGGCCGGCTTGTCGAACCGGACGAGGGGGCCCACACCGACCAGGAGACCGATTCGATCGCGTACGACGCGGGTGCCGCCGGTGGCGGAGCCAGCGCCGAGGAGTTGGCCGTGCACGAGACCCGGCCGCCGCACTCGGTCTGATCGACCGGCGCCGCCGCTCAGTCGTCCAGGCCGCGTTCGATCGCGTACCGGGTCAGCTCGACCCGGTTGTGCAACTGGAGCTTGCCGAGCGTGTTCTGCACGTGGTTCTGCACCGTACGGTGCGACAGCCCGAGCCGCTCGGCGATCTGCCGGTACGACATCCCCTTGGCCACCAGCCGCAGCACCTCGGTCTCCCGGTCGGTGAGCCGGGGTGCCGCGTCCCGGGCACCGGCCGCCGCCTGGTCGCCGCCGCCGGCGGCCAGACGGCGGTATTCGCCGAGGACCAGTCCGGCCAGGCCGGGTGTGAAGACAGGATCGCCCGCCGCGGTGCGGCGCACCGCCTCCAGAAACTCCGCCAGCCCGGCGGATTTGAGCAGGTAACCGGTGGCGCCGGCCTTCACCGCGTCGAGCACGCCCTGCTGCTCACCGCTGGCCGAGAGCATGAGCACCCGCACCCCGGGGTGTGCCGTCCGCAGTCCGTGGATCACCTCCACGCCGGAGATGTCCGGCAGTTGCAGGTCGAGCACCACCACGTCGGGACGGGCTGCGGCGACCACCCGGACCGCCTGTCGGCCCTCGCCACAGCTGGCCACCACCTCGTGGCCCGCCTCGGCCAGGTCACGGGCCACCCCTTCCCGCCACATCGGGTGGTCGTCGACGACCATCACGCGTACGCCGCTCATGGCTGCCTCCTCGGCACGGTGAGTTCCACCTCGGTGCCGGCACCCGGCGTCGAGCTGATCCGGGCGGTACCACCCAGGTCGGTCAGCCGCCCCCGGATGGCCTGGGCGACACCCAACCGTCCCTGGGCCGCCGCCTCGTTCAGCCGGTCGGGCGGGAAGCCCGGCCCCTCGTCCCGGATCGACACGGTGACCGCCGACTCCTCGTCCTCGACCAGCACCCAGGCTCGACCGCCGCCGTGCCGGGCCGCGTTGTCCAGCGCCGCTGCGACGGCCGCCGCCAGTTCGCGGGCCACCGCCGGAGGCAGCGGCACCGGGCCCGCCGGTGCGGACAACGACACGGCGGCCGAAGCGTGCCGGCCGAGCAGGGTGCGCAGGTCCACCGGTGCGTCGGCGGCACCGGCCGGAACCGGTCCGGCACCGGAGATCAGCGACCGCAACGCCATCTCCTGCTCCCCGGCCAGCCGGGCCAGCTCGCCCGCCTCCCCGTCGAGGTGGGCACCCCGCCGCTGCACCAGAGCGAGCACCTGGAGAACCGAATCGTGGATGTCCCGGGCCAGCCGTTCCCGCTCCCGGGTGGCGGCCTCCAACTCGACCGCCCGGTGCAGCCGCTCCCCGGCGGTCACCGTCAGCCGGGCGACGTGCCCGACCACCACGCCGGCGAGCAGCATCAGGATCGCTCCGTTGAACGCAGTCGGGGTGACCATGCCCCGGGTCGCCAGGTCGGTCGCGCCCAGCACAAGCGCCGCGACCGCGCCCCGCCGCCGCCCGCCGCAGACGGCCCAGGCCAGCACCGGCCCGCTCAGCCAGGCCACCGGGAGGGTCGGCAGCCCCGCGTCGAGCGCCGGCCGGCCCATCACCCACGGGGTGGCCAGCAGGATCGCCACCACCACGCCCAGATCGGCCAGGAGCAGCGGCCAACCGCGCCGGGCCGGGACCGCGTACCCGATCGCGGTGACGGCGGTCCAGAGCGCCATGAACAACACCAGCGCCGTCGCGGCGAGGGGGTGGGCGTAGCGGTCCGCGTCGCGGATCAACACCACGCAGACGTACGCCAGGGAGGCCACCCGGAAGACCGCGACGGCACGCCAGAGCGGCACCTCGAAACCACCGGCAGCAGGCACGTGCGCCACCATGCCACAGGCCGTCGGGGCCCCCTGCGGCCGATGCACCTCGACCAACCCTGACGTACGGTGGTAAAAGCCGCGTAAACCTCTGCGATCTCTGTCGGGACGGGGCCATGACGAACGCAGGATCTCCCACACCGCGTACGGTGGTGCCCATCGAACACGCCCTCCTGATCGCCGACGCCTTCGACCAGGCCCAGGTGACCGAGCTCCGACACTCGGTCGCCGCCTGCGCGCGCACCACCGGGCTGCGCGACGAGCGGTTGGACGACTTCGTGCTCGCCGTCAACGAGCTGATCACCAACGCGGTGCGGCACGGCGGCGGTCAGGGCTGGCTGCGGCTGTGGGAAGAGCCCGGCCTGGTGTTGTGCGAGGTCGCCGACCACGGTCCAGGCATCAGCACACAGAACCTCGACAACCGCAGCCGCCCCGCGCCTGAGACGGCCGGCGGGTGGGGGCTCTGGCTGGCCCGCGAGCTGACCGACGCGATGGACGTCGAGACCGGGTCGGCCGGCACCACGGTACGCATCATCACCGCGACCGTCCCCGCCGAGCAGCACGTCGGCCGCCACCGCAGCGGCGAATAGCGGCACGCCGGGCACGCCGGTCTGCGCCGCGCGGGCTACCAGCGCTCGCCGGTCAGCTTCTCGTAGACGTCCACATAGCGGGCCCGGGTGGCGTCGACCACATCGGCGGGCACCTCCGGTGCCGGGTTCCGCTTGTCCCAGCCGCTGCGCGCCGCCCAGTCCCGTACGTACTGCTTGTCGTAGGAGAACTGGGCACGCCCTGGCTGGTAGGACTCCGCCGGCCAGAACCGGGACGAGTCCGGGGTGAGCAGTTCGTCGCCGAGGACCAGGGTGCCGTCCGGTGCCCAACCAAGCTCGATCTTGGTGTCGGCGACCAGGATGCCCCGGTCGGCCGCCAGTTCCGCGCCCCGGCAGTACACGTCGATGGTCAGCTGCCGCAGCCGGTCGGCGGTCTCCGCGCCAACCTTGTCGACCACCTCGGCGAAGGTCATCGGCTCGTCGTGCTCGCCCACCGGCGCCTTGGTGGACGGGGTGAAGATCGGCTCCGGCAGGATGGAGGCCTCGACCAGCCCGCGCGGCAGCTCGACGCCGGAGACCTTCCCGGTGCTCTCGTACTCCTTCAGGCCGCCGCCGGTGAGGAAGCCACGGGCGACGCACTCGACCGGAACCATCTCGAGCCGGCGGCACCGGATCGCCCGCCCGGCGAACTCCAGCGGCACGTCGGTGGCCGAGATGACGTGGTTGGGGACCAGGTCGGCCAGTTGCTCGAACCACCACAGCGACAACGCGGTGAGCAGCTTGCCCTTGTCCGGGATCGGGGTCGGCAGCACCACGTCGTAGACGGAGACGCGGTCGGAGGCGACCAGGATCAGGTCATCGCCCTCGGCGTAGACGTCCCTCACCTTGCCCGAGTGCAGAAGTTCCACGCGGACAAGTAGACCACGCGCCGGGCGTACCGCCGCTGGCGGTCCACGACGCGACCGCCAGGGCGCGAACGGTCTCTCGCCACGCCCGGTCAGCGCCGGCGACGGGTCATCCGGATCACCAGCAGGACGATCACGGCCACCACCGCCAGGCAGCAGAGCAGGCTCAGGAAACCGAAGACGCCGACACCACGCCCGCGCCGTCGAGCCGCCTCCACCACCAGTTCGCCGGTGCCGGTCGACGCCCACGCCGCGACCGGGACGAAGACCGTCAGCACGACCGTACCCAGGAGCGTGCCGAGCCGCCCCCACCACCTACCAAAGGAAGACATGCGCCCATCCTCGCCGAGACGCGCAACCTCGGCCGGCCGAACGACGCTCGTGTCGACGCCGGAAAACAGTGCCGGACAACGACAGCGGCCCCGGACGGATCCGGGGCCGCTGTCGTGGCAGTAGCGGGGACAGGATTTGAACCTGCGACCTCTGGGTTATGAGCCCAGCGAGCTACCGAGCTGCTCCACCCCGCGTCGGTAGGACCAGCCTACCCCACCGGCAACCATGGCGATCACCAGCCCCACCCGTAACGCTCCGGGCCTGGTCACCGCCCCCGCTGGACCGTCGGCTGGCCCGAGGGTGCCGGCTGGTCGGCCGGCGACCGGAGGACGGCCGAGCGGCCGAATCGACCGCCGGGTGAACGAAAAGAGGCCCCGGACGGATCCGGGACCTCTTTCTCGCAGTAGCGGGGACAGGATTTGAACCTGCGACCTCTGGGTTATGAGCCCAGCGAGCTACCGAGCTGCTCCACCCCGCGTCGGTAGATCCACCGTAGCGCACCACCCCCGCTGCCCGCAAAACGACCCACGGAACGCCTCGTTTCGCCGCCGCCGTCCTGCCGATTTCCGGTCAGCGCTCAGGTCGGTCGCCCCTCAGACACGGCGCAGCCCGCGGCAGTGGCGAGGAACGCCGGGCCGCGGGCTGCACCGGTGGATCGGTCAGCCGGTGGGCGAGGGACTGCCGGTGGGCGCCGGCGGGCTCGGCGTACCGTTGGTGCCCGCCACCTGCTGAGCCTGCTGGAACGCGGTGAGCGCCTCGTCCAGTGCGGCAAGCGCGCGACCGTACCGCTCGAAGTCGCCGGATGCCTGCGCGGCACGCACCTCGGTGATCGCGGCCCGTACCCGCTCGGCGGCGGCACCGAGTTCACCGGTGAGCGGCGGAGCGTCGCCCGGCGACGGAGTGGCCGTCGGCGACGGCGACGGTTCCTCGCCCTCGGGCGGCGGCTCCTCGCCCCCGGCCGGCGGCGGCGGATTACCAGCCGCTGCCTGCTTGCCCTGCTCGACCAACTGCTTGATGCCGTCGGCGACGTTGTCGGCCAGGACGACGTAGGAACCACCGTCGCCGTACGACATCAGCACCTTCTGCAACAGCGGATACGCATCCTGCTGGTTGCTCTTGACGTAGACCGGCTCGACGTAGAGCATCCCGTTGGCGAAGGGCAGCGACAGCAGGTTGCCGTACTGCACCTGGGCCTGGTTCGAGGAGAGCAGGTTCAGCTGCTGCCGGATGGTGGCGTTGGTGTTTGTCATCCGCTGGTGCACCTGCACCGGCCCGGAGATCGCCGTCTGGTCCGGCAGCTCCAGCACCTGCAACGTCGGCCTGCCGTCCTGGTACGACCCGGAGATCAGCGCGGCCAGGTTCTGCCGACCGTTGGGGGTGACCGCGCTGGTCAGCTGGAAACGGGGCGCCTCCTGGCCCGGGAACTGCGTGTAGAGGTAGTACGGCGGCTGCTTCACCCCGCTGTCCGGCGCGTCCGGCACGTTCGGCACCTGCCAGAAGTCTTGGCCGGAGTAGAAGTCGCCGGGGGTGGTGACGTGGAACCGGGTCAGCAGGTTGCGCTGCACCTTGAACAGGTCGGCCGGGTAGCGGAAGTGCTCGACCAGCGCCGGCGGGATCTCGGCCCGCGGCTTGATCAGGTCGCCACCGAACGCCTTGTTCCACGCCTTGAGGACCGGGTCGTTCTCGTCGAACTCGTAGAGGGTGACCGTGCCGTCGTACGCGTCGACGGTCGCCTTCACCGAGTTGCGGATGTAGTTGACGTTCTCCCGGGCCAGCTGGATGGTGCCCCGGCCGGTCAGCTCGTCGGTGGTCTCCTGCTGGAGGTTGACCCGCTCGGCGTACGGGTAGGTCGCGGCGGTGGTGTAACCATCGACGATCCACTGCACCCGGCCGTCCACCAGGGCCGGGTAGGGGTCGCCGTCCAGGGTGAGGAACGGCGCGACCTTCTCCACCCGGTCCCGGGGGTTACGCACGTAGAGCAGCTTGGAGTTGTCGTTGACCGCCTCGGAGAGCAGGAAGTTCGCCTCCTGCTCTTTGATCGAGTAGAGCAGGCGACGGGCGAACGAGCCGATCTCGACGCCGCCCTCACCGGTGTAGGTGTAGTACGACTCGGGTCCCTCGCCGCCCTCGCCGCTCTCGCCGGCCGGGCGGTCGAACTCGGCCGGGTTGGCGTCCGGGTTCGGCTTGCCGACGATGGCGTAGTCGCCGGCCGCCATCCGCTCGCCGTAGTAGATCCGGGGCTGGTTCGCCGGGATCAGGTCGGTCGACGAGGCGCAGGCCTCCTGCGTCCGCTCGCCGAGTGAGCCGGAGACGAAGAACGGCTGGCCACCGCAGACCACCCGGTTCGCGGGTGCGGCCACCACTCCGTAGCCGTGGGTGTAGACGGTGTGCCGGTTGATCCAGTTGCTCTGCTGGGCGGTCAGCTCGCCATAGTTGATCTCGCGTACGCCGACCACGTAGTCCTGCGTCGCGTCATCGATCGTGTACCGGTCGATGTCGAGCTTTGGGCCGAAACTGTAGAAGCCGCGGACCTGCTGGAGCTGGGTGTAGGTCTCGCTGACCAGTTGCGGGTCGAGCAGCCGGACGTTCGGCACCACGGAGGTGTCGGTGGCCAGGCTCTCCGGCGGGTTCAGGTTGTTGGCCGCGTACGCCGAACTCTGGGCGATGTCCAGCCCGAACGACGCGCGGGTGGCGTCGATGCTGCGCTGGATGTACGGCGCTTCCTTGTCCCGGGCACTGGGCTTGACCTCGAAGGTCTGCACCGCCCACGGGTAGATGCCGCCGATCGCCACCGCGGAGACGCCGAGCAGGGCCAGCGAGATGCCCGGCCAGACCAGGTTCCGCATCCAGGCGTTGGAGAACACGATGATCGCGATCGCCACCACCACGGAGATGTAGGCGAGGATCTCCTTGGCCGGCAGCAGCGCGTTGATGTCGGCGTAGCCGGCGCCGTAGACGCCCACACCGTCGTTGTACTCCAACAGCATCGCCCGCCGATCCAGCACGTACGCGACGGCCTTGAGCAGGACGAAGACCGCGACCAGCGTGCTCAGGTGAGCCCGGGCGGCGTTGCTCATCCGGTCGCCGACGCCCTGCAGGCGTACCCCGCCGAACAGGTAGTGCACGGCCAGCGCGCCGATCAGCGCCAGCACCACCGCGGTGAAGCCGAGCCCCAGCAGGAACCGCCAGAACGGCAACTGGAAGACGTAGAAGCCGACATCGACGCCGAACTCCGGGTCGTCCACACCGAAGTTGCCACCGTGCAGGAAGAGCAGCCACTGGTTCCAGCGGCTCTGCGCGGACAGGCCGGCGAAGAGACCGACGACGGCGGCGGCCGCCGTGATCCACAGGCCCAGCCGGGGGCCGAGCAGCATCCGGTACCGTTCCAGGGTGGCCTGTTCCGGTGAATGGGGTCGCATCCGTGGGCGCAGCCGTTGCGCGAGCCAGAGGTTCCCGCCGACGATCGCCGCCATCGCCAGGCCCGCGGCCAGGAAGAGCAGCAGCCGGGTGACCAGCACGCCCCGGAAGACCTCGGTGTAGTCGACCTCGGAGAACCAGAGCCAGTCCGTCCAGGCCTGCACCCCCCAGCCGAGCAGGGTGAACAGCACGAACACCCCGATCAGGACCCCGATCGTGACGCGTCCGCGTCGGCTCATCCTCGGCATGGGGCTGCTGCTACGCATGACCACTGTTGGCTCCGCACGCTCGTTATGATCGGCTCCGACCAGGCACCCAGAGTACGGGGTGTTCCTGAAAGCGTGAGCGCAAGGTCATGCCGCGCGGCTCAGCAGTACGCCGGCTCGCTCCCGGAACGCAGCCTCTCCAGTGCGTCCAACGCCTCGTCGAGCGAGCCCACCTTGACCAACGGCAGCTCCGGCTGCCGGTTACGGACCGCCTCGGCGCAGTTGGCCGCCGGTACCAGGAACGCGGTCGCACCGGCCTGCTTCGCCCCGACCAACTTCTGGGGGATCCCGCCGATCGGGCCGACCTGCCCGGAGTCGTCGATGGTGCCGGTGCCGGCGATGATCCGACCGCCGGTCAGGTCGTCCGGGGTCAACTTGTCGATGATGCCCAGGGCGAACATCAGACCCGCGCTTGGGCCACCGATGTCCTTCAGGTCGAAGGAGAGGGTGAACGGGTGCGGCTGCTGCTGCTCGATCTCGATCCCGATCCGGGGGCGGCCGTCCTGCTCCTGACTGGTGATGGTGTCGGTGCGCGCGGTGCCGTCCCGGGTGTACCCGATCCGCAGAGCACTGCCGGCCGGCCGGGCCAGGATGAGTTCGGTCAGCCGGGAGGCGAACGGCACCGGTTCACCCTCGACCGACGTCACCACGTCGCCGGGTCGCAGCACCGAGGCCGACGGCCCGTCGGCCGCGACCGTCTTGACCACGACCTGCACCTCGTACCCGAGTTCCCGCAGCGCGGCGGTTTCCGCGCTGGTCTGCGAGACCTGGAAGTCCTCGGCGTTGCGCTGTTCCACCTCCTCCTGGGTCTCCCCCGGCGGGTAGACCAGTTCACGCGGCACCACGGCCTGATCGTCGGAGAGCCAGCCCTGGATGGCCGACCGGAGCTTGACGCCGGGCTGCACCCCCACCGTCGTCAGCCGCAGTTGACCGGCGGAGGTGGAGGTTTCCCGGCCGGTGACCTGGATGACCTCCTTGCCGTCCGCCTGACCGAGCGTGTCGACGGTCGGGCCGGGACCGAGCACCACGTACGGGACGGGCGCGCCGAGCACCCCGATGCTGAGCAGTGCGGTGAGCAGAGCACCGAGCAGGACGGTCAGGCCGCGACGTCTCATGCGGCAGAGCGTACCGATCCCGGTCGCGGCTCCCGGCCGGCACGACGAACGACTTCGCCCTCAGCGCAACCGCGGTGGCGGCGGCCCGGGGCCGAGCGCGCGTACCGTAGACGTCGTGCCTGATATTCCGTTCGGTTTCGCGCTACCGGGTGGGCAGCCGCCCGACCCCAACGACCCTGCGCAGATGCAGCAGTTCATGTCGCAGTTGCAGCACCTGCTCTCCGCCCCGGGCAGCGGGCCGGTCAACTGGGACCTTGCCCGTCAGGTGGCGGCCAGTCAGCTCGCCGCGGCGGGCGACCCGGCGGTCTCCCCGTACGAGCGCCACGCGGTGGAGGAGGCGCTGCGCATCGCCGACCTCTGGTTGGAGCCGGCCTCCGCGCTGCCCTCGGGCATCCGTAACACGGTGTCCTGGAACCGCAACGAGTGGATCTACAAGACGCTTGACGTCTGGCGCAAGCTGTGCGACCCGGTGGCCAGCCGGATGGTCGGCGCGATGGGCGACCTGGTCCCGCCGGAGGCCCGGGCCCAACTGGGCCCGATGCAGTCGATGGTCGCCACGCTCGGTGGCGCGCTCTTCGGCGGCCAACTCGGCCAGGCCCTCGGGTCACTCGCCGCGGAGGTGCTCTCCGCCGGCGACATCGGTCTGCCGCTCGGACCGGCCGGCACGGCCGCGCTCATCCCCGCCAACATCAAGGCGTACGGCGAGGGGCTGGAACTGCCCGAGGACGAGGTCCGCCTCTACGTGGCCCTGCGCGAGGCGGCGCACCAGCGGCTCTTCGAGCACGTCCCGTGGCTGCGGGGGCACGTCCTCAACGCCGTCGAGACGTACGCCGCCGGCATCCGGGTGAATCGGGAAGCGATCGAGGAGGCGATGGGACGGGTCGACCCGACCGACCCGGAGTCGATGCAGGCAATCGCCCTGGAAGGCATCTTCACGCCGGAGGACAGCCCGACGCAGAAGGCGTCGCTGGCCCGGCTGGAGACCGCCCTCGCCCTGGTGGAGGGTTGGGTCTGCCACGTGGTCGACGGGGCGGCCGACGGCCGACTGCCGAACGTCGTGGCGCTGGGCGAGGCGTTCCGTCGCCGCCGGGCGGCCGGCGGGCCGGCCGAGCAGACCTTCGCGGCCCTGGTCGGGTTGGAGCTGCGGCCCCGTCGGCTGCGCGAGGCCGCGGCACTCTGGGCGGCGCTCACCGAGCACCGGGGGATCGCCGGCCGGGACGCGCTGTGGGGGCACCCCGATCTGCTGCCCTCCGACGACGACTTCGCCGACCCGGTCGCCTTCGCCATGGCCGACGTGGATCTGATGACCGAGTTGGAGAACTTCGACTTCTCCGCCCCGGGTGGCCCGGAGGAGAAGGCCCCGGGCGAGACGGAACGCCGCGACGACACCGAGGGTGGCGAGGGCCGCGCCTGACCGGCTCGACCGGCCGGTCGCCGCATGACGGCCGAGATGATCTCACCCGACCGGGCCCTGCCCGGCCGCCCCATCACGGTCGCGCCGAGACGGCGAGGTCAGCCGCTCCGGCCCGCACCGGACAGCAGGGACCGGGTGTGTTCCCACCCGTCAAGTGCCGGATCGAGTCGGGCCAGATCCGCCGGTCCGCGCAGCCGGTGCCAGGAGGGGGTCACCGCCAGGTCGCCGGGGCGGGGTGCCGCCGCCCGGACGGTCGCGGGCATCGTGGCGTCCATGTCCACCGGTGGCAGCCAGGACGGTACGGGTAGCCGGGCCGCCACCCCGAGCAACCCGGGAAGGCCACCCTCGGCCGGGGCGACCGCGACCGGCCGGCTGGTCAGCGGACGCAGCAACTTGCCGACGGTGAGTCCGGGCAGGTCGGGCGCATCGCCCGCGACGACCGCCACCTGCTCGTAGCGGTCGACCGGCACCGGGGTTCCGCCCGCCGGCCCGGCACCGGACTGCCGGTCCGTGCCGGCCGTCGCGTCCGGTCCACCGGCACCGGTCAGGGCGGCGAACACGGCGTTCGGGGTCGGCTCGGGCACCTCGTACACGGTCGTGCCGGGCCAGATCACCGCGTCGGCCAGCCAGCGGTCGGCGCGCGTGACCGCCACTGCGGTGTCCACCTCGTTGAGCATGGCGAGCAGGTCCACCACGTCCTCGGCGAGCGCCGTACGCCAGTCCACCGGGTCGACGCCGGGTGGCGTCCAGGCGATCGGCGCGAGCAGCGCCACCACCACACGTCGGGCCATTCACCGACCCTACCGCCGCAGCGGCGGGGCACTCAGGGGGTGCCGGCGACGGCCGCCACGCCCTCCAGGTAGCCGCGCGCCCGTTCGGTCTTCGGGTACCTGCCGACCAGTGCCCAGAACTGTGCGTTGTGACTGGAGACGATGAGGTGGACCAGTTCGTGCAGCAGCACGTAATCGATCACCCAATCCGGCATCTCCTGGATCCGGTGGGACAGTCGGATCGAACGGTCCGCCGGGGTGCAGGAGCCCCACCGCCCGTTCTGGTTGCTCACCCACCGGACGCTGGCCGGCAGGGCCTGGTTGCCGTACTCGGTGAGATAGAGCTTGATCAGCCGGTTGGCCCGGTCCAGCAGTTCGGCGTCGGAGCGGACCAGGCGCCCCTCGCGGGCCGCCAGCCGGGCGAGCATCCGGTCGACCCACTCGCTCTCCTCGGCCCGGGAGAACTGGTCGGGGATGAGGACCACGACCCGCTCCCCGTCGCGGTAGGCGGACACCGTGCGTCGCCGACGCTGGCTGCGCCGTACCTCGACGACCGGCTTCCGCGGCCCAGCCATCAGTGGACCGCGCAGCCTCGGTTTGCTGTCACGTTGGCAAGCTAATGCGTTGTGACCAGGGGTCCGCAAGAGTCAACCCCTCGACACGCGTCCGGAAAATGGGGATTGGTCGCCAGGAGTCCCGAAAAATTTCTTGCCGGACCCGGGGCAGCCGTCACGGTCACCCTTCGTGGTGACCGGCGAGGTGTCACACCTGGGCCGATCAACACGGTAAGTGATCATCGCCGCGGAGCTCAAATTGGGGTCCGCGCCCCCGTCTCGGCGGCACTACCAGCGTAATTGCGGGGTACCGGTCGGCGTGTCCCCGGCAAACTGACTGATCCGACCCAATTCGGCGTGCACACTCTCGACGTCGCCTTGCTCACAGTGGCAATGCGCAGCTGACATGGAACCGCCCACACCTGGGTAGGGTCCGCCAACCAGTGGTCACGTAGGTGGCCACCGGACAGGACCGGCGCCGGGCGCCCTGAGCGACCGCCACCGGGAGACCCACCGGGTCGTTATCGACCGGTGGACGACACGAGGAGGGCACACCGTGGCCGACCAGGCCCAGACCTACAACGGTTACTGCGTCAAGTGCAAGGAGAAGCGGGACTTCGAAGGCCGTGTCGAGGTCTCGAAGACCGGCATGAACATGGCCAAGGGCAAGTGTCCGGTATGTGGCACAACAGTGAACCGCATCCTGGGCAAGGCGAAGGTCTGACGTACGCGTACTGCGAGCGGGGGGTGGCCAGTGGCCACCCCCCGCTCGTATGCATGGTGACTGTCGGACCACCGACAGTAGTACTCGCGAGTTGTGGATAACTCGCCGAATCCTGTGGACAGCCCTGGATCCGGGGCTGACCACCTGTGGACAACGATCGACGGAAAGCGCGGATGCGGTCACTGTTCGTGCTCATGACGCGAACCACCGAACGCCCGCCGTCCCCCCGTCCCCGCCTGCTACCGGGACTCACCCGTCTCTGGCGCGACCGGCACACCCTTCAGCTCGGCCTCGGTCGGGAGCGGGCGGTGCTGGTCGAGGTGGCCGATCCCCGGGCGGCCCGGCTGCTCGACCTGCTCGACGGCACCCGCAGCGAACGGCAGGTGCTGGCCGGGACGGAAGTCCGCCCGGAACACGCCCGCGCCCTGCTCGACGCCCTGCGCACCGCCGGTCTGGTGGTGCCGGCCCACACCCTCGTACCCCGGGATCTCACCGGACCGAGCCGGACCCGGCTCGCCGCCGAGGCCAGCGCGCTGGCGCTGGCTACCGCCCGGTTGCCGGGCACCCCCGCCCAGGTGCTCCGGCGCCGCCTGGCCGCCCGGGTGACGGTCACCGGCAGCGGTCCACTCGGCCCCGCCATCGCGGTCGCCCTGGCCCAGGCGGGCGTCGGTCATGTCCACCCCGACCTGTCCGGGGCGGTTCGTCCGCTCGATCTCGTCGGCACCGGTATCACCGCCACCGAGATCGGCAGTCCGCTCGACGCCGCGGCCCGGGCGGCGGTGCAGCGGGCCGCCCCCGGCACCGGTACCGGCCCGCTGCGCCGGCCCCGTCCCGATCTGGTCGTGCAACTCGGCTGCGATCGGCCGGCCGCGCTGCTGGCCGTCGGTCACGCCCAACGGCGACAACCGCACCTGCTGGTGGACATCCGGGAGGGAATTCCGGCGGTCGGCCCGCTGGTCCGCCCGCCGGTCGGCCCCTGCCTGCGCTGTCTTGACCTGCACCGGGCCGACCGGGACCCCGGCTGGCCGACGCTAGCGGCCCAACTCGCCAGCACCCCGCCCACCCCGGCCTGCGCCGTGAGTCTCCTGCTGACCGCGACCGGATACGCCGTCGGCGAGGCACTGAGCCAACTCGACGGCGGCACCCCCGAGACCCTCGGCGGGTCGGCCGAGGTGGTGGCCCCCGGCAGCCTCCGGCGGCGCTACTGGCCGCCGCACCCGCGCTGCCGATGCGGCAGCTGAACAGTGCACCGGCAGCGCGGGTGCGGCTGCACGGCAGCAGCAGGCCGGTCGAGTCGGTAACAATGACCACGTGACCGACATCCCGCGCCGGGCCGTGTCCCGGACCGCCAAGCTCGCCGCTCTGCCGCTCGGCTTCGCCGGCCGGACCGTCCTCGGCATGGGAAAGCGCGTCACCGGGCTCGCCTCCGACGTGATCTCCGCCGAGATCCAGCAACGCACGGCCGAGCAGTTGTTCAGCGTCCTCGGCCAGCTCAAGGGCGGGGCGATGAAGTTCGGTCAGGCGCTGTCGGTGTTCGAGGCCGCCCTACCGGAGGAGATCGCCGCGCCCTACCGGCAGGCGCTGACGAAACTCCAGGAGGCCGCGCCGCCGCTGCCCGCCGCCAGCGTGTACAAGGTGCTGGCCGAGCAGTTGGGCCCGGCCTGGCGGGACCGGTTCGTGGACTTCGACGATTCCCCGGCCGCCGCGGCGAGCATCGGGCAGGTGCACCGGGCCGTGTGGCGGCTACCGGACGGTTCCGGCCGTAATGTCGCCGTGAAGATCCAGTATCCCGGCGCCGGCGATGCCCTGCTCGCCGACCTCAAGCAGCTCTCCCGGCTGGGGGGTATGTTCCGGGCCATCCAGCCCGGGCTGGACATCAAGCCCCTCCTGGCCGAGCTGCGGGAGAGGATCACCGAGGAACTGGACTACGAGTTGGAGGCGGAGTCGCAGCGGGCCTTCGCCGCCGGGTACGCCGACGACCCGGAGATCTACGTACCGGAGGTCTTCCACGCCTCCCCCCGGGTCCTGGTCACCGAGTGGATAACGGGCACCCCGTTGGCCGACATCATCCGGTCCGGCAGCGAGGAGCAGCGCGACGAGGCTGGCCGGTTGATGGCCACCCTCCATCTCTCCGCGCCGGCTCGGGCCGGGCTGTTGCACGCCGACCCGCATCCCGGAAACTTCCGACTGCTGCCCGACGGCCGGCTCGGCGTGATCGACTTTGGGGCGGTGGCCCGGATGCCGGAGGGTACGCCGGAACCGATCGGCCGCATCGCCGGGCTGGCCCTGCGCGGCGACGCCGACGAGGTCGAGGCCGGGCTGCGGGCCGAGGGCTTCGTCAGTGGCGTCGAGCCGATCGACGCGCACGCACTGCTGGAGTTCCTGCGTCCGATGCTGGAGCCGATCGCTGTCGACGAGTTCCGGTTCACCCGGGCCTGGCTGCGCGCCGAAGCCACCCGGCTGGCCAGCCCTCGCTCCCCGGCGTACCAGTTCAGCCGACAGCTCAACCTGCCGCCGTCCTACCTGCTCATCCACCGGGTGACGCTCGGGTCGATCGGGGTGCTGTGCCAACTGGAGGCCAAGGCCCCCTACCGGGGCATCCTGGAACGTTGGCTGCCGGGATTCGCTCCGGTCGGCTGAGTGGTGCGGCGATGACGCGGCGGGCGGGGACCCTCGGTCCCCGCCCGCCGGCTGCGTGTTCGTCCTACAGAACGCCCAGTTCGCGGGCTGACCGGGCGCGGCCGGTCATGGCGATGGTACGGGCGGATCGGGTTGCCTCAGTGCTCGTGGTGGTGCGACCGGCCTGAGGCCGGAGCATTCGAGCCCTCGACAACGCTTCGTGGAGTAGGTACATCTCGGCTCCGTTCGGAAGGTGCAGCATGGTGGTCAGCTTTCTCTCGGCCGGTGCGACACCGGCGGGGTCGGTCTGAATCGGGAACATGTCAGGCAGCCAGCCGGACAGCGCTGCGCGACGCGGCGAGACCATTGGCCGCCAGCCGCGCCTCGGCCTCGACCCGCAACTCGGCGTCACGGGCGAGGTCCTCCTTGCGCGGGCGGCCACGGGGCCGCTTGCGCGGAACGACCGCGCCACGCTCGAAGATCTCGCCACCCCAGACGCCCCACGGCTCGGCCCGCTCGACCGCACCGGCCAGGCACTCGACGCGCAGCGGGCAGTCCCCGCAGAGCGACTTGGCCAGTTCCAGCTCGGTGGGCGAGTCGGAGAACCACAGGTCGGGGTCGAACTTCCGGCAGGGCAGGTTCGCCTCCACCTCGACGCTCACGTCGAGCGGGGCCAACGCCAGACTCATCGCCCGGTCACCTCTCTCTCACTGCGATCTCGTGGATCGCTGTTCAGACGTACTTCGGCGGTGCAAAAAAAAACTGAGGCCGCGGATCCCGGTATGCGGGTTCCGCGGCCTCGAGGTGAGCCGGTGGTCTGGTGTCAGACCGGTCTACCTCGAGGTGGAACACCGCGGACGTCCATCCGCTTGTTGACGCCATCGACGCCCTTGCCCGTGAACCCACTGCTCCCCTGGAGCCCGTTCGTGACCGGTGCGAGGATCAGCTCGGCCTGAATCTCGGCCCGGTGCACCTGCGGAGCCCACGGTCGCGCGGCGACGGTGGTGGCCCGGACTTCCGCCAGCGGAGCGGCAGTCATCAGGGCAGCCGACAGCGGAGCGACGGCAACGGGCAGCGCCGTCGGACGCTGGTAGATGTAGCTCTCCATCGGTGCCACCTCCTTTGACGTTCACTCGTGGTCGACCCGGAAACAGACCCCGTGAGCAGCCCGAACAGGGCCCCCTTCGAGGTGTGCCCTGAGGCTATGCCGGCCGGTAGGGCGAGGGCAAACGAATTAACGGTCAGATTCAGAAAGTTTTCTGCGGGCAGATTTCGTCGACGGTCGCGCCCCCCACCAACGCCAGCACCGCCTCCCCGTACAGGCCCAGCTTGCGCGGTCCGATCCCGGCGATCGCGACCAGTTCGTCGGCCCGGCCCGGTCGCCGCTCCGCCAGTGCCACAAGCGTCGCGTCGGTGAACACCACGTACGCGGGCACCTTCTGCGCCCCGGCCACCCGGGACCGCCACTCGCGCAGCCGTTCGTGCAACTCGTCGTCGATGTCGGAGGGACAGGTGGCACACCGGCCCAGCTTGCGGTCCGGTCCGGCGAGGAGGGTCGTGCCGCAGATCCGGCAGGACACGATCCGGGTGGCGGCCCGCCGTTGCGGAGCCCGCCCCGGTCGTCCCCCGTCGGCCCGCTCCGTCGCGACGGCGGGCGCCAGTTGCGGCAGGAATCGACTCGGTCGCCGGGGCCGGCCGCCCGGCGAGCGCGCCGAGGCGTACGACAGCCAGAGCCACTGCCGGGCCCGGGTGATACCGACGTAGAGCAGTCGGCGTTCCTCCTCGACCTGCTCGGTGGTGCGCGCGTACGTGGTGGGCAGGGTGCCCTCGGCCAGGCCGACCAGGAAGACGGCGTCCCATTCCAGCCCCTTGGCGGAGTGCAGGGAGGCCAGCGTCACCCCGTCCACGGTCGGCACGTGCTGCTGGGCCGCCCGCCGGGCCAGTTCCTCGGTGAAATCGGTAAGGGTGACCGGACGCTCCACGGTGGCGGCCACTCCGAGCGGCAGGATCTCCGGCGTGGCCGCGTACTCCTCGGCGAGCTGAACCAGCGCGGCCAGCGCCTCCCACCGCTCACGGGCGGCACCCCCGGGCGGCGGAGCATCGGGTGCCCATCCGACGCCGGCCAGTGCCTCGACCACCGCCGCCCGCAACGGGGTCTCACCCGGCAGCGACCGGGTCGCCGCGCGCAGTGCGACCATCGCCTGGCGCACCTCGGGACGTTCGAAGAACCGCTCCGCCCCCTGGACCTGGTACGGCACGCCGGCCTCGGCGAGCGCCTTCTCGTACGCCTCGGACTGCGCGTTGGTGCGGAACAACACGGCGACCTCGCGGGCCGGGGTGCCGGCGTCGATCAACGCCCGGCAGCGGGCGGCGACCGCGGCGGCCTCGGCCGGCTCGTCGGTGAAGATCCGCCGTTCCGGCTCCGGGCCGGCCGGGCGCTGCCCGACCAGTTCGAGGCGCAACCGCGCCTCGGTGCCCCGCGCCTGCGAGATGACCGCGTTGGCGAGGCCGACCACCTGCGGCGTCGACCGGTAGTCGCGGACCAGCCGGACCACGGTGGCCGCCCGGTGCCGACGCGGGAAGTCGACCAGGTACGCCGAGGTGGCCCCGGTGAACGAGTAGATGGTCTGGGACGCGTCGCCGACCACGGTCAGGTCGTCCCGTCCGCCGAGCCAGGCGTCCAGCAGCCGCTGCTGCAACGGGTTGACGTCCTGGTACTCGTCGACGACGAAGTGCCGGTACTGGTTGCGGACCTGCTCGCCGACGTCCGGATGCTCCTCGATCCCCCAGACCGCGGCACGCAGCACGTCCTCGAAGTCGATCACCCCGCCGGTCCGCTTGAGCCTCTCGTACGCGGCGAACACCTCCGCCACCTTCGCCGGCTCGTGCGAGGTCTCCCGCAGCGCCTTGGCGGCGGCCACCAGGTACTCACCCGGCTCGACGAGGGAGGACTTGGCCCACTCGATCTCACCGGCGAGGTCGCGGGCAGCCGTCCGGTCGGCCCGTAGGCCGGCTCGCGCCGCGGCGAGAGTGACCAACCGGACCTTGCTGTCCAGCAGCTCGGGCATGGCCCGGCCGTCGAGCAGCCGAGGTGCGAAGTAGCGCATCTGGCGCAGCGCCGCCGCGTGGAAGGTACGTGCCTGCACGCCGGCCACGCCGGTCACGGCGAGCCGCTGACGCAGCTCCGCGGCGGCCCGGGCGGTGAAGGTGACCGCGAGCACATGACGGGCCGATATCTCACCGGTCAGTGCCCGGTACGCGATCCGGGACGTGACGGCCCGGGTCTTGCCGGTACCGGCGCCGGCGAGCACGCAGACCGGGCCGGCCGGGGCGGTCACCGCCGCGCGTTGCTCCGGATCGAGCCCGGCGAGCACGCGTTCGGACGCGGAGTTAACCACCACAGCGGGGAATTGTCGCAGCTTCCCCGGACGTTGCAGCGGATAGCCTGTGCTTGATCGGCAAGCCGCCGGGCGTGACGTTGGAGGATCTGACCATGCTGACGATGTATTCCACTCCCTGGTGCGGCTACTGCCACCGGCTGAAGTCGCAGCTCGACCGGGAGGGGATCGCCTACCAGGTGGTCGACATCGAGCAGGATCCGGCGGCCGCGACGTTCGTGATGCAGGTCAACGGCGGTAACCAGACGGTGCCCACGCTGCGCTTCGCCGACGGCAGCGCGCTTACCAACCCGTCGATCAACCAGGTCAAGCAGCACCTGGCGAGCATCGCCGCCTGACCCGCACCAACCCGCCTTCTCCCGCTCCTCCCGCCGTTTCCTGCGTCGATCATGAAGTTGTTGCCCCGGGTAATCGCTTACCGGGACAACAACTTCATGATCAACTGCGCCGGAGAGGGTCGGGGGTTCGGGCGAGGGCACCTACCTCGGTCTTTTGGGCCTCGGGTGGCCGGCGTTGGGCGGGGACCGGAGGTCGTGGCGGTGGCCCGGGCGGTGGGCTCAGGTGGCGCCCGCGCCAGAGGTAGTTGCCGGCGAGCAGGGTCGCCAGGCCGACCGACGCGAAGACCAGCCGGTAGTCGAGCAGGGCGACGACCAGCGCGCCCATGCCGATCGAGAACGCCTGCGGGAACCTGACCGCCGCCTCGGCGGCGGCGGCCACCCGGCCGAGCAGTTCCGGCGGAGTCCGCCGTTGGATCAGGGTGTGCAGCCCGACCAGGGTCAGCGGCAGCGACAGACCCGCCATCAGCACCGCGGCGAGGCCGAGCCACAGATTCGGGTACGCCAACATCAGCGCGGCAGGTCCGAACAGCGCCACGCCGACGGCCAGGGCACCCAACTCACCGATCCGCCGCAGTACGGCGGCGGAGAGCAGCCCACCCACCAGGCCACCGATGCCCTGCACGGTGAAGAGCACGCCGACGAACGCCGGTTCCCGCCCGAGCCCCCGGTCCACGTACGCGAAGATCAACGACTCGGTGAAGCCCATCACCAGCGAGCCGAGGCCGTATCCGAGCAGCGCCCGCCGCAACGCCGGCTCGCCCGCGAGGTGGCGGAGTCCGGCGACCAGTTCCTGCGGCCAGCGCGGTCGGTGATCGGAGCCGCCGGCCGATGCCATTGACGACGTGTGCGGCGCGGGCGACGTGTGCGGCGCGGCAACCACCCGCGGCACGCCGACCACCACGGCGGCGACCAGGAATCCGACCATTCCGGCCAGGGCCAGCAGCCAGCCGCCCAGCGCCACGTACAGGCCGGCACCGGCGAGCGGACCGATCAACCGCAGCCCCTGCCGTGCCGTCTGCAACGCCCCGTTCGCCTCACCGAGCAGGTCCGGCGGCACCATTTCCCGCACCAGGCGACTGAGCACCGCCCCGACGGTCAGGTTCGACAACCCGTACAGCGCGGCCACCGCGTAGATGAGCCACATGTCGCCCGCGTCGCGGACCGCGAAGAGGGGGGTGAGCAGCAGCGCCGTCGCGAGGTTGGTGACCACGAAGAAGGGACGCCGCGGATACCGGTCGACGAACCACCCGACCAGCGGCGCCAACGTGCGTGGCGCGAGGATGACGAAGATCGTGGCACCGGCGAGGCCGTCCGATCCGGTGAGGTCCTTCACCCAGACAGCGAGCGCCAGCAGCAGGATCGACTCGGCGGTCATGCTGGCCAGCAGCCCACCGAAGAGCAGGCGGAAGTCCGGGCGACTCAGGACGGTGCGCATTGATCCTCCGGTGGCGCGACTCGGGACGGCGGACGGGTTCGGCGGAGCCGGCGACGTGGATCGCGCCGACCGGAGTCGCTGTCGGGTCTGCGTATTTCTGATGACACGCCCTCCGCCGGTACCTCCGGCGCCGGTCGCGACGTCCATACTGACCGTGGGGGGCGAATTTCATACAGTTACCGTCGCGTCCGCGGCGGTCGACGGAAAAGAGGACACTGTGCCTCCTGCCGTACCCAGCCCGATCCTGCGCCGCCGCCGGCTCGGCGGCGAACTGCGCCGCTTGCGCGAGGCCGCCGGGCTCACCGGCGACCAGGTCATCGAACGCGTCGGCTGGGCGTCCGCGTCCAAACTGTCCCGCCTGGAGAACGGTCGCAGCCGACCCGATCCGGGCGATGTCCGGGATCTGCTCGACCTGTACCACGTCGACGACGTCCTCCGGCTGGAGCTGCTCGGCATCACCCACGAAGCCGGCGACATGCGTGGTTGGCTCAAGAGGTATCCGGCGATGACGCAACAGCAGCGCGGCTTCGCCGAGCTGGAGGCGGGTTGTGCCGAGATCTCCGAGTACAACCCGGTGCTGGTGCCGGGGTTGTTGCAGACCACCGGGTACGCGCGGATGCGGATCTCCTCGGCCTGGCAGGTCGACCAGGCCGCCGGCGCCCCGGAGGCCGAGGACGAGATCGAGACGGAGATCAGGGCCCGGTTGGCGCGGCAGTCGGCACTCACCCGGGAGACCGACCCACCCCGCTACACCGCGGTGCTGGAGGAGTCCGCGCTCGGCCGCCGGGCCGGGCCGCCCGAGGTCCTCCATGAGCAGTTGACGCAGCTCTGCGAGCTGGCCATGCTGCCGAACGTCACGCTGCACGTCCTTCCCCGGGACACCCCGATCGGCCAGTGGTACCTACCGCCGACCGCGTTCTCGGTCTATCGGTTCGCCGATCCCCTCGATCCGGAGACGCTCGCTATCGAAGGTGGCTTCACCGACGTCATGTCGACCGAGGTAATCACCCTAAATCGCTATAAAGTGGTGTTCGAGTGGCTATGCACGGCGGCACTCTCCGCAACGGACACCCTCTCCTGGCTGATGGAGTCGTCGGGACGGCTGTCCGTCGCGGCGAACCCGCCCACTGTGGCCAGTGGTCCGGCAACGGCGCCGGCCCAACGCCGCAGTTCCTCCGGGCGCCTGACGGAACGGTGACCAGCACCGGCCCGCCGTCGGGACGTGCGGTGCCACTCGTTCCATCGGTTCACCTCAGGAGCGCAACGATGAACGAGTTCCGCAACACGCCATCCGTCCTCGCCCAGCTCGCGGGCGCGCCCTGGCGCACCAGTACGCGCAGCCAGACCTCCAACTGCGTGGAGGTCGCACCGCTGTCCAACAGTCCCGCCGCGGTGGCGCTGCGCGACAGCAAGGACCGGAGTGGCCCGGTGCTGCTGTTCGGCCGGGCGGGATGGCAGGGCTTCATCTCCGGTGCCAGGAACGGTCAGTTCGACAAGCACTAGCGCGGACGCCCCGACGGGGCCGCCGGCTGAGCAGCCGGCGGCCCCGTCGTCGTCTGTCCACACCGACGCTGAGCAGGGATCGGATGATCGGTCGGGTCTGCGGACCGATGGCGCGTTTCACTTGCTGAGACGAGGGTCGGGCGTACGATGACGAAATAGTGACGTGGAACTTCCACGGTTCCACCCGTCGCGACACATCCGGAGACCCACATGCGGTTCCTGATCGTTCGCACCGAGATTCGTGCCGCCGCCGACGCCGACATCACCGCCGCCTGGGCCGGAGGTCAGCGGCTGCGGGACGAGACCGCCCGGCCCGAGCCACGACGCCAGGTCGTCCACGCCGACGACCGCGACGCCGCGCTGCTGCTGGCCCGCGCAATCGCCACCGTGGGCGTCGTACGCTCCGGTAAGCAGCGGGTCAAGGTGCTGCCGCTGGACGAGGCACACCACCAACGAGCCGCCCCCGGCTGGCCCGGCACCTGAACCACCACTCGTCCGTCGTGGTCGACCGGCTCCCCCGCCGAGTTCCTCACCCAGCCGACCACGACGGCCCGTGTCCCCGGTCCGTGACCGCCGCGGCAACGACGGTCACGGACCGGGGCCGCACCGCGGACATCCCCTCAGCAGTGCCCGTCGAGCCAGCGGTGCACCAGAAACAGCGCGATCGACGAGGGCGGTGGCAGCAGCAGGCGGGCGTCGCCCACCTCGACCGGCCGGCCGGCGAGCGCCGCCTCGATCTCCTGCCGGGAGAACCAGCGCGCCTCGGCGATCTCGGCCGGATCGAGCCGCAGCGGGCACCCCGGGTCGGCGGTGGCCAGGAAGCCGAGCATCAGCGAGCCGGGGAACGGCCACGCCTGGCTGCCCGCGTACGTGATGTCGGAGACCTCGACGCCGACCTCCTCGCGGACCTCGCGCAGCACCGCCGCCTCGGCCGACTCACCCGGCTCCAGGTAGCCGGCCAGGCAGGAGAACCGTCGTCCGTCCTTCGTACTGGGCCAGGTGGCGTTGTTGCCGAGCAGGCACCGGCCCTCGCCACCGCCGACCCCGTCATGCACGAGCACGATCATCGCGGGGTCGGTACGCGGCCACACCCGCTCGCCGGTGGGATCCACCCGGGTCCAGCCGGCCTCGTCCGCCCGGGTCGGCTCACCGGTCACCGGGTGGTAGAGATGCCTCAGGTGCCAGTTGGTCAACGCCAGCGCGGTGGTGAACAGCCCGGCGTCCCGGTCGCTGAGCAGATGCCCGACGTTCCGCAGCTGGGCCGGCCGGGTCTCCGGCACCGCCGGCAGGGTGCCGTGCACACAGAAGACCGGTGCCCCGTCCGGCTCGACACCGAGGAACATCGCGCCGACGGCGAGGGCCGGCGGCAGGTCGTCGGCAGCCACCAACACCAGCTCCGGTACGGCGGTGTCGGTGCGTACCAGGGCCCGCCCACCCGCCTCGACGTCGAGCACCAACACCCGCGCCCCGGCCCACGCCTGAGCCAGCCACTGCAGATCGGTCCGCCGGTGCGCCGCGCGATCGAGCGTGGAGCGGGCCAACGGCGGGCTGCTGTTCCCGCACCCGCTCACCACGGAGCTCCGCCGCGACGCCGGCCGACGTGCGGCGCTCCGCTGCGGGGCCGGCCGACATGCGGCACCGCCACGCGACCACGACGACGCACACTCGTCACGGGACAGGAACGGTCTCGACCTGGGCCAGCGTGGCCAGTGACGCGGCGACCCGCTCGGCGTCGCCGAGCACGACCGTGACAGCTCGTGACGGAGCGAGATAACGAGCCGCCACCTCGGTGACGTCGTCGACGCCCACCTTCGCCAGCCGGGCCGCGTGTTCGGCCAGGAAGTCCAGCCGCAGGCCGTTGCCGGCGTACGCGCTGACCAGCGAAGCCAACCCGGCCTGAGTGGAGATGCCGAGCTGGAGCGTGCCGAGAGCGTACTGCCGGGCCTGTTCCAACTCGTCCGGAGCGGGCGCCACGGTGGCGAGTCGGCCCAGCTCGTAACTCGTCTCCAACAGCGCCGGTGCCGTCACCTCGGTGGCCACCTCGGCGGCGGCCACTAGCACCGAGCCGGCCACCGTGTGCTCGATCAACGAGTGCGGACCGTACGTGTAGCCCTTGTCCTCCCGGATGTTCTCCACCCATCGCGAGGAGAAGTAACCGCCGAAGATCAAGTTGGCGAGCTGCAGGGCGGCGTGGTCGGGGTGGGTACGCGGCACCGCCGGCAACGCCACCCGCATCGACGACTGCACCGACCCGGGTCGGTCGACAAGCAGCAGCGGACCGGGTTCCAGCGGTGGGGCAGGCGGTACGTCGGCCGCGTGCCCGGCACCGTTCCAGCCACCGAGGGCCTTCTCGGCCGCGTCCAACGCCCGCTCCGGGCGCAGATCGCCGACCAGCACGAGCACCGCACCCGCCGGATGCACCCGCTGGGCGTGCAGCGACCGCAACGCCGCCGGACGGACCGCGCGGACCTGCTCCGGCTCCGGTGTCTGCACGGCGTACGGGTGCCCGTCGAAGATCCGCCGAAGCAGGGCCGTACGGGCCAGGTGCGCCGGCTGGCTCCGGGCGACCTGGATGCCGTCGACGAGCCGGTCCCGCTCGACGCCCACCCACCCGGCCGGGTAGTTGGCCCCGGTGAGGACGTCGGCGAGGATCTCCAGCATCCGGTCCAGCCCGGTGGCCAGGCCGGTGCCGGAGATCATCAGCCGGTCCGGGTCGAGCCCGGCGGAGAGCCCACCGCCGATCTTCTGCAACTCCGCGGCGATCTGCACGCTGCTCATCGTCTCGGTGCCGGAGAGCAGGGTCTGCGTGAGCAGGTGGCCCCGGGCCAGGTGGGCCCGTCCGAAGGGCATCCAGAGTCGCAGTTCCACCAACGGGACCGCCGGCCGGCGTACCACGATGACGGTGAGCCCGTTGCCGAGCGTGCGCTCGGCCTGTCGGGGCAGCTTGAGCCGGCGGGTCGGGCCCAGCGGCGGCAACGGTCGTCGCGGTGCGGTCGCACTCACCGGGAGCCACCTTTCGTTCGCGACTGCGGGGCTCGCAAAACCGGCTCACTCCTCGCACTCACCGAGCCACCTTTCGTTCGCGACTGCGGGGCTCGCAAAACCGGCTCACTCCTCGCACTCACCGGGACCCACCTCCGGGGAGGACCTCGATGGAGGCGCGGCGCTCCGGGCGCAACGTGGCCGCGGCAACCCGGACCTGCTCGTCGGTGACCTCACCGATCAGGCTGGGTAACTCGCCGAGCAACCCCGGCTCGCCACGTTGCTGCTCCAGCACCGCCATCCCCAGCGCCCGGCCGAGCACCGCATCGGTATCGCGCAGCAGGTGGGTGGCCATCCGCGCCTGGGTACGGGCCAGTTCACCGTCGCCGAGCCCGTCCTGGGCGAGCCGGTCCAGTTCCTCGTCCAGGGTCCGCAGCACCTTGTCCACGTCGCCGCCGGGCGGCAGGTGCGCCTGGAGCAGCAGCGCGGTCGGGTCGCGTACGTCGAACGGGTCGCCCATGAAACCCAGGTAGCCACCGACGCTCGTCACCGCGCGGTCCCGGCGCACCAACCGCTCCACCAACCGCGACGCGTCACCGTCGGTGAGCACCTCGGCCAGCACCACGTACGGCAGGTAGGCGGCGAAGTCGTCGATCGGGTCGGGCACCCGCCACGCCGACGCCACCGCCGGCAGCGGAGCCAACTTGTCGGTGTACGAGGTGCGCCGCTCGACGGTCAGGTCCGGCTCGGCGAAGTCCGGCCGGTCGGGTGCCGGGCGGGCCGGTACGTCACCGAAGTGCCGCTCGATCAGCGTGACCGCCTCGGCGGTGTCAATGTCCCCGCTGACCGCGAGCACCGCATTACCGCTGGCGTAGTAGCGCCGGAAGAAGTCCGCGGCGTCGGCGACGGTGGCCGACTCCAGATCGTCGAAGGAGCCGTACCCGTCATGGGCGTTGGGGAAGGTGTCGAACAGCACCGGCGGCAGGGTCAACCAGGGGAACCCACCGTAGGGCCGGTTGAGCACGTTGACCCGGATCTCCTCCTTGACCACATCGACCTGGTTGCGCAGGTTCTCCTCGGTGAGCCGAGGGCCGCGCATCCGGTCGGCCTCCAGGAACAGCGCCCGCTCCAGGGCGTTGCTCGGCAGGGTCTCGAAGTAGTCGGTGTAGTCCAGATGGGTAGAGCCGTTGAAGGTGCCACCGGCCCCCTGCACATGCCGGAAGTGGGCGAGCTTCTCCAGATTCTCCGAGCCCTGGAACATCAGGTGCTCGAAGAGGTGGGCGAAACCGGTGCGCCCCTCCGGCTCGGAACGGATGCCGACGTCGTAGACGACCGCCACACCGATGACCGGGGCGCTGCGATCGGGAGTCAGGACGACCCGTAGGCCGTTGTCGAGGGTGAACCGTTCGACCGGATACCTCGTCGCTGGGATTCTCGCTCTGCGGGTCGGCACGGATCCGACCCTAACGTCTCGACGCGCCCGCCGGTGCCGCCGTGCGATGAAGCGCACCGCGGTCGGGCCGGCGCGCCGACCCGACCGGAACGGTGCGCCCCTCAGCCGGACGCGCTGTCGGCGCGGTCGGTCGGTGCCGGTCGGTGCAGCTCCACCAGGCCGGACGGGGCGGACCCGCCCGGCGTGACCGGCCAGGGTGCGAACGTCACGGCCGTGGCCAGCAGCAGCCCGACTGCCGCCACCGCGATCACCAGGAGCAGCTCACGCGCCGCCGAGCCCACCATGGTCTTCCTTCCCCGTGCCCGATCAGGAGCCCCCCGGCTCCTCCCCCGCAGCCAGGGTTCCCGAGCCGGGCCAGGAAGACAGTCGCCCACCCGACGGTCGGCAGGCTGATTGCCGACTCAGGGTTGCGGCGCTGCTCGGCGGAGGCCGGAACGCGCGGACCAGGACCGACCGGGACGCCGGCCCCACGCCCGCCAAGGAAACACGGACGGCCGGGCCGCCACCGGTGCGCAAGTGCACGGCGGCGACCCGGCCGACACCGGGTGACCGAAGGTCAGAGCGGACGGATGTTCTCCGCCTGCGGGCCCTTCTGGCCCTGCACGACCTCGAACTCCACCCGCTGGTTCTCGTCGAGGCTGCGGTAGCCGGAGGACTGGATTGCCGAGAAGTGGGCGAAGACGTCCGCGCCGCCGCCGTCCGGGGTGATGAAGCCGAAGCCCTTGTCAGCGTTGAACCACTTGACGGTGCCAATAGCCATGCTTGTTTCGTCTCCTTGACGGAACGTCAACTCCGCACCTGTTGCGGAGTTGAAAGAGGAATGTCCCGAGCGAACCTGCCCGGAACGCCTGTCGCTGCTGGTCGCCCCGCCCGGAGGAGTCCGGACATAACAAAGAGCGCCTGGGGCCACATTCCGCCAGGCGCAAACAGAGCTGGTAACCGAAACTGCAACGAGGGAACCCTACCATGGATCCGGCACCACGCCAGTGCTTCATGTCGACTCGGGTACCGAGCTGATCAACGCGGTCAGCCCGTCGACGTCGAGCAGGTCCGCCGGCCGGACGGTCACCCCGTCCCGCACGTAGTGGAACGCCGCACCGACCCGGTCGACCGGCACACCGGCCAGTTCCGCCCAGGCCAGCCGGTAGACCGCCAGTTGCACCGCCGCCACCTCGGCGGCGGCGCCGTCCGGCCGCGCGCCGGTCTTCCAGTCGACCACGTCGAAACGGTCGCCGGGACGACGGAACACGGCGTCCATCCGACCGCGTACCACCACTCCGCCGATCACCGTGGCGAACGGCACCTCCACCTCGATCGGGGTGCGGTCCGCCCACTCGCTCGCCAGGAAGCGCCGCTGGAGTTCGGCCAACTCCTCGTCCGGCGCTGCGTCGGCGTCCGCCGCCCCCGGTAGCTCGTCGGTGTCGAGCAGCCGGTCCGCGCCGAACCGCTGCTCCAGCCAGGCATGGAACGCAGTGCCGCGGCGGGCGTACGGGTTGGGCTCGGCCGGCATCGGGCGGCGCAGTGCCCGGGCCAGCCCGGCCGGATCCCGGCGCAACGCGACAAGTTGCGTAACCGACAGATGCTCGGGCAGTGACACCTCGATCGGGCCGGAGAGCCGGCTCAACTCCGCCCGCTCGGCCAGCAGCAGCTCAGCCTCCCGTCGCCACCGGGTCACCTCCGGATCCTCCCCGACCGTGTCGTCCGGCCGGTCCCCGCCGTCGTCGCCGCCGTCGCCGCCGTCGGTCAGGAAACGGCGGACCAGCGCCGCCGCCTCGGCCAACACCGGACGGCGGGGGCCGAGCGGATCGGCCGGCCACTCGGCCCGCAGCACCACCTCGGTGGTCGGGTTCACCGCGTCCGGCGCCGGTTCCGGAGCCCACTCGTCGACCAGGTGACCGGCGCCGCCGTCCAGGCAGGCGTCGTGTACCTCGCGGAGCAGCGCCGACGGGCCGCGCGGCCGCTTGGTGCCCTCACCCCACCAGTGACCGGAGCAAAGCAGCAGCCGCCGGGGCCGGGTCACCGCCACGTACGCCAGCCGTCGTTCCTCCCGCTCGTCGTGGGCCCGCCAGGCATCGGTGAAGTCCTCCACCGCCCGAGCCACCCCGCGCTGGTCGTCCGCCTCGGCCAGGGCCAACTCGGGCAGCCCGTCGACGTCCCCGCGCAGCGGGAACGGCAGTACGCCCAGGCCACCGAGCCAGTGGTCCGAATTGCGGACCGGCCCCGGCCACACGCCACGACTCAGCCCGGCCACCGCCACCACGTCCCACTCCAGCCCTTTGGCGGCGTGCGCGGTGAGGATCTGCACCGCCCCCTCGACCACCTCGACCTCGCCCGGCGCGAGACCACGTTCCTCGTCCTCGGCGGCGGCGAGATAGGCCAGGAACCCGGCGAGCGTGGCGGCCGGAGACTCCCCGCTGAACCGGGCGGCCACGTCACCCAACGCGTCCAGGTGCCCCCGGGCCAGGCCGGCGTCACCGGCACCGTCGCGGCCGGCCCGCACCGCCACCTCCACGTCCAGCCCGGTGGTCCGTTCCACGTCCGCGATCAGTTCCGGCAGGGACTGGTCCAGCCGGTAACGGAGCAGGCCCAGTTCCCGGGCGTACGCGCGCAGCCGCGCGTAGCCCTCGGCCGAGTACGCCTGCGCGGGCCCCAGGTCGGCAAGCGCCTCCACCAGGGTCGCCTCGTCAAGGCGGTCGGGCGTGATCTCCGGAGCGCCGTCGTCGGCGAGTCGGCGGCGGGCCGCCGCGATGGCCCTGGCCCGACGGTGCAGCGCCACCAGATCCCGCGGCCCGATCCGCCACCGGGCACCGGTCAGCAGACGCAGCAACGCGGCCCCGTCGGTCGGGTCGGCCAGCACCCGCAGGGTGCAGACCACGTCGCGTACCTCAGGGGTGTCCAGCAGGCCGCCGAGCCCGACCACCTCGACCGGCAGGCCGCGCTCACGCAACGCGGCGGCGATCGCCGGGATCTGGCTGCGCAGCCGGACCAGTACCGCCGTGGTCGGGCGTCGCGTCACGGGGATGTGCTCGGGCAACACGTCCGGTGTGCCGGCCGCGCCCCGCCAGGCGGCCAGCAGGCTGTCGGCGATCCAGTCGGCCTCGTCGGCGTACGTCGGCAGCAGCGCGCAGTGCACCGTGCCGGCGGCGGCGCCACCCGGGCTGCGATGTGGGATCGGCTCGTCGACGCCGAGCGCGGCGTGCAGCTCGGGCACCCGGGCCCCGGCCGCGCGCAGCGGGGTGGCCAGCGCGTTCGCCACCGCCAGGATCTCCGGTCGGTTGCGCCAGCTGGTGGTCAGCCCGAGCGCCTGGGCCGGGCTGCCGTCGGCGCGGGCGAACTCGGTCGGGAAGCGGTCCAGGGTGCCGGCGCTGGCTCCCCGCCAGCCGTAGATGGACTGGCAGGGATCCCCCACGGCGGTCACCGGGTGGCCGCCACCGAACAGTGCTTTGAGCAGCACCACCTGGGCGTGGCTGGTGTCCTGGTACTCGTCGAGCAGCACCACCTGATAGCGGCTGCGCTCGATCTCACCGACGCCGGGATGGTCCCGGGCGACCCGGGCCGCCCGGGCGAGCTGGTCGGCGAAGTCCATCGCCTCGAAATCGTCCTTCCGGCGGGCGTACCCGCGCACCAGCGGGAGCAGCTTCAGCCGGGTCTGCTGGAGGGCGAGGGCCTTGCGTACCCCGGCGTAGACCCGCCCCGGACGCGACTGCACGTCGGCGAAGAACCGACCGGTCCAGGCGGCCAGCTCGTCCGGTTCGACCAGGTGCTCGTCCAGCTCGCCGGCGAGCGCCAGTACCGCGTCGGTGACGGTGCTCGGCATCCGGTCCACCTCGGACATGTCCCCGTCGTAGTTGCGCACGATCAGGTCGACCAACTGCCAGCGGGACGCCTCGGTCAGCAGCCGGGTGGAGGGCTCGTAGCCGGCGCGCAGGCCGTGCTCGGTGACGATCCGCCCGGCGTACGAGTGGTAGGTGGCCACCGTCGGCTCACCGGCGAGGGGGTCGTCGAGCGGGTTGCGCGCGCGGCGGCCCAACCGGCGGACCAACTGGTCGAGCCGGACGCGTACCCGGTGCGCCAGCTCACCGGCGGCCTTGCGGGTGAAGGTGAGGCCGAGCACCTGTTCCGGCCGGACGTACGAGTTGGCCACCAACCACACCACCCGGGCGGCCATCGTCTCGGTCTTGCCCGAGCCCGCACCGGCGACCACCAGCAGCGGCTCCACCGGCGCGGCGATGATCGCCGCCTGTTCCCGGGTGGGCGCCGGCAGGCGGAGCAGCTTCGCCAGTTCCACCGGCGTGTACCGGGGGCCGGCGTCGGCCGCGCGGGGCGCCGGTGGGACCGGCTCGAACAGGGTGGGCTGGCTCACGGCTCGACCACCTGCCGGCCCTGACCGGACACCGGGCAACTGCTGCGCACCGGGCAGACCCGACACTTCGAGTTGGCGACCGCCGCGAAGGTCGCGGCGGCCATCGTGTCGGCGGTACGGCGCACCAGCGCGGTCGCCCAGCCGGCCTCCGGACCGTCGGTGGCCGGCGGCTGGGCCTGCTCGCGAGCATCCTTCGCGCCGGTGCCGAGCTGCACCAGTGCCGCTCCGCCGGGTTCGTCGCCGAACTCGGCGAACGCTCCGGCCTCCACCGCCGCCTGGTACGCACCCAACTGGGGATGCTCGGCCACCTCGCCCTCGGTGACCGCGGTGGACTTGCCGGTCTTCAGGTCCACCACCACCAACCGACCGTCCGCGTCGATCTCCAGCCGGTCGACCCGGCCGGTCAGCTCGACCGGCCGGTGCGGGTCGTCGAGGCGTACCGCGAACTCCTGTTCGATGGCGAGCAGCCGGCGCGGGTTGGCGGCCAGCCACCGCAGCAGCTTGTCCACCATCGCCTCGGCCCGGGCCTGCTCCGGGCCGACCATCCAGCGCGCCGCCAGCTCGATCGCGTCGAAGCGGGCGGCCACGTACTCCAGCAGCGTCTCCCGGTCGGCGCGGGCGTCCTCGGCGAGCATCGCAGCCGCGTGCACCAGGTTGCCGACGCCCTGCGCGGTGCTGGCCGGCGCGCTGCCACCGTGCCGTTCCAGCAGCCAGCGCAGGCTGCACCGCAGCGCGCTCTCCATCCCCGACGGGGTCACCCGGACCGGCTCACCGTCGTCGACCAGCGGCCGGTCGTCGGACAGGGGACGCAGCCCCCACCAGTCGTCGGGGTGTGCGCCGGACACCCCGGCGGCAGCCAGCCGCGCCAGCTCGGCCGCCGCCGCGCGCCGCCGGACGAGCGGCGCCGCCGGATCGGCGACCGCGGTACGCAGCTCCGCCACCAACGCAGGCAGCGTGAGCGCCCGGGGTGGCCGGCTCAACGGCAGCCGACCCGACCCGGGATGCTCGGTCCCGGTGGTGCCCGCCGGGCCATCCTCGCCCGGGTTCCGATCCGCCGATGCACCTGTGGAGAGTGGCTCGTCCGGTGGCCGGGACGGCGGCGGACCGGCGGATCCATCCGCGGCGTCTCCCGGATCGTCGGTGGGGCCCAGCTCGTAGAGGAATCGGCTGGGCTGCTCCTCGTGGTCGTCGCCGCCCACGGACGCGGAGGCGACCGCGCTGACCAGCAGCCGCCGCCGAGCGCGGGTCACCGCGACGTGGAACAGCCGTCGCTCCTCGTCGAGCAGCGCCGAGGTCTGCCCGACCACGGTCGCCACCGCGGCCGCGCCGTCCCCTCGGCCGGCCAACATGTCGACCAGTCGCTCCGAGCCAAGCAGGCTGCCGCGCAGCCGCAGATCCGGCCAGACGCCCTCCTGCACCCCGGCCACCGCGACCAGATCCCACTCGAGTCCTTTGGCCGCGTGCGCGGTGAGCAGCCGCACGGCGTCGCCCCGGTCGGCGGTCGGTGCCAGCGTGTCGGCCGGCAGTTCCTGACCGAGCACGTGGTCGAGGAAGACCTCGGTACGCGCGCCCGGCAGACGGTCGGTGAACCGGGCGGCGGCGTCGAAGAGAACCAGCATGGCGTCCAGGTCACGGTCGGCCGCCTCGGCCCGGCGACGCCGCGCGAGATCACCCTCGCCGGCCACGGTCGGGCCCCGGGTAAGCGCGGCCGACCACAGCTCGGCCAGCCCGCTGGCCCGCCAGACGGCCCAGAGCACCTCCTCGGCGGTGGCGGCCGGCTGGTCGGCCGCCTCCCGGGCGACGGCCAGCAGCCCGGCCACCGTCTGTGCCGGCTCGGCCCAACGCCGCTCGACTCCGGCCAGCTCGGTCGGGTCGCGAAGCGCCTCAATGATCAGCTCTCCGGAGGGTCGACGGTCGCCCCGGGCCAGGGCGAGGGCACGCAGACCCTGCCGCAGTCGTCGTTCCGCCAACGGATCGGCACCGCCGAGCGACGAATGCAGCAGCGCGACCGCGGCCTCCTCGTCGAGCCGCTCCGGCTCCAACGCGCAGCGCAGCAGGAGCAGCAGCGGCGCGACCGCCGGTTGCAGGTGCAGCGGAAGATCCTCGCCGTGCACCACGGTCGGCACGCCGGCCGCGTGCAGCGCCCGCCGCAGCCCGGGCAGCTGCCGGGCGGTGGAGCGGACCAGCACCGCCATCCGCGCCCACGGCACGCCGTCGAGCAGGTGCGCCTCCCGCAACGCGTGCGCCAGCCACGCCGCCTCACTTGTGGTCGAGGAGAACGTGCGTACCTCCACGGTCCCTGACGGGGTGTTCGGCAGCGGTCGCAGCCGCCGGTGTGCGGCCGGCCCGCGAAGTCGTCGGGCCAGCCGGGTGGTGGCGAACAGCAGCCGCTCGCCCGCCCGGTAGCTGGTGGTCAGCAGCACCTGGGCGGCCGGTGCGCCGGAGGCGGTGCGGAACCGGTGCGGGAAGGTCGTCACGCCGCCCGGGTCGGCCCCCCGGAAGGCGTACGTGGAGGAGTCCGGATCGGCGAAGGCGACCAGGGGAAGGCCACCGCCGGCCACCGTGTCCAGCAGCTCCAGTTGCGCGGGGTCGGTGTCGGCCAGCTCGTCGACGTAGACGTGCGCCAGCCGACGCCGCTCGGCGGCCAGCAGCTCCGGATCGTCGCGCAGCATTCCGGTGGCGGCCCGGACCAGCTCCGCCGGGTCGTAGGCGACCGAGCCACGGTTGGCCACGTCGCGCAGGGCCAGCACGGCGACGTACTGGCGCAGGAACCGGGCGGCGGCCGGCCAGTCGGCGCGGCCGAGCCGCTCACCGAGCCGGGCCAGCTCGACCGGGCCCACGCCCCGCTCGGCGGCACGCATCAGCAGGTCGCGCAGCTGGGCGGCGAATGCCCGGGTACGCAGCGCCGGCCGCAGGTCCTCCGGCCAACCGACCGGGTCGTCATCGGGCTCCGCGTCGGGCTCCGCACCGACCACGTCCAGCAGCTCACGGATGATCAGATCCTGTTCCGGGCCGGTGAGCAGCCGGGGTGACGGTTCGCCGCGTTCGGCGGAGGCCCGCCGCAGCAGGCCGAAGGCGTACCCGGGAAAGGTGCGCACCAGCGGCTCGCGCAGCACCCGCTGACCGCTCGCGGCGATCCGCGCCTCGATCCGGTGCCGCAGATCGGCGGCCCCACGCCGGCTGAAGGTGAGCACCAGAATCCGCTCCGGGTCGACTCCCTCGGTTACCCGGGCGGTGACCGCCTCGACGAGGGTCCGGGTCTTCCCGGTGCCCGGCCCGCCCACGACGAGCATCGGACCGGCGGTGTGCGCGACGATCTCTGCCTGGCGCGGATCGACCTGCGCAGCGGCCGAGCCCGGCGCGGCACCCCCCGGGTCGACCTGGCCTGGCGCGGCACCCCCCGGGTCGACCTGGCCCGGCGCGGCACGACCCGGCCGTCCCTGGGAGGGCGCGGCATGATCAGGCCGTTCCTGGCCCGGCGCGGCGTGATCCGGCGCGGCGTGACCCGACGCGATTCGGTCCTGCCCGGCGCGGTCCGGCGCGGCGCGGTCCGGCGCGGCGCGGTCCGGCGCTGGGTGCGGATGCGCGGCGTCCGAGGGCGGCCCGGTGGACGGGCCGCTCCCCTCGGTCGGCCCGGCGGGCCGACGCACCAACCGGTACGCCTGCATCCCGCCATCCCATCACGGCCCTGCGACACCGCTCGACGCGCCACACCCGCCTCGGCCGACGCCCGGCCGCTCGACATGCGGCAAAGTGGGGCCTCCGACCGGCGGGAAAGCCCAACACACCGCATCCCGGGTCGATCACGTGCCGGCCGCCGGTCTGCCGTGGGCTGAGCGGGGCAGGTGGCGGGCCGGAGGCGGGGGCGACCAGGGCCGCGCCACGGCCAGGCGGTCAGGTGAGGTGGGACTCGATCAGGTCCAGTGCACTGGGGACGGTGTCGACCGACCGGAGCAGGTCGAAGCCGGCGGGCTTGAGAAAGGTCTGGTCGGTCAGGTCACGCAACCACTTCAGCAGCGGGTCGTAGAAGCCGTCGGTGTCGACAAGCACCATCGGCTTGTGGTGCAGGGCGAGCGTCGCGGTGGTCCAGACCTCGAAGAGTTCGTCGAGCGTGCCGAGCCCGCCGGGCAGGGTGAGGAAGGCATCCGACTTCTCGATCATCAGGATCTTCCGACTGGCCATCGACTCGGTGACCAACAGTTCGTCGGAGGCGAGGTCGGCGACCTCCAGGTCGACCAACGCCTGCGGGATCACGCCGACCGTGCGACCTCCCGCGGCGCGTGCGCCGTTGACCAGTGCACCCATCATCCCGACGCAGCCTCCGCCGCTGACCAGCGTGTGCCCGCGCCGAGCAATCTCCGCACCGGTGTCGGCCGCCAGGTCCAACCAACGCTTGTCGAGCGTGCGGGAGGAGGCGCAGAACACGCAGATCGCGGCCACCGGTCAGCGCCCCGCGGGGTCGTCGGTCGGGGCCGATCCGTCGGCAGCAGCCGACCCGTTGGCAACGACCGACCCGTTGGCAGCAGCCGACTCGTCGGCGGCGGCCTGCTGGTCGGCGGCGACCCGGGCGACGGCTTCCTCGCGTACGGTCTCCTGCTCGACGCTGAGGGCGGCCTCGGCCTCGACGATGTGCCGCACCGCTGCCGCGACATCGTCGGTGACGCAGATCAGCTCCAGATCGACCGGGCCGATCTTGCCTTCGGCGGCCATCGTGTCACGCAGCCAGTCGAGCAGACCCTGCCAGTAGTCCGCGCCCATCAGCACCACCGGGAACCGGGTGACCTTCCCGGTCTGCACCAGGGTGAGCGCCTCGAAGAGTTCGTCCATGGTGCCGAACCCGCCGGGCAGCACGACGAACGCCTGGGCGTACTTGACGAACATGGTCTTGCGGGCGAAGAAGTAGCGAAAGTCGATCGCGAGGTCGACCCACTCGTTGATGCCCTGCTCGAAGGGAAGTTCGATGCCGAGGCCGACGGAGTGGCCGCCGGCCTCGCTGGCCCCCCGGTTGGCCGCCTCCATCACGCCCGGGCCGCCTCCGGTGATCACCGCGTAGCCGGCCCGGGCCAGCGCCGCGCCCAGCGCCTCGGCGAGTTGGCACTCGGGGCTGTCCGGCTTGCTGCGCGCCGACCCGAAGACGCTTACCGCTGGCGGCAGGTCGGCGAGGGTGTCGAAGCCCTCCACGAACTCGGAGAGGATGCGCAGTGCCCGCCAGGCGTCCTTCGTCTTCCAGTCGGCCCGCGCCCGGGAGTCCAGCAGGCGCTGATCCGCAGTACTATCGGTGATCGACTGGCGACGAAGTGTGACGGCGCCGCGATGCCGCTCCTGTCCTCGTTCGCGCCCGCTGCTCTGGGTCATGAAAGCAACCGTAGTGGAGTCCGACCGGAGAACCCGGCAAACACTTCGTGATCTTGTGCAACCAAATCGCTTCCCCGTACGTCTTACTATTCACATACCGGGTATGCCCCGGCGCGCGGACTTCGGGGGAGGAGACAGCGTGATCAACAACAACGAACGGATCCGGATTCGCCGCCAGATGCAGCGACGCATCCGCGACGTGGTGGCCGAGCGCCGCCGCACCCGCCTGCTCGACAAGCCGCCCGAACCGCCGGCCGATCCCGATGCCGAGGCCCACCTGACCGCCGTCTGACCGTCGAGGCGCCCGCCCGGTCACCGGGCCGGCACCGGACGATCAGGCGGCGGCGAGCCAGCGATGCAGCGTCGCCGCACCGTCGCGGATCTTGCTGATCTCGACGTGCTCGTCCGGGTGGTGGGCCAGGTTCGGATCACCCGGGCCGAAGTTCAGCGCCGGGATCCCCATCGCGGCGAACCGGGCCACGTCGGTCCAACCCAGCTTGCCGATGGGTGCGGCGCCCACCGCCGCCAGGAACTCCCGGGCGGGGGCGGCCTCCAGTCCGGGCAGGGCACCGGCCGCGCAGTCGGTCACGGTCAGCTCGTAGTCCGCGAAGACCTCGCGCAGGTGCGCCTCGGCCTCGGCCGGCGTACGGTCCGGCGCGAAGCGGTAGTTCACCTCGATCTCGCACCGGTCCGGCACCACGTTCCCGGCGACCCCGCCGTGGATTCGGGTTGCGTTCATGCCCTCCCGGTACTCGCAACCGTCGATGGTCACCCGGCGGGCCTGGTACGTCGACAGACGGCGGAGCACCTCGCCCGCACCGTGCACCGCATTGACACCGTGCCAGGAACGGGCCGAGTGGGCCCGGACCCCGGTGGTCACCACCACGGCCCGCATGGTGCCCTGGCAGCCGGCCTCGACGATGCCGTACGTCGGCTCCAGCAACAGGGCGAAGTCGGCCTCCAGCCAGTCCGGGTGGGCCTGCGCGACCAGGTGCAGGCCGTTGTACCTCGACTCGATCTCCTCGGCCTCGTAGAAGAAGTACGTCACGTCGTAGCGTGGCTCGGGCAGGGTGGTCGCGAGATGCAGCGCGTAGGCGACCCCCGACTTCATGTCCGAGGTGCCGCAGCCGTACATCAGGTCGCCGCGCAGGGTCGACGGAAAGTTGTTGTTCAGCGGCACGGTGTCCAGGTGGCCGGCGAGCACCACCCGCGAGGCCCGCCCCAGGTCGGTACGGGCCATCACCGTGTTGCCGTGCCGGTAGGTGGTCAGGTGCGGGACCACCCGCAGAACCTCTTCGACGCAGTCGGCGATGGCCTTCTCGTTGAGGGACACGGACTCGATGTCGACAAGCGCGCGGGTCAACGCCACCGGATCGGCGAGGACCTCGGGGGTAAGCGGGTTCTCCATGGTCCGCACGGTACCGTCACAACCGGCGACCGCGAGACGGGAGCCTTCGGCGAAGCGCGAGGAGTGGGCCGGCGAGCCCCGCAGTCGCGAGCAGCAGCCCGCCCGCAGGGGAACGAGAGGTGAGTAAGTGACGTCCACACAATCCGCGTGGGGCATCGGCCTGGCCACCGTCACCGCCGAGGACCAGGTGCTCGACGCCTGGTACCCGACCGGCAAGCTGGGCCTCGGCGAGCTGCCGCTGGTTGCCGGGGAGGACGAGGCCGACGTGCTGGACCTGCCGCCCGGCGCGATCGGCGACCGGGTCCTGCCGGGTCTGCGTACCGTCCAGGTGGTCACCGTCATCGGCTCGCTTGACGACCCGATCAAGGACGCGGCGGACGCGTACCTGCGGCTGCACCTGCTCTCCCACCGCCTGGTGCGCCCCAACGAGATCAACCTCGAGGGCATCTTCGGCAAGCTGGCCAACGTGGCCTGGACCACCGCTGGGCCGTGCCCACCGGAGCGGGTGGACGAGATGCGCGTCATCGAGCGGGCCGCCGGCCGCCACCTCGGGGTGTACGGGGTGGACAAGTTCCCGCGGATGACCGACTACGTGGTGCCCTCCGGGGTGCGGATCGCCGACGCCGACCGGGTCCGGCTCGGCGCACACCTCGCCGCCGGTACCACCGTCATGCACGAGGGCTTCGTCAATTTCAACGCCGGCACGCTCGGCGCCTCGATGGTCGAGGGGCGCATCGTGCAGGGCGTGGTGGTGGGTGACGGTTCGGACATCGGCGGCGGTGCCTCCATCATGGGCACCCTCTCCGGCGGCGGCACCGACAAGGTACGCATCGGCGAGCGCAGCCTGGTCGGTGCCAACGCCGGTGTCGGCATCTCGCTCGGCGACGACTGTGTCGTCGAGGCGGGTTGCTACATCACCGCCGCCTCGAAGATCAGTCTTCCGGACGGCCGGGTCGTCAAGGCGCGTGAGCTCTCCGGCGTCGACGGGTTGCTGTTCTGGCGCAACTCGGTCTCCGGCGCGCTGGAGGCCCGTCCGCGCGCCGGCCGGGGCATCGAGCTGAACTCCGCCCTGCACGCCAACGACTGAGGTGCGAGGCGGGGCCTCTTTTTGACGCCTGGCGCACAGGAGCACCCCCGGACGGGTCCGGCGCGAGCACGCCGGACCCGCCGGTGCGGGTCACCGCAGGCGGTACGCCTGGATGATCCGCTGGGTGACGGTGTTGCCGGCGGTGTCGCGGGCGGTGGCCCGCAACGACACGTGGCCGGTACCGCGCGGGTGCTGCACGGTGGCCTGCCAGCCGCTACCGACCTTGCGCAGCTTGGCGCGCTGCCAGCGCTTTCCGCCGTCGTAGGAGACCTCGACGGTCAACGACGCCGTCTTCGCGGCCGGTGCGCCGGGTTGGCGCTGCACCGCGACCGGGATCACGAAGGATCGGCCCGCCGGAGCCGCGTTCCGCTCATCCAGTTGCGGCGCGAAGCGGATCGCCGAGGCGGGCAGCCGGAGCGGGTCGTCGCCCCGGACGTGCCGGGACCGGAACGTCCAGGTGGTGGCGACCTCGGTGCTCAGGTCGGTGACAGTGCGCTTCGCCGAGGTCTCCAACCGGTACCTGGCGGGCCCGGCCGGCACCTCGAACTGGCCCCATCCCGGGTCCGTGGTCTCGTCGACCAGCTTGCCGTTGCGGTAGAGGGCGGTACGCGAGGCGTCCGTCAGCGAAGCACCCAGGTGGCCCGCCGCGTCGCTGTACAGCGGCACGGACAGGGTGATCAGATCGCCCTGCCGGGTCAGGCCCTCGTCCGGCCAGCGTGGCACCGGGAACGACGGTCCGTGGGGCGCACCGTTCCAGACGTCCCGGTACGTGCGTCCGCCCCGGTACGTCGTCGGGTCCGAGAACAGGATGGCCACCGGTTCGAGCCAGGGCACATCATCGCTGCGCGTGCCGAACCACAGCTCGGTGCTCCAACGCACGTCCCGGGTGCTGAAGTACTCGACCCGCTGTCCCGGTACCGCGGCCGGTAGCCCGACCGCCCAGCCGCCCACGTCGGGCTCGAAGACAGCGAAGGCCATCCGCTCGGCGACCGTGCCCGGGTAGCCGTCCCGGAACGTCGGCTTGACGGTGGCCAGGTCGCTGCCACGGTAGTGCCGGGTCAACCCGTTGGGCATCCGACCCTGGACCATCTCGGCGAGTGCGTACAGGTACGGGCTGCTGGCTGCTTCCAGGTCGGCGAACTGGCTGGTGACGACGGCCTGGAAGTGGTCCGCCGAGGTCCGCGCGCCGATCTGCCCGGTGAAAAGGCCGTCGAAGTCGTCGGCGACCGCGCCGAACCCGGCCGACCCCTCATCGAGCAGGAAGGTCGCGTCGACGGCGACCAGGGCCGGCGTCGCCGACCGGTCCGGGACCGTCATCCGCACCGGCCCCGCCGTACGGGCGTCGACGACGATCTCGGCGTCCGACTGCACCACCAGCTCCGGCCGGCTCATCAGCGTCAGGCTCTCGCTCTCCACGTCCACCACGAAGCTGGCCAGCCCGTACCTGCCCTTGGGTACGCGCACCTCGGCGGTACCGTCCGGGTCGTACGCGAGAATGTCGATGAAGTCGTCCAACCCCACCAGGAAGCTCGCGTAGTCGTCCGGTACGGCACCGTTGCGGCTCAGGTGGCGCAGGGTCAGCGTGTAGCTCTCCACCTCCTTGTGCACTGCCAGTGGGGTGATCGCCGCCAGGTCACCGGCGTGCGCGACCACCCGGCCGGTGTAGTGACCGTCCGGGCTGTCGACGCTTGTGTCGACCGTGACCGTGGCTGACGCGGTACCGCCGGCCGGCACTTGCACCTGCTGCGTGCCGAGCGTGAACACCCCGGCCGGCGCGGATTCCCCGTCCGGGCCGGTGGCCTCGATGCTGAGGTCCAGGGTGAGCGGCGCGGTTCCGGTGTTGCGCCAGGTCACCTCGCGTTGGATCGGTTCGTCGTCGTCGTGCGGCCACAGCGTCCGACCGAACGAGACGCTGGCCGGCTCGCTGACCAGCGACTGGGTGATGGCACGCGCCACGTCGACCCGGCCGGCACCCTGCTGGTATGCGGTCAGTTCCGGATGCGGTCGGGCCGAGGCCATCAGGGTGGCCTTGAGTCGCTCCGCGGTCGCGTCGGTGTGCTGCTGGGCGAGCAGCGCCGCCGCGCCGGCGACGTGTGGTGCGGACATCGACGTGCCGGAGAGCGAGACGTACTGCTCACCGACCGGTTCGCCGAGTTCCGTGCCCTGCCCTCGGGCGGCCACGATGTCCACTCCCGGGGCGGTGATGTCCGGCTTGAGGGCGTCGTCACCGACCCGCGGGCCCTGGCTGGAGAAGTCGGCGAGTTGGTCGTCGCGGTCGACCGCGCCGACGGCGAGCGCGGCGTCGGCGCTCGCCGGTGAGCCGACCGTGCCGGTCCGTCCGGCGTTGCCGGCGGAGATCACGAAGAGGGCACCCGTCTGCTCGGTGAGCGTGTTCACCGCCTCCTCCAGCGGGTCGACCTCCGGGGTGTCCGTCCCGCCCAGGCTGAGGTTGACCACGTCGGCCTCGGCCTCGGTGGCGGCCCACTGCATGCCCGCCAGGATGGCCGACTCGGTGCACCCGTACTCCTCGCAGACCTTGCCGGAGAGCAGGGTCGCGTCGGGTGCCACGCCCCGGTTGCGGCCGTCCGAGGCGGCACCGCTGCCCGCGATGATCGAGGCGACGTGGGTGCCGTGCCCCACGATGTCGCCCGGGTTCGCCTCCTCGGTGAAGTTCCTCGACTCGGCGACCCGGCCGGTGAGGTCGGGATGCGCGGCGTCGACACCGGTGTCCAGCACCGCGACGCGTACCCCCTGACCGGTGAAGCCGGCCTGGTGGGCGGCGGGCGCCCCGATCTGCGGCACGCTGTGTTCCAGCGTCAGCTGCCGCCGGCCGTCGAGCCAGATCCGCTCGACACCCCCCGCCGCGTCGAACCGGGCGCCGCTGGCACCGGCGACCGTGGCCCAGAGCTGGCCCACGCTTTGCTTGTCCGCGGTGGCCGCGACACCACCGATGGCCGCCAGGTCGCGGGTGACGGTCACTCCTTCGGGCGGGCCGGCCCGCCGGGCGGCCGACCCGTAGGTCATGAGCAGGGGCAGGTCGTCGCGGTGCGCGTCGTCGTAGCCGGCGGCGACCAGCCCGGCCACGTCGAAGAGCCGGCGGTCGACCCGTCCGTCGCGGATCGACGGCAGGGCGTCCTGCGGCACCACCCAGAGGTGGTCCCGTTCCCGCTGGGTGAGGAAACGGATGCCGTCGCGGCCCTCACCCGGGCGTACGCTCGCCCCGGTGGCGGTGACCGTGACCTGGTCGCCGGTGACCAGGGTGACGGTGGCGGGTCCGCGGCCGGCGTCGGGTCGGCCACTCGGAAGATGGGTCGGCGGGGCCGCGGCCGGCGCAGCCGGTGCGGCCGTGACCGCCGCCGGTACGCCGAACACCAGACCCAGCACGAGTCCGGTGGCGGTCAGTTTGCTCCTTCGTCGCAACTGAATCCTCCTCTGGAGCGTCTATATCGATGTAGGACACATCGACTCCCATCACACTTGCATACTGAGTATGTAAAAGGGAGTCAAGAATTCGACGAAGTTGAGTCCTCGTCGCGACGACCCCGGGCATGATCGGACGGATGACGTCCATGAAGGAGCGCATGCTCGCCGGTGAGCCGTACCTCGCCGACGACCCGGAACTGATCGCCGACCACCTCCGCGCCCTGCACCTGATGGAACGGATCAACAACAGTGGCGTCGACGACCAGGAGGCACGTCAGGCGGCGCTGCACGAACTGCTCGGCGAGCTCGGCGAGGAGACCGGCATCCGGCCACCGTTCTACTGCGACTACGGCTACCACATTCGGATCGGGCCACGCAGCTTCGTCAACTACCACGCGGTCTTCCTCGACGTCGCACCGATCACCATCGGCGCCGACGTCCAGATCGGCCCGAACGTGCAACTGCTCACGCCCACCCACCCGGTGGAGCCGGAGCCACGCCGGGCGAAGTGGGAAGCGGCCCGACCCATCACCATCGGCGACAACGTCTGGCTCGGTGGCGGAGCAATCATCCTCGCCGGAGTCACCGTCGGTGACAACACAGTGGTCGGGGCGGGTGCCGTGGTGACCCGCGACCTTCCCGCCAACGTCGTAGCGGTCGGTAACCCGGCTCGCCCGGTACGCCAGCTCGACTGACCCTCGATCACCCTTCTAGCTGCGCAAACACCTCCATGACGAGTGGCGGCCAGCGTCCTGCATCGGGCACTGTAGGTGACAGATGCGTCACTGGGAGGCTCGTATGGGAGGTCGGATCCTCGAACTGCGCGTACACGGAGTGTCCAACACACCGCTCGCCGAGACCCTGGGCCTGACGGCCGACCCCGGGTGTGAGCCACCTCAGCCACGGCTCGTCGCCGGCGGCCCGGTCACCGGTTTCTACCGCTCCGCGACCACCACACCGCTCGACCCGATCGTCGTCGAGGCGTACAGCTGGGGGCAGTTGACCTCCGGCGCGCGAACCGCCCGCGACGTGGAGCGGGCCCTGTGGACGCTGCTGCTGCCCTTCACCCTGGCCAACGTGGCGCTGCACGCCCGGCCGGGCATACCGGCGGACCCCGCCACCGAACGACTGGCCAGCCGCACCGGCATGACAGCCTGGCTGATCAGGCTGTTCTGCCTGAGCCTGACCGGCACTCCCGTGCTCGCGATGACCGGCGTCGGCGTCGATCTCATCGGCTGGCAGTGCGTGGACGAGGGCTGCCTGAGCCGGATCCCCGGCCCGTGGGAGTTTCTCGCCGGCTCCTGGTGGCAGCAGGGCGGCCGGGCCATGGCCGTCGGCCTGACCGTGCCACTCGCCATGATCGGGGTGCTCGGCCTGGTCGCCTGGCGGAGCTACCAGTACGAGGCGGTGATGCCGGCCGACCCCACCACGAATCCGGCGGGACGCCGTACCCCGCCGCCGGTCGACGCCGACGTGCCGGTCGGTCAGCCGGCGCAGGAGCCGCCGCCGGTGCCCGAGCCACCACCCGGCCCACCGACAAATCCCCTTCAGGACCCGACGTTCTGGTGGGGTGAGGGACAGTTACGCCGCGCGGCCGTACTGCACCTGTGCACCGGCACGGTGGTGGCGGCGGCGGTCCCGCTCGGAACGGTCTCGGTGCTCGACCCGCCAAACGACGCGCGGGCGGTGCTCACCTGGTCCGCCGTGGCCGCGTTCATAGCCGTCCTGACGATCGTGCTGGTGGCCATCGGCCGGCCCTTGCTGACCCGGCGCGACGGTGCCACCCCGCTCGGCCGATGGAGCATCGCGGTCATCGTCCTCACCGGAATCGGCCTGGCCGGCACCTTCGCGGTGCTGCTGCTGCCCGACGGAGCCGCGGGCAGCCCGCTGGCCGAACTACGTCCGCCCGCCGGCTGCGACCATGACCCCGCCCAGCCCGGATGCCGGACGGACCGGTCGCTACCGGGCTTCGACCGGGTCATCGCCGGGCTGGGCACCGGTCAACTGCTACTGCTCATCGCGATCGGCGCGACCGCCCGCTCCGGACGGCGCGGCGGCGCCACACCGGCCGCCGTCGCGCTGTTGATCGCTCTCGGCGCCGCCTGGTGCCACGGTTGGCTGCCCGCCGCACCACCGGCCCCCGTGACGCTGTGGCAGTTCTCCCTGCCGTTGCTCGCCCTCGCCGCGGCCGGCCTGCTGCTGCCCCGGACCCGACCCACCACTGTCAAACAACCCCTCGAACCGCACAACGACCTGGCCTGGCGGGGTCGGGCGCCCGCCGTCATCGCCGGCTTCGGGTGGCTGCTCTGCCTCGCCTACAGCGCCGGCGTGCTCTACTGGGTCACCAACCGGCTCAACGGTGGGGACGCGCCCGTCGGCCCGCCCCGGGTGGTCCCGCCAACCCCGGTGGCCTGGGCTGGCCTGACCTTCGCCGCCGCGCTGCTGATACTCGCCCTGGTCGCCGTCCGCGCCGTCGTGCTGTTCCGCCGACTTCGTCGCCAGGAGTACGCCCGGCTGAGCGCCCGCGGTGGCCGATTGTCCGCACACGACCTGCGTCGCGCCCGTGACGTCAGCACCCACCAGGCGCTGCACCGACTGGTCGGCGAACACGCACTTCGCCTGATCGGCTGGTACGCCGGTGCGATGGCCGTCGTCGCCGTACTGAGTTGCGCGGCCGTCCTCTCCGCAGCCCGGCCGCAGACCATGACGACGGGCGGGACAACCGTGGTGATCAAGGCGGTGGGCGACGTCGGCGACGCGCTGCTCGGTCTGCTTCCGGTGGCAGTCGCCGCCGTCGGCCTGCTCGTCTACCGCAAGAACACCATCCGCCGCTCCGTCGGCGTGGTCTGGGACGTGGGCACCTTCTGGCCACGCGCCGCCCACCCACTGGCGCCACCGAGCTACGCCGAACGGGCGGTGCCCGAACTGCTCACCCGCACGGCCGGGCTGATCGCGCTGGCCGAGCACGATCCGCGCCGGGTGGACGGCATCATCCTCTCCGGGCACAGCCAGGGCACGGTGATCTGCACCGCGGTCATCCTCCAGCTGCCGCACCGTTGGCGGCGGCGGATCTGGTTCTTCTCCTACGGCTGCCAACTGACCCGCCTCTACGGCCGGATCTTCCCCGCCTACTTCGGGCCGGATCGACTGCCGGTGCTGGCCGAGGCGCTGACCCGTCCCGGTGGCGGAACCCGGTGGACGAACTTCTGGCGGGACACCGATCCGCTCGGCTGGCCGGTCACCGCCGGGGAGCGGGACATCGCGGTGACCGACCCGGAGGCACTGCATCCGAGCGACGGCGAAGTCGCCGACCCACCGATCCGCAGCCACAGCGGCTACCCGGAGGCCACCGAGTTCCAACGGGAGAGATCCCGGGTGGCGTGGCTGCTGCGGCGGGCGGTCCCGTCACCCCGCCGGGGGCTCGGCTAGGCGTACCACCAGGTCGGCACGGTCGGCGGTGCCGGCCACCAACGCCGCGTTGACCTCGTCGCTGCCCAGTGCCCAGGCTCGGGCGTCCTGCTCCGACCGGCCGTGGGCCATGTGTCGGGCGACCAGCCGATGACGCCGCAGGTCGGCGTCGAGGTCCAGGAACCACGCCTCGTGCAGCAGGGCGCGTACCTCGTCCCAGGGCCAGTTCGGGATCAACAGATAGTTGCCCTCGGTGACCACCAGCCGGACCTCCGGCGGCACCTCGATCGCACCGGCGATCGACTCCTCCAAGTCCCGGCGGAACTGCGGCGCCCAGACCGACGTCGGTTCCTTGCGCCGCAGCCGACGCAGCAGCGAGACGTACCCGTTGGCGTCGAAGGTATCGATCGAGCCCTTCCGCAGGGCCCGGCCGAGCCGACGCAACTCGTCCTGAGCGAGGTGGAAGCCGTCCATCGGCACCAGCCGGGCAGCCGGGCCGACCGCCTCGACCACCTGTGCGGCCAGCGTGGACTTGCCGGCCCCGGGTGCGCCGGTGATGCCGAGCAGTTGCCGCGGGCCGGCGTCGGCCAGCCCGCGGGCCCGCTCCAGCAGCGCCTCCATCGACAGCACCTGCGCGACGGTCATCAGGACAGGACCGGCCGGCTGATCGTGAACCGGGCCCGCACGGCCGCGTGCACACCCTGCGGCTGCGGGTCGAGCTCCAGCTCCGGTGGGCCACCGGCCTCGACTCCGCCGGCGTCGAACGCCATCCGGGCCATCATCGGCTGGGCGGTGCCGCCCTCGTCGGACAACTCGACCAGGTCGGTGACCTGGGCGCCGAGCGCCTCGGCGTACTCGCGGGCCCGCTGCAACGCGTCGCTGATCGCGGCGTGCCGGGCCTGCCGGTAGGCCGGGCTGTCGGGACGCAGCGACCACCACGGGCCAGCCACCTCGACCTGATCCTGGTCGGCCAGGCGCAACATCAACTCGCCAAGGGTGGTGAAGTCGGTGACCGTCACCGTGGTCACCACCGAACCGTGCCAGGCCACGACCCGCTCCCCGGAGCGGCGGGTCTCGGGTCGCACCCGCAGCTCGCCGGTCTCGCGCCGGTCGATCGTCGGGCCGTACGAGTCGAGCAGGACCCGGATCGCCGCAGCCCGCTCGGCCAGCCGGGTCAACGTCGGCTCCCGCTCCCGGTCCCGAGCCAGCGCGGTCACGGTGAACCGGGCGAGTTCCGGCGCGACCTCGCGGTACGCCTCGCCGCGTACGGTCACGACTGGTCCGTCCACCATGCCCTCACCCTACTGGCGGGTCCGTCGCCGCGCCCACCGATGAGCCGGTCAGGCCTGCGGGAGGTGGGCGACATAGGAGACGGTGCCGGCCACGACCCGACACCCGCTCAGGTGGCCACCGGCCGCTCCGATGCGGTGCAGCCAGGCCACCTCGGCCGGTTCCGCACCGGCCGGAAACGATCGGACCTGCTCGTCGTACGGGCGGCCGGCCAGCCCGGCGCGGGCGGCACCGGCCTCGGCGTACCGGGCGGTGAGGGCGTCGGCGTCGTCGGCCCGCAACGCACCGGCCAGCTCGTCGAGGAACGCGGTGACCTGGGCAAGCGCGTCCAGCACCTCGTCGCGGTTGCCCCGCAGCATGTTCCCGGTGCGTTGCGCCGGAGTGCCGGCGACCCGGGTGCCGTCCCGGAAGCTCCCGGCCGCCAGCGCCAGGACCGAGTCCCGCAACGGCGACCGGTGCGCCGCACCGGCCAGCGCCCCGGCGAGCAGGTGCGGCACGTGCGAGGCGAGCGCCACCACCGCGTCGTGCCGATCCGCTGCCATCGGCACCACCCGGGCGGCGAAGACGTCGGTGACCAGGGCGACGAGGCGACGGAACGCGGCCAGCCCGTCCGGTTCCGGGCAGAGCACCCAGGCGGCACCCGCGAACAGCTCCGGCAGCGCCGCCGCGAGCCCCGCCCGGTCGGTGCCCGCCATCGGGTGCCCGGGCACGAACCGGCTGGTCAGTCCCTGCTTCGCGGCGAACGCCGCCAACTCGGCCTTGGTGCTGCCCACGTCGGTGAGCAGGCAGTCCTCGGCGGTGGCGGCGGCCACCTCGACCAGGGTCGCGGGCAGCGTGGGCAGTGGTCCGCCGAGGAACACCACGTCCCGGCCGGCCACGGCGTCGGCCAGCCGCTCCGCCGTCGGTACGCCGGCCGACCGGGCCTGCCGACGGGTCCGCTCATCCGGATCCCAGCCGGTCACGTCCACTCCGGCAGCATGCAGTCGGAGCAGCACCGAGCCACCGATCAGGCCGGTGCCGACCACCGCTGCCCGCAGCCGTGCGTCAACTCTGAGCACCATCCGCGTACCTCGGCGTTCCGTTGCGTCACGGAGCCGGCCGGCCCCGCGGCGGCGTGCCTGCCGGATCCCGCCGCACTGCCACGATGTCCGGCGACACGCCCTGCGTCCGCGCCGAGGATATCGCCGGCCGGATCGCCGCCGGGCAGTCGGATGGACCGTCCGGCCGGTACGCGTCGCCCGGCCGTCCGGCTCCCACGGCGTGCGCCTGCCCCTCCGGGGCACGGATCGGCAAGATCGAAGAGCCGGCCGAACCCGACCGGAAGGGGGTTGTCCGGCAAACCTCCACGCCGTACGGTCCGCTGCGCCGCCCGCAGCCGCGCGGGCACGGAACGGGGAGGAACGGCCATGGCCGCGACGTACCGGGCACTCGCCTCGGTGGTCATGTTGATCGGGTTCTACGTGGTCGCGTTGCTTCAGTTGGCGGCCGTCGCCGCCCTCGGCGTGTGGCTCTACGGCCACACGAACGGACTGGTCACCGGGAAACTGCTGCTGCCGCTGATCATCGCGCTGGGTGCGGTGGCGGTCGGGCTCTGGCGGGCGATCCGGACGAAGAACGAACCGGCACCGGGCCTGGTGCTCGACGAGCGGGAGGCACCGCAGTTGTGGGCCACCGTTCGGGAACTGGCCGATGCGGTCGGTACCCGCGCACCGGACGAGATCCGACTGGTGCCCGAGGTGAACGCGGCGGTCGGCGAGCAGAGCCGGCTGCTCGGGCTGATCGGCGGACGGCGCACCCTCTACGTGGGTCTGCCGCTGCTCCTGGCGATGCGGGTCGACCAACTCCGCTCGGTGCTCGCCCACGAGCTGGGTCACTACTCCGGCAAACACACCCGACTCGGTGGCGTCGCCTACCGGGGACGGCTGGCGATCGAGGGCACCATCGAGCGGATCAAACCGCGCAACCCCATCGGCCTGGTCTTCAAGGGGTACGCGAAGCTGTACCTGATGGTCGACAACGCCGCGTCACGGCGGCAGGAGTTGGAAGCCGACCGGGCCTCCGTCCAGCTCGCCGGCCACGAGGCGGCCACGTCCGCGCTACGGAGCCTGCCGGCGCTCGACGCGGCCTGGAACTTCTTCACCGGCCGGTACGTGGAGTCGGGCTGGCAGGCCGGCCTGGCCCCGGACGACCTGTTCGGCGGCTTCGGACAACTGCTCCAGGGCCGCCGGGACGAGATCGACAAGCTCCAGCAGGACGTGCCGGACCGCGAGCCGTCCCGGTGGGACACCCACCCGCCGATCGGCGTCCGGATCGAGGCGATGGCACAACTCCCGGCCGGTGCCGCGGGCACCGACGACCGTCCCGCACACGTGCTGCTCGCCGACGTGCTGGACGCCGGCCGCCGATTGCAGCGAATCGTCATCGATCTCGGCAACCGTCAGGTGCTGCCCTGGCCGGAATTCACCCACGCGGCGATCGCCGCCGGTGTGCAGCGCCAGGCGGACGGCATCTACCGGGCGGCCGGCCGGTTCACCGGCACCCCCGAACCGGGTCTGGCAACCGTGCTCGACCTGGTGCGGGCGGGTCGCCTGGGCGAGTTCGCCGAGCAGTTCTTCAGCGACGCCAACCGTCAGGAGGCGGCGGCACACTTCGCCGGGCCGATGGAGATGTTGCTGGTCAACGCGGCCGTCCGCGCCCAGCGGGCCCGCTGGCAGCTGTCCTGGAGCGGTCCCGCCCAGTTCGTCGGCACCAGCGGTGAGCCGTTGAACCTCGCGGAGATCGCCAAGCTGGCGGTCTCGGCGGAGACCCTCGACGAGGCCCTGGCGCGGCTCGCCGAGCTCGGCGTCGACCCCTCCGCCGCGACCGTGGTGCAGAGCCGGGCCACCGCCGACAACGCCGGTGTCATCGGCGCTATCGGCAACGTGAAGGTCGACGGCGTGCAGCACGACCTGCTGGTCCTCGACCGCGGTCTGATCCTGGTGGGCGGCCCGGGCAAGGCCGGCGACGGCGAGAAGCGGCTCAAGAACCTGCTCGAATCGACGCCGGTGGCGACGTTGGCCGCCCGACACCAGTTCCTGCCGTACGAGGAGATGGTGTCGGTGCAGGTGACCAGGCAGATTCCGCTGAAGGCCGAGCTGACGCTGCACGACGGCCGGACGGTGGCCCTGCAGGAGCTGTACGGCAGTGTGCTGCTGGAGCGGCACAGCCGGGACAACCTGCTCCGGGTGTTCGAGCGGATCAACGAGGAATGAGACGGCTTCGAGGCCGCTCCGCGCGCATGTCGGGAGCGGCCTCGAAGCCGGTCGGGTTCTCCCCGGGCCGGGACGCCAGAGCGTTCGGTCGTGGTCAGGACAGGCGGCCGGCGACCGCAGCGATCCGCTCGTCGGACTCGGTGAGCGCCGCCCGGACGTACTGCCGCCCGCCGGGACCGTAGAAGACACCGGCGGCGACCAGGATTCCCCGCCGGGCCAGCCAGTCGACGGTGGCCCAGCAGTCCTCGCCGCGGGTCAGCCACAGGTAGAGCCCCGCCTCGGAGTGCTCCACGGTGAAACCGGCGCCCACGAACGCCGCCCGCAGCGTCTCGCGCCGCGCACCGTACCGCTCCCGCTGCTCGTCGGCGTGCCGCTCGTCGCGCAGGGCCGCCACCATGGCCGCCTGCACCGGCGCCGGCACGATCATCCCCGCGTGCTTGCGGATCTTGAGCAGCTCGGCCACCAGTATCGGGTCGCCGGCCACGAAACCGGCCCGGTAGCCGGCCAGGTTGGACCGCTTGGACAGCGAATGCACCGCCAGCACGGAGTCATACGAGCCGCCGCACACCTCGGGCGACAGCACCGACACCGGCTCGGCGTCCCAGCCCAACGGCAGGTAGCACTCGTCGCTGGCCACCACCGCGCCGCGCTCACGCGCCCAGTCCACCACCTTGCGCAGATGCGTGGCGGGCAGCACCCGACCGGTCGGGTTGCCCGGCGAGTTCACCCAGACCAGGCGTACCCGGGACGTCGGACCGACGGCGGTCAGCGAGTCGGTGCGTACCGTCGTGGCACCAGCCAACCGTGCGCCGTCTTCATAGGTCGGGTAGGCGATCGACGGGACCACCACGACGTCACCTGGCCCCACCCCGAGCAGGGTGGGCAACCAGGCCACCAGTTCCTTCGAGCCGATCGTCGGCAGCGCCCCGAGCCCGTCCGGGCCGGCGCCACAGGCCCGCGACACCCAGCCCGCGATCGCATCCCGCAGCGCCGGGGCGCCGGCGGTCAGCGGATAGCCGGGCGCGTCCGAGGCGTCCGCCAGGGCCTGCCGGATCACCTGCGGCACCGGATCGACCGGCGTACCCATGGAGAGGTTGATCAGGCCGTCCGGATGCGCCGCGGCCAGCGTGGCCGCGGCGTCCAGGGTGTCCCAGGTGAACTCGGGCAGCCGCGACGAGACCGGGGCGGGCCGGTTCAGTGGCCCTCGCCGCGGGGCGGCTGGGCGGCGACGAAGGTGGCGTCCTTCTCCACCTTGCCGATCTTCGAGGCCCCGCCGGGCGAGCCGAGGTCCTCGAAGAACTCGTAGTTGGCGCCGGTGTAGTCCTTCCACTGCTCCGGGACGTCGTCCTCGTAGAAGATCGCCTCCACCGGGCAGACAGGCTCACAGGCACCACAGTCGACGCACTCGTCGGGGTGGATGTAGAGCATCCGGTTGCCCTCGTAAATGCAGTCGACCGGGCACTCCTCGATGCACGCCTTGTCGAGCACATCCACGCACGGCTCGGCGATGATGTAGGTCACCGGTCTTCTCCTCCGCAAGACATGCCGCGATCACCCGCGACGGTAAGAGCCTAGTATCTCGCCGGGGAGGAGGTCGATCGTGCTCCGAGAGCAAGACTTGGGACACCGAATCGTGGTGCGGCGTCGCGTCGGCGTACGCGGTGGTCGGCCGGTCTATTCCGATGCCCTCGGTGAACTGGTCGAACTGACCGAGACACATCTCACGCTTACCACCCGGCAGGGGCGGCTGCGCGTGCCGATCGCCGAGGTGCACCGCGCCAAGCGGGTCCCGGCGGCCCGCCGGCCGACCGCCGCCGCCATGGTCGAGCTGGAACTCGCCGCCGACGAGGCGTGGCCGGCCCCCGTCCGGGGCCGGCTCGGCGACTGGCTCCTGCGGGCCGCCGACGGCTGGACCGGCCGGGCCAACTCGGCGCTGCCGGTGGGCGATCCGGACCGTCCGCTGCCGGCCGCCGTGGACGCGGTCGAACGCTGGTACGCCGGCCACGGCCGGCCGGCTATGGTCAACACGCCGCTGCCGCTGGCCGCGCCGGTCGGCAGCGAACTCGACCGGCGAGGCTGGGGCAGCCGCCCACCGGTGCTGGTACAGACCGCCCCACTCGCCGCCCTCGTCGCGGCGGCACCGGACGACCCGGTCGCGGCAGCACCCGGCATCCCCGGCGAATCGACAGGCCCGGGTGGCGCGACCGGTACGGCCGGCCCGGTGGTCGAGTTGGCCACGGCACCGTCGGCGGACTGGCTGGCCGTGGCGGCCGGCCGCAAGGGCGGGCTGCCGGACGCCGCCCGGCACGTACTCACCGCCGTGGACCAGATCCGCTTCGCCCACGGGTACCTCGACGGCGCTCTCGTCGCGACCGGCCGGGGCACGGTGACCGGCGAGGGGCGCTGGCTCGGGCTGTGCCTGATCGAGGTGCTACCGGCCGCGCGCCGGCAGGGACTCGCCGTCCGGCTGATCCGAGCACTCGCCGAGTGGGCCGCCGATGCCGGAGCGACCGACGCGTTTCTCCAGGTCGAGCAGAGCAACGTCGGCGCGGTCGCGCTCTACCGCAAGCTGGGCTTCACCACCCACCACACCTATCTGACCCGCGTCGCGCCGCACTGACCCCTGCCGGTCAGCGGCGGACCACGCGGCGGGGCTTGGCCGCGGTGGTCTCGGCGTACCGTTGCAGGCTGCGCGACCGGTAGTCGCGACCGAGCGTGACCAGCAGCAGGTAGCCCAGCATCGTCCCGACGGTGGTCGCCACCAGGTAGAGACCGATCTGCGCGAAGAACGTCCCGCCGCCACCGGCGAACGGGTTGTCACCGACCAGCAGAGGCCCGATCAGCACGGTCAACCCGACCGCGATGCCGATCGCGGTGGCCACCTCGCCGGCCCAGCGGGCCAACGGACGCCGCTCACCCCAGACGAAGGCGACACCGGCCAGAATCAGACCGATCACCACGAACATCCCGAGCGACACCCGGTCGGCGACACTGTCGTTGCCGTCGAAGCCGAACCGGATGACCAGCCGGGCGACCACGTTGACCGCGAACAGTGCGATCGCGAGCACACCGACCGCACGCCACCGCTGCCCCATTACACGCCTCCAGCCGTACCGCCCGCCCGGATGGCGGGTCTCCTGGCAGGAATGTCTACCACCCGCCGCTGAGCGAAGTCAGTACCGTCCGGGAGCCGGAGCCGGAGCCGGAGCGAGATTACCGTCCGGAGGCCGGAGCCGGCGCGAGGATCGACCGGAACGCCATCACCGCGAAGGTCATCGCACCGCCCACCACCAGGGTGAGCCCGACCCAGTTGCCGACGAGCAGCACGTCACCCTCGCTGGTCCGGTCGGCGGCGATCACCATGATGGCCACCCAGGGCAGCGCCGGCAGCGCCACCGCCCAGCGACGGCCGACGGTCTCGACGGCCAACCAGCTCAACGCGATGTTCGCGGCCACGGCCACGAGCACCGTGACGCCGACCAGATACCCGCCGACCCGAAGCGGAGCGAGCAGCAACTCCAGCACCGCGCTCACCGTCGCGGCCACCACGGCGAACATGCCGCCCGCCACCCGCAGGCCGATGTCCAGCGGACGTCGCCACCTCCGGCTCGGCCGGGGCGGCTCCTGCTCCTGCGGGGCGACCGACATCGCGGCGGGCAAGGTCACCGGTGACCGGCCGGGGTGACCGGTCTACGGCCGGGGCCGCCGACGACGTCCGGGCCGCCGGCCGCGCCCGGCGCTGCGGCGTCCACCCCGACGAACAGATCCGACTCCCAGCCGTACGGGCCGCTGCCCGTCCCCTTCTCCCCCAGCGCCAGGGTGAAGTACTCCACCCCCATGAACTCGGCACCGAAATTGCCGGCGATCGAGTACAGCCAGGAGGTGGCCGGGATCTGGGTGGCGTGGGCGCGCATCGCCGCCTCCTTCGCGACGTGCTGCTCGGTGGCGTCGATGCGGGCCGCGATCTCCTCGTCCGGGGTGCAGAACGGCAGCTCAGTGGCGTCGGCGATGCCGGCGAAGGGGTTGTCGGACGCCTCCGCGAAGTGCGTCATGCCGGCTTCCAGCACACTTTGCGGCATCGCCGTCCAGTAGACCTTCGCCGGTGCGAGCCCTTCGGCGGCGGCCAGCTCCACGGCCCGCATGGTCACCCGGTGCGCCTGGATGTGGTCAGGGTGTCCGTAGAAGCCGTTGTCGTCGTACGTGATGACCACCTGCGGGCGTACCTCCCGGATGATCTCCAGCAGATACCCGGCGGCCTCGTCCAGGTCGGCGCCCCAGAAGGCCCGGGGATGCTCGTTGGTCGGCAGACCCATCATCCCGGAGTCCCGGTAGCGGCCGGCCCCGCCGAGGAACCGGTGGTCGGTGACGCCCAGCTCGGCGCAGGCGGTCGCCAGCTCGGCGATCCGGTACCCGCCGAGCTGGTCGGCCTCGGCCGCGGCGAGCCCGGCCAGCTCCGGTACGTGGATCTCACCCTCCTCGCCCAGGGTGCAGGTCACCAGGGTGACGTGGGCACCCGTGGCCGCGTAGTGGGCCATCGTCGAGCCGGTGCCGATGGACTCGTCGTCGGGGTGCGCGTGGACCAGCAGCAGGCGGCGGTCAGGCAGCGTCGTCACGACGGTCACTCTAACCGGCGGTTCTCGCCTACCGGCCCAGACGCGTCCGCGCAGGTCGCTCACATCGGGCTCGGTACCGGCCTACGATCTGGCCTGTGGACTTTCCCGAGCTGGCCGCCCGCACCCGCAGGTTCAGCCACGGGGCGCCGCGTGCCGTCTCCGTGGCCGACGACGGTGCCCGGGTGGTCTTCCTACGCTCGGCCGGACCGGAGGACCCGGCCGACGCGCTCTGGCTGCTGGACGTCGCGACCGGCACGGAACGCCTGGTCGCCGATCCGAACACCCTGCTCGGTACCGACGCCGACCCGGACGCGCTGAGCCCGGGAGAACGCGCCCGGCGGGAGCGACTGCGGTTGAGCGCCTCCGGCATCGGCTCGTACGCCCTCGACGCCGCCGGACGGGTGGCGGTGTTCGCGCTGGCCGGGCGGCTCTTTCGGGCAGACCTGGTGCACGGCGACGTGATCGAGGTGTCCACCGTCGGGCCGGTGCTCGACCCACGGCCGGACCCGAGCGGGCAGCGGCTGGCCTACGTGACCGACGCCGCCGAAGGGGTACGCCGGGGCGAGCTACGGGTGATCGACACGGACGGCGCCGACACCATGCTGGCCGGCGAGGACTCCGGGGTGCGCTGGGGACTGGCCGAGCACATCGCGGCGGAGGAGTTCGGACGGCACCGCGGCTACTGGTGGGCACCGGACGGCCGGTCGGTGCTCGCCGCCCGGGTCGACGAGTCCCGGCTGCCCCGCTGGCACCTGCACGATCCGGCGCAGCCGGGCAGCCCGCCGGCCAGCGTCGCGTACCCGGTGGCGGGTGGCCCGAACGCCGAGGTCAGCCTGCACCTGCTCGACCTCGACGGCGGCTGGGTCGACGTGCACTGGGACCGGGAGACCTACCCGTACCTGACCGCGGTGCACTGGGGTGAGGGTGCCCCGCTGATCACCGTGCTGCGCCGCGCCCAGCAGCACGGGCTGGTGCTCGCGGTCGATCCGCGTACCGGGGAGACCCAGGTGCACGCCGAGTTGGCCGACCCACGCTGGGTCGAGCCGATCCCGGGCACGCCCGCGCACCTGCCCGACGGGCGGGTGCTGGTCGGTGGCGAGCTGGCCCACGACGGGTACGACGCGCGCTGCCTGTTCGCCGACGGCACCCTGCTCACCCCACCCTCGCTGTACGTGCGCCGGGTGGTCGGCCGGCTCGCCGCCGGCAGCGGTCCGGCGGACCTGCTGGTCGAGGCGAGCGACGGCGAGCCGAGCGAACAGCACCTGTTCCGGGTCCGGACCAGCATCGGCGGCGGCGTCGACGCCCGCCGGTTGACAAGCGACGCCGGCTGGCACGTCGGTGCGGTCGGTGGCGGCGTGCTGGTCGTCGGCAGCGCCTCGCTGGACCACCCGGGCGTCCGGTGGACGGTGGTTCAGGGCGATCGGGAGGTGGGCACGCTGCGGTCGCTGGCCGCCACGCCCAGCTACTCCCCGCTGCCGCTGCTGGAGCGGGTGACCGACCGGCGGCTCCCCTCGGCGGTGCTCTACCCGGACAACCACGTCACCGGCCGTCGGCTGCCGGTCCTGCTGGACGTCTACGGCGGACCGGGGCACCAGGAGGTGGTGGCCGCGCGCTCGGCCTGGCTGGAGCGGCAGTGGTGGGCCGACGCCGGCTTCGCGGTGGTGGTCACCGACAACCGGGGTACGCCGGGCATCGCCCCGTCCTACGAGAAGGCCATCCACCGACGGGTGGCCGACGTGATCCTGCTCGACCAGGTGGAGGCGCTCACCGCGCTCGCCGACAAGCATCCGGACCTGGACCTGGACCGGGTCGCGGTGCGCGGCTGGTCGTTCGGTGGCTGGCTGGCCGGCCTGGCGGTGCTGCGGCATCCGGAGCTGTTCCGGTGCGGCATCGCCGGTGCGCCGGTCACCGACTGGGCCCTGTACGACACCGCGTACACCGAGCGGTACCTGGGTCTGCCCGCCGACGGCGAGGACGTCTACGCGCACCACTCGCTTGTGGAACTGGCCGCCGAGCCGGTCACCGACCCGGCACACGCCCGTCCGCTGCTGCTGGTGCACGGCATGGTCGACGACAACGTGGTGGCGGCGCACACGCTTCGGCTGTCGGCGGCGTTGCTGGCCACCGGCCGGCCGCACTCGGTGCTGCCGCTGACCGGCGCCACCCACATGGCGGCCGGTGGCCTCGCCGAACGCCTCCTCCGCCTGGAACTCGACTTCCTCCGCACTCACCTCGGGAGGTGAGTCGGGGCTACGGTTCGACGTGGGCGTTGACCAGCGACGGGTAGCCGAAGACGCTGGAGACGAAGGCCCCGCCCGCCTTGGAGCCGTGCACCAGGTACGCCACGTCGACGTAGAGCGGGACCACCGGGGCGTGCTCCCTCATGATCCGCTCATCGAGCTGCGCCCAGTGCGGGCCCTGTTCGCTCGGTGGCAGGGCGAGGATCCGGTCGAACTCGGCGTTGATCGTGGGATCGTCGAAGTACGACTCGTTGCTGTTGCCGGTGGCCCGGATGGCGCGGCCGTCGTAGAGGACCGGCAGGATCGACGCGCCGCTGGGCCAGTCGGCGGCCCACGAGCTGAGGTAGAGGTCCCAGGGGTTGCCCCTCTTCTTGATCTCGTCGAACTTCGCGTCGTCCGGGATGTTCCGGATCGTGATGACGAATCCGGCGCGTTCCAGGTTGCCCTTGAGCTGCGTTGCCACCTGCTGCTCCACGGAGCTGTCGGCGGCACCGAGGACCAGTTCGGGGCGCTGCCCACCGAGCAGTTCCCGGGCCTTCTCCGGGTCACCGTTCGGCCCCGCCGGATACCCGTCGTACGCCCGGTGCCCGATGGTGGCCGGTGGCATCAGGGTGGTCATCGGCACGGCGACGTGCGGCCCACCGAGCACCTTCACCAGGCCCTCCCGGTCGATGGCGTAGTTCAACGCCTGGCGCACCCGCAGATCGGTGACGCGCTCGTTGTTGATGACCAACTGGTTGGCGCTCGGCGTCGGCGACAGCAGCGTCCGGGACCGCAGCGCCGCGTCGCCCGCGACCCGGGCGACAAGCGAGGCGGGCACGTAGTCCCACGACAGGGCGCTCTGGTCGGCGCCGCTGTCGGCGATGACCCGGTTCGCAGCGGCGTCCGGGGTTGCGCCGAAACTCCACACGAAGCGGTCCGGGTACTGGTGGCGCACCGGGTCCGTGGCGGCGTCCCAGTGCTCGTTACGCTCCATCACGATCTCGATGCCCGCCCGGAAGCGGGTGACCTGGTACGGCCCGGACGAGAAGGGCGCGTTGCCGAGGTTGACACCGGTGTCCCGGTCGGGCGGCAGCGGCGCGGTCGCCGGCAGTGACGCCGCGAACGGCAGGTCGCAGCGGGGCCTGGCGAACTCGAAGCGCAGCGTCCGGCCGTCCGGCGTGGACAGTCCCGGCGGCAGCGAGGTGCGGTTGGCCTTGAAGTCCCACGCGGTGTCGTACTGCGGGGTGTCGGCCAGCCACTCCTGCAGGTAGGTGGGGCCGCCGGCCAGGTCCGGGTCGAAGGATCGGGCGATCCCGTACGCGATCTCCCTGGCCGTGACCGGCCGACCGTCCTCGAAGCGCACCCCGTCCTTGACGGTGAACTCCCAGACCCGGCAGTCGTCGTTGACGTCGCGGCCCGGCGTCTCGGCGAGGTCACCCACCAGCATCAGGTTGCCCGCACCGTCGTCCTTCCAGGTGGTGAGGGTACGCGCGAACAGCGGTGCGGCCATCAGGCCGGCGAACGAGTACGTCCGTTGCGGATCCAGGTGGGAGATCGGTGTCTCCCGGAGGATGGTGAAGGTGCCACCACGCCGCGCACCCGCCACCTCCGGTGCCGGGCCGGTCGAGTCCTTCGGATCGGTGGCGAGGACCCCCGTGGGCTGCCGGCCGGAGTCCACCGCGGGGTTCCCGCCGGTGTTCGCCGGGCAGGCACTCAGGGCCGCCACCAGGACGAACGCGCCACTCGCCGCAACCGCCACCCGTGGTCGCATCTGTTGCCTCCTCAGTCGTCGATGGGGCCGTCCCGACCCGGCTCAGCCCAACCGGACCCGCGGGTCGATGACCGCGTAGAGCAGATCCACAAGCATGTTCGCCAGCACCACGAAGACCGCCGCGACCAGCACGGTGGCCATGATGGTCGGCAGGTCGCCGGCGCGTACCGCGTCGACGGCGGTGCGGCCGAGCCCCTGGATCCCGAAGGTCGTCTCGGTGATCACCGTGCCGCCGAGCGCCGCGCCGACGTCCAGGCCGGCGACGGTCACCACCGGAGTGATCGCCGCGCGCAGCGCGTGCCGGCCGTACACCGCCGAACCGGACAGGCCCTTCGCCCGGGCGGTGCGCACGAAGTCCTCGCCCAACGTCTCCAGCAGTTGGGCCCGGAACAGTCGGGCGTAGCCGGCGGAGAAGAGCAGGGCCAGCGACAGCCAGGCGAGTACCAGGCCGCCGGCCCAGCGAACCGGATCGTCGAACAGCGACGTGTAGCTCGGTACCGGCAGCCAGCCCAGCGTGTACACGAAGACCAGCAGCAGCACCGCGCCGACGAAGTACAGCTGTAGGGAGGCACCGGCGAGCGTGCAGCCGATCGCAGCCCGGTCGACCCAGGTGCCGCGGCGCAGCGCCGACACCAGGCCCAGGCCCACCCCGAGCAGCAGCCACAGAATGGCCGCCGGGATGACGATGCTCAGCGTCACCGGCACCACCCGGGCGAGGGTGTCGGTGACCGCCTCGTTGTTCACGTACGACCAGCCCAGGCAGGGCGCGTCGCAGTGCCCGCCCTGGGCACCGCCCAGGTCCCGACCGGTGACGATGCCCTTCATGTAGCCCGCGTACTGGTCGACAAGCGGATCGCTCAGCCCCAACTCCTGACGTACCCGCTCCAACCGCTCGGGGTTGCAGTTCTTCGGGCACATGCCGGTGACCGGGTCGCGGGGCAGGGCGAAGAACATCAGAAAGGTCAGTACGCTCACCGCGAAGAGGGTGAGCACGGCCGACAGGGTCCGCTTGACCAGGAAGCGCGCCATCAGGGTCGGCCCCGATCCGTGTTCGCGGGGCACCGCCGCGCTGCGCTTCTCGCGTTCATCCGGTCACCTCACCGGCTCGACTTCGGGTCGAGCGCGTCACGCAGCGCGTCCCCGAAGAGGTTGACGGCGAACACCAGCGCGAAGATCAGGACGCCGGGGAAGAAGACGAACGCCGGGTCGGTCTGGAGGTAGCCCAGGCTCCGGTGGATCATCCGACCGAAGCTCGGTGTCTCCTCGGTCAACCCGACACCGATGAACGACAGTGCCGCCTCACCGGTGACGAACTGCGGCACCGCGAGCGAGAACGACACCAGGATCGGCGCCCAGAGATTCGGCAGCAACTGCCGGAACAGCATGTGCCCCGGACCCGCCCCGCTGGCCCGGGCCGCCGCCACGAACTCCCGCTCCCGCAGCGCGATCACCTGGCCCCGGACCAATCGGGCGGTGCCGGTCCACCCGAACACCGCGAAGATCACGATGAGTACGCCGACCCCGAAGGCCGGTGGCACCGCGTCCCGCTGCCCGTGTAGGCGCAACGTCAGCATGGGGGTCAACGCCAGGGCGACCACCAGGAACGGCAGCGCCAGGGTCAGATCCGTGATCCAGGTGACCACCGCGTCGAGCCAGCCGCCGAGGTAGCCGGCGAGCGTACCGAGCACGACCCCGATCACCGCGGTGAGCACCGCCGCCGTGACGGCGACGAGAAGCGACGTCCGCAGGCCGTAGACCAGCCGGATGAAAACGTCCCGGCCCAGCCCCGGCTCCAGCCCGAAGAAGTGCTCCCCGGAGACGCCACCGGCGTGCCCCAGTGGCAGGCCGAACCCGTCCAGCTTGCCCTGGAACTGGTCCTGCGGACCGATCCCGTACGCCAGCTCGATCAGCGGCGCGGCCAGCGCCACCAGCAGGAACAGCACCAGCGTCGCCCCACTGACCAACGCGGTTCGATCGGCACGCAGCCGCAGCCAGACCAGTTGCCCGGGCGAACGCCCGGCGGTCCGGCGAGCACGGGACCCACCGGCCGCGCCGCCCGGCTCGATCGGGGCCCGCACCGTACCGTCCACCGGTGAAAGACTCATGCCGCGGCTCGCACCCGCTCCGGACGCAGTGGACCCGAGTCGGGGAAGTGGCAGGCGGTGGCCTGGCCGCCGCCGTCGCGCCGCGTCAGGGCCGGTTCCTCGACGGCGCACCGCTCGCGCGCCTTCGGGCAGCGGGTACGGAACCGGCAGCCCGAGGGCGGGTCGAGCGGAGTGGTCCCGTCCCCGGTGAGCCCGGGCCACCGGGCCGGGCCGAGCTGGCCGACCTGCGGCACCGCCGACAGCAGGGCCCGAGTGTACGGATGCTGCGGCCGTTCGTAGATGTCGTCCCGATCGCCGATCTCGACGATCCGACCGAGGTACATGACCGCGACCCGCTGGCAGAGGTGCCGTACCACGGCAAGGTCGTGGGAGATCAGGACGAAGGCCAGCCCCAGGTCGCGGTGCAGCCGCCGGAGCAGGTTGACCACCTGGGCCTGGATCGAGACGTCCAGCGCCGAGACCGGTTCGTCGGCCACCACCAACCGGGGTCCGGTCGCCAACGCCCTGGCGATGCCGACCCGCTGGCACTGGCCACCGGAGAACTCGTGCGGATAGCGGTTGTCGTGGTCGGGGTTCAGGCCGACCAGTTCCATCAGGTCCCGGACGCGGGCCTTCGTCCCGCCCGGCGGGTTGATCCGGTTGACCCGCAACGGCGTGGCGATGATCTGGCCGACCGGGTGCCGGGGGTTCAGCGAGGCGTACGGGTCCTGGAAGATGATCTGGAGTTGGGCACGTAGTGGGCGCAACTGCCGCCGCCCGGCACGGGTGAGGTCGCGGCCGGCGAACTCGATGCTGCCGCCGGTCGGGTCCAGCAGCCGCACCAGCAGCCGACCCGTGGTGCTCTTGCCGCAGCCGGACTCGCCCACCAGACCGAGCGTCTCGCCCGCCTGCACCTCGAAGTCCAGCCCGTCCACGGCCCGTACCGGGCCGCACCGACGTCGGCCCCGGACCGGAAAGTGCTTGGTCAGGCCACGGACGCGCAGCAGCGGCCCGGGTTCGTCGACCATCCCGTCCGTCACCGGGCCACCCCCACCCGGGCGGTCTCCTCGGCCTGGCGTCGGATGCGTTCCCCGGTCGGGAGGTGGCACGCCAGCCGGTGCCCGCCCGTCCCGGCGGCGCGCAGCTCGGGTGGCTTGGTGCGGCACCGGTGGCCGACGGGTTCGGTGTGCCGGCAACGCGGCTGGAAGACACAACCGGCTGGCAGGTCGAGCAGGCTCGGCGGAATCCCCGGTATCGGCCTGAGGTCCGCCTCGGGGTCACCCCGCAACGACGGCACGCTGGCGAGCAGCCCCCAGGTGTACGGATGCTGTGGCGTCCGCAGCACCTGCTCGACCTGGCCCTGCTCCATCACCCGGCCGGCGTACATCACCAGCACCTCGTCGGCGACCTGGCCGACCACGCCGAGGTCATGCGTGATCAGGACGATCGCGGTGCCGAACTCGGCCTGCACGTCGGTAAGCAGGTCCAGGATCTGCGCCCGCACGGTGACGTCCAGCGCGGCGGTCGGCTCGTCGGCGATCAGCAGGGCGGGATCGTTCACCAGCGCCATGGCGATCATCGCCCGCTGGCGCAGGCCGCCGGAGAACTCGTGCGGGTACTGGTCGTACCGCCGGTCCGGCTGCGAGATGCCGACCCGATCCATCATCTCGACCACCCGCCGACGCGTCTCGGCGCGTCCGGCCCGTCGGTGGTGCACCCGGTACGCCTCGGCGATCTGCCGGCCGACCGGGTGGTACGGGTGCAGCGCCGAGAGCGGATCCTGGAAGATCATCGCCACGTCCCGGCCACGCAGCCGGCGTATCTCCGCCTCCGGCCGACCGACCAACCCTTGCCCAGCGACGGTGATCTCACCGGCGACGGTGGCCCGACGCGGATCGTGCAGGCCGAGGAGGGCCAGCGCGAGGGTGCTCTTGCCCGCACCGGACTCGCCGACCACACCCAGGCTGCGGCCACGCTCGACGGTGAACGAGACCCCGTCGACCGCCCGCACCACGCCGTCGATGGTGGTGAAGTCGACCCGCAGGTCGGTCACCCGCAGGTAGGGGTCCACGATCGCCTCCCTCCGCCCACGACGAAGGGAAACTACAACCGCTTCATGCAGCCGAAAATTAGCTACCACCCCCGTCGTCCCGAAAGGATCCCACGAACCGTCCCCGCCGCACCACCGCCGGTGACCGCCGCCTGCCGCGCCGGTCGCACGGAAGGTGCGACGATGGGGGCAGCCCGGCAGGCAGGATCCCGGCGAGACGAGCGGAGGTGACCATGACCGTGGCGGTGTTCGACCACGAGGGCCCGTGGACCGAGGAGGAGTACCTCGCCCTTGGCGAGACCTCTCAGCGCGTCGAACTCTTCGACGGGAGCCTGCACGTGACCCCAGCCCCCACCCCACGCCACCAGAACATCTCCGGTGAGCTGCACGCGACTCTGCGTGGTCCGGCCAGAGAGGCCGGACTGCACGTTTTGGAGGGGGTGAACGTCCGGCTTCGACCCGGCCGCATCCCCATCCCCGACCTGGTCATCACCGGCCCGATCGATTTCGACGCCCCCAACGTGGAGGCCGTTGACGTCCATCTCGTCTGCGAGATCATCTCGCCGAGCAACGCGGCCACTGACAAGGTGCTGAAGATGCACTACTACGCCGCCGCGGGCATCGAGTGGTACCTGCTCATCGAGCAGGCGAGCGGTGCCCTCCACCTCTATCGCAAACGCGGCAGGCACTACGTCGTAGAGAGCGCGACCGAGCCGGGCCAGGTTCTGGTGCTCACCGAACCGGTCAAAGCGACCATCCGGCCCGAGGACCTGCTTCCCTGACGGCTGTCGGTCGGGTCGCCTAGGGTCGGGCCATGAGCGACCGCATCAAGGACACCGCGCCAACCTGCCTCGTGAACGCGCACGGTGAGGCGTCGCCATGAGTGAGTTCGAGGTGGCCGAGGCGGCGGTGCAGGCGGCGCTGGATGCTGGTGCCCGCTACGCCGACGTTCGGGTGATGCACCGGCGCTACGAGTCGATGACCGCCCGTAACGGCGATGTCGAGTCGCTGGCCCAGGACGAGAGCGTCGGCCTGGGTGTACGCGCACTTGTCGGTTCGAGCTGGGGCTTCCACGCCGTACCGGAGCTGTCCGAGCCGGCCGCCCGCGACGCCGGCCATCGGGCCGCGCGGACCGCGGCGGCCAGTGCGCTGGTCTCCGGCCCGCCCGTCGACCTGGTCGCGGTCACCCCGACCACGGCGAGCTGGTCCTCACCCTGCGAGGTGGATCCGCTCGGCGTCTCCCTCGCCGTCAAGGGTGACCTGCTGGTGGCGGCCACCCGCACCATGACCGAGCACGGCGCCGACCTCGCCGAGGGGCTCTACCAGATCTGGGACACCGCGAAGTGGTTCGTTTCCAGCGAGGGGCATCGCATCGACCAGCGCATCCGCGAGTGCGGCGGTGGCATCTCGGCCACCTCCGTCGGTGCCGATGAGACCCAACGCCGGTCCTGGCCGAGCTACCGCGGCCAGTACGGCACCACCGGCTGGGAACTTGTCGACTCGCTGGAGCTGACCGCGCACGCGGCACGGATCGCCGAGGAGTCGCGGGCGCTGGTGACCGCACCGCTCTGCCCCGTCGGCGAGACCGACCTGATCCTCGGTGGCGAGCAGTTGGCCCTGCAGATTCACGAGTCGGTCGGACACGCCATCGAGCTGGACCGCATTCTCGGCTGGGAGGCCGCCTTCGCCGGCACCTCGTGGTTGGATCTCGCACAGCTCGGCTCGCTGCGCTACGGCTCCGAGCTGATGACCATCACCATCGACCCGACCATTCCCGGCGCGCTGGGCAGCTTCGGCTACGACGACGAGGGCTCACCCGCGGTCAAGCGCGACGCGGTGCGGGACGGCCGCTGGGTGGGCGTGCTGGCGGGCCGGGACTCGGCCGCGGTCGCGGGCCTCGACCACGGCGGCAGCGTACGCGCCGACGGGTGGGCGCGGCTGCCGATGGTGCGGATGACGAACGTGGGCCTGGAACCCGGCCCGCACACCCTGGAGGAGATCGTCGCCGCCACCGACGAGGGGGTGCTGATGGACGTCAACCGGTCCTGGTCCATCGACGACAAGCGGCTGAACTTCCAGTTCGGCTGCGAGATCGGCTGGGAGATCCGCAACGGCCGGCGCGGACGGATGCTGCGCAACCCGACGTACACCGGCATCGGCCCGCTGTTCTGGCGTTCGATGGACATGCTCTCCTCGGAGACGGTCCCCTGGGGTACCCCGAACTGCGGCAAGGGCCAGCCCGGCCAGATCGGGCACACCGGGCACCCGTCGGCACCGGCCCGCTTCCGCAACGTCCGGGTGGGGGTACGCGCGTGACCGAACGCCAGCAGACCACCCATCGATGCGCCGTGGTGGCGCCGGACGCCGTCGAAGACCAACGGGAGGCGGCGTGAGTGACGCCCCGGTGCGGGCCGGTGACAACGAGTTGGACATCGCCGGCCGCGTGGTGGATCTGGTCACCCGGCTGGCCGGGCCGGCCGCGCAGGCGGAGGTGACGGTGACCCGGGCCGAGTCGGCGTTGACCAGGTTCGCCAACTCGGCGATCCACCAGAACGTGGCCGCGTCCTCCGTGGACGTCCGGCTGCGGGTCCACCTGGCCGGGCGTACCGCCGCCGGCAGCGGGACCGCGGTCACCGCCGACGGGTTGCGCGCGTTGGTGGAGCGGGCGCTGACGGCGGCCCGGTTCACTCCACCGGATCCGGCCTGGCCGGGGCTCGCACCCGCGGCACCGGTGGCGCCCTCACCGGAGTGGGATCTGGCCACGGCCCACGCCGGGCCGGATCAACGGGCCGCCCTGGTCCGGGCGTTCGTCGACGCGGCCGGTGGGTTGGCGACCGCAGGCTACTGCCGCACGGGTTACCGCGTGGCGGCGTTCGCCAACTCGGCCGGCCACTCCGCGCAGGGGCGGGCGGCCGAGGCGGCGATGGACGGGATCGCCCGGGCCGACGGCGCGGACGGCACGGCCCGACAGCACGTCGACCGGGTCGTCGACCTCGACGGCGCCGGCCTGGGGCGGCGAGCCGCCGCGAAGGCGCGGGCGGCGGCTCACCCGGCCGAGCTGCCACCCGGACGCTATCCGGTGGTGTTGGAGCCGGCAGCCGTCGCGGACCTGCTGGAGAACCTGGCCTGGTACGGCTTCAACGGTCGGCGGTACGCCGAACGTCAGTCGTTCGCCGTCCCCGGTGCAGCCCAGTTCGATCGGGCGGTGACCCTGGTCGACGATCCGCTCGCGGCCTCGGGGCTCCCGTTCGACCTGGAGGGTACGCCGAGCCGGGCGCTGACCCTGGTGGACGCCGGCACCACCAGCGCCGTGGTCCACGACCGGCGCAGCGCCGCAGAGCTGGGTGTCACCTCGACCGGGCACGCCTGGGCCGGTAGCGCCACCTTCGGCCCGATCCCCCGCAACCTGCGTCTCGCTCCTGCCGGCACGGTCGGCGCTGTCGGCACGGTCGGCACGGTCGGCGCTGCCGGCCCGACGGCTGCCTTCTCGGCTGGGGATCAAGGGGTCGCCGGTGCAGGCCCGACGGCCACTGGCGGCGCGGGTGCTCCCGACGGGAACGGCTCGGCGACAGGCGGTGCGATCGGCGATCCGGACACCGCCGCCCTGGTCTCCCGGATGGAGCGTGGCCTGCTGGTCAGCGACCTCTGGTACACCCGGGTCCTGGATCCGTTGAGTCTGGTCGTCACCGGCCTGACCCGCAACGGACTGTGGCTGGTCGAGGACGGTCGGGTCACCCGTGCGGTCCGCGACCTGCGCTTCACCGAGTCGTATCCCCGGGCGCTCGCGCCCGGTGCGGTACTGGAGCTGGGTCGGCGCGCGGTACGCCTGCCGGACCGCGCGGACGGTGGCTGGTGGGAGGCGCCGTCGCTGCGGCTGGCCTCGTGGAACTTCACCGGCGGGGCATCCGGTTGACCGTTGGTCGATCTTTTCCGGACACCCGAATATTGATCATGGAGAGAGGCTTTCCAAAGAGCGGGACACACGGGACACTGCCTTGCGCGGACGGCCCGCCTAGATCGGCGTAACGTGTGTCACTTAGCTGCTCCGGTACGCCGGTGCGGTCGTTGGTGTGCGCATGACGCGGCAGGCGGGCGCGGGTTCGCCCGGTCCGCATGCCGCCCGGAAGTGTTCCGCCGCCCGTGACAGGGCCCCGTCAGGGAGACGACGCGAATGACATCATCGGCAACGAAACCGCGGGGTGTGCGCGCACGCGCCGCCATCGCGGCGAAGACGTTGCGGACGGACCGTTGGTGGTTTGCCCCGCTGATCACGGTCATCGGGCTCAGTGCGTGGGTAGCGTACGCGACGGTCCGGGTCTTCATGCACAAGTGGTACTGGGTCGAGGACTACCACTACCTGACCCCGTTCTACTCCCCGTGCGTGACCGACCGGTGCCTGCCGGAGGCCTCCCACTTCGGGCAGTACCTGCCCGGCTGGTGGATCATCCCGGACGCCGCGTTCACCCTGCCGTTCCTGCTGCTGTTCCGGCTCACCTGCTACTACTACCGCAAGGCGTACTACCGGTCGTTCTGGCTGTCGCCGCCGGCCTGCGCGGTGCCCGACGGTCACGCCTCCTACGGTGGCGAGACCCGGTTCCCGCTGATCGTGCAGAACTCGCACCGGTACTTCTTCTACTTCGCCGCGATCATCTCGCTGATCAACACCTGGGACGCGATCCTGGCCTTCCACAGCCCCGAGGGCTTCGGCTTCGGGCTGGGTAACCTGATCCTGCTCGGCAACGTGGTCATGCTCTGGGCGTACACGATCTCCTGCCACTCCTGCCGGCACATCATCGGCGGGCGGCTCAAGCACTTCTCCAAGCATCCCGTCCGCTACCGGGCCTGGGGCTACATCTCCTGGCTCAACGTCCGGCACATGCAGCTCGCCTGGATCACGCTCGGCACGCTGGCCCTGACCGACTTCTACGTCATGGCCGTCTCCGCCGAGTGGATCTCCGACCTGCGGTTCATCAACTGAGGGCCCCTGACATGACGACCACTACCACTCGCATCGAACGACACCACTACGACGTCGTCGTGATCGGCGCCGGCGGCGCCGGCCTGCGCGCGGCGATCGAGGCCCGGCTGGCCGGCAAGAAGACCGCCATCATCTCGAAGTCGCTGTTCGGCAAGGCGCACACGGTGATGGCCGAGGGCGGTGCCGCCGCGGCCATGGGGAACGTGAACAGCCGGGACAGCTGGCAGGTGCACTTCCGGGACACCATGCGCGGCGGCAAGTTCCTCAACAACTTCCGGATGGCGGAACTGCACGCCAAGGAGTCGCCGCAGCGGATCTGGGAGCTGGAGACGTACGGTGCGCTGTTCGACCGCACCAAGGACGGCAAGATCTCGCAGCGCAACTTCGGCGGCCACGAGTACCCCCGACTGGCCCACGTCGGCGACCGGACGGGCCTGGAGCTGATCCGCACCCTCCAGCAGAAGATCGTCTCGTTGCAGCAGGAGGACAAGCGCGAGCACGGCTCGTACGACGCTCGGATCAAGGTCTTCTCCGAGACCACCATCACCGAGCTGCTGCTCGACGGGGACCGGGTCGCCGGTGCCTTCGGCTACTACCGGGAGTCCGGCGAGTTCGTCCTCTTCGAGGCGCCCGCAGTGGTGCTCGCCACCGGCGGCGTCGGCCGGTCCTACAAGGTCACCTCGAACTCCTGGGAGTACACCGGGGACGGTCACGCGCTGGCGCTGCGCGCCGGAGCCACTCTGATCAACATGGAGTTCCTCCAGTTCCACCCGACCGGCATGGTCTGGCCGCCGTCGGTCAAGGGCATCCTGGTCACCGAGTCGGTACGCGGTGACGGTGGCATCCTGAAGAACTCCGAGGGCAAGCGGTTCATGTTCGACTACGTCCCCGACGTCTTCCGCAAGCAGTACGCGGAGACGCCTGAGGAGGCGGACCGCTGGTACGACGACCCGGACAACAACCGGCGCCCGCCGGAGCTGCTGCCCCGCGACGAGGTCGCCCGAGCGATCAACAGCGAGGTCAAGGCCGGTCGGGGTACGCCTGCCGGCGGTGTCTACCTGGACATCGCCTCCCGGCTGCCGGCCGAGGAGATCCGCCGTCGCCTGCCGTCGATGCACCACCAGTTCAAGGGGCTGGCCGACGTCGACATCACCAAGGAGCCGATGGAGGTCGGCCCGACCTGTCACTACGTGATGGGCGGCGTGGAGGTCGACCCGGACAGCGGCGCCGCGTACGGCTCGGTACGCGGGCTCTTCGCCGCCGGTGAGGTCTCCGGCGGCATGCACGGCTCCAACCGGCTGGGCGGCAACTCCCTGTCCGACCTGCTGGTCTTCGGCAAGCGGGCGGGCGGGCACGCGGCCACCTACGTCGACCAGCTCACCGGCCGGCCCCGGGTGGGGGTGACAGCGGTGGAGACGGCGGTGGAGACGGCCCTGGCGCCGTTGCAGCGGGATACCGGCGAGAACCCGTACACCCTCCAGCAGGACCTCCAAGCGGTGATGGGGGATCTGGTCGGCATCATCCGGCGGGAGGCCGAGCTGGAGGACGCACTGCGCCGCCTGGCGGAGCTGCGCGAGCGGGTGGCGAAGGTCAGCGCCTCCGGCGGCCGGCGGTACAACCCGGGCTGGCATCTCGCGCTGGACCTGCGCAACATGCTTGTCGTCTCCGAGTGCACCGCGAAGGCGGCGCTGGAGCGTCGGGAGTCACGCGGCGGCCACACCCGCGAGGACTTCCCCACCATGGATCCGCAGTGGCGACGGGTCAACCTGGTGTGCTCGCTGGCCGGCGACACCGTCCGGCTGGAGCGCAAGCCGCTGCCGAAGATGCGCTCCGAGTTGATCGGCCTGTTCGACCGCGCCGAGTTGGCCAAATACCTCACCGACGAGGAACTCACGGAATTCGACGCCCTCGTCGCCGCCGATGCCGCTGCCGCTGACGCGGCCAGCGACGCTGACGCCGATAAGGAGAACCGCTGATGGGGACGAAGCGCCAGTTCCGGATCTGGCGGGGTGACGCCGACGGTGGCGACCTGCAGGACTACACGGTCGAGGCCAACGAGGGTGAGGTGGTCCTCGACGTGATCCACCGGTTGCAGGCCACCGACGCGCCCGACCTGGCCTGCCGGTGGAACTGCAAGGCCGGCAAGTGCGGCTCCTGCTCGATGGAAATCAACGGGATGCCCAAGCTCGGCTGCATGACCCGGATGTCGACGTTCGAGGAGAACGAGACGATCACGGTGACCCCGTTGCGGACGTTCCCGGTCATCCGGGACCTGGTCACCGACGTGTCGTTCAACTACGAGAAGGCGCGGGAGACACCCGCCTTCGCTCCGCCGGCCGACCTGGCCCCCGGCGACTACCGGATGCAGCAGGTCGACGTGGAGCGCTCGCAGGAGTTCCGCAAGTGCATCGAGTGCTTCCTGTGCCAGACCGTCTGCCACGTGATCCGGGACCACGACGAGAACAAGCAGGCGTTCTCCGGACCCCGGTACTTCATCCGGGCCGCGGAACTGGACATGCACCCGCTGGACGACCGGACCGACCGCAAGGACTACGCGCAGACCGAACAGGGCCTCGGCTTCTGCAACATCACCAAGTGCTGCACCGAGGTCTGCCCCGAGCACATCAAGATCACCGACAACGGGATCATCCCCATGAAGGAACGGGTCGTCGACCGCAGGTACGATCCACTTGTGTGGCTCGGTAGCAAGATCTTCCGGAGGGGTCAGGTGCCTCAGACCAGCGTGACCAGCGGACACTCCCCGGGCGCGGTGCGCTCCAGCGCCGCGGGCGGCGGTGTGCACTCACACGCCGGCGGCTCCCACGACGCCCAGGCCGAGGTGCAGGCTCAGCAGGGCGTCAACTGGCACCGCGAGGTGCCCCACCCGACCGCCCCGGCGGTCGACGCCAGCGGCAAGCTCCCGCTGACGGAGCTCACCTTCGACCGCGCCGCCGCCCCCTCCCCCTTCGGCGACGACGTCACCTTCCCGCTCCCCCCCGAGCACCTCAACTTCGCCCACCCCGACCAAGACAACCCCAACCCCAACCACTAACCCCACCCCACCCACCCGCACCCCACCCCACCCGCACTTCCCGCGTTGATCATGAGGTTAGCGGCAGTATTCGATCTCCACGATGCCGCTAACCTCATGATCAACAACGGTTATCCACAGGGGCTGCGGTAGGCGTGGGCGGGTCGGCAGGCTCGGGGGGTGGATAGACGGGGGCGGGGAATTTGGCGGGTTGCGGCGGGGCAGGACGGGCTGGTGTGCCGTGGGCAGGCACTGGATCATGGTTACACACGGCATGAGGTCGACAACCTTGTCGCCTTCGGGCGGTGGCAGTCGCTGGCCCGGGCCGTCTATCTCCCGCAGCCGGCCTGGGCGGTGGAGCCGTCCCGGCGCCAACTCGTCCGCGCCGCACTGCTCTCACTGGGGCCAGCCGCCCATGCGGTCCACGGAAGCGCCGCTGAACTCCTCGGCATAGCCGGCCTGCCGAGGTCCGACGAGATTCACATCGGCCTGCCGGGAGCAGCCGCCAAGCGGGCGCGGATCGGGCAACCTAACGTCGTGCTGCACCAACTGGAGCACCCGGCAACGTCCCTGGTCAGCCTGGGTGGGTTGCTGGCCACCGATGCCATCACCACGGTCGGCGACGTCATCCTGCGGGTGGGGCGGTACCCGGCAGTGTCGGTGCTGGACTCGGCGCTGAACCGAGGACTGCTGGTCGACGACGACCTGGGGTCGATCGCACACCGGATCAGGCGCCGACGGGGCGCGGTCGCGGCCCGCGGATACCTTGCGGAGGCCGACGGGCGGGCCCAGTCCCCGCTGGAGACCCGCGCCAGGCTGCGCTGTGTCGACGGCCGGGTGCCACCCGACGCGCTGCAACTGGATGTACGCGACGACGACGGATACCTGCTCGGCGTCGGCGACCTCGGCTGGCGCGCCCCCAAGGTGATCGCGGAGGCCGACGGTCAAGGCCCGCACGACACTCCGGACGCGATCTTCGCCGATCGCCGCCGCCAGAACCGCCTCGCCAACGCCGGCTGGAAGATCCTCCGCTTCACCTGGCAGGACACCCTCGACCCGGCCTACATCCCCTGGGCCGTCCGCCAAGCCCTCGCCACGCCCCAGCGCCGTTGATCATGAGGTTAGCGGCATCGTGGAGATCGGATACTGCCGCCAACCTCATGATCAACGCGGTGGGCGGGGTGGGCGGGGGTGGGTGGGGTGGGCGGGGGTGGAGGGGGTGGGCGGGGGTGGGTGGGGGTCAGGGGAGGGAGAGGAGGGGGCGGAGGGCGGCGACTATGGGGGCGTCGGCGGGGAGCCAGGTGACCGTGTCCAGTTCGGTGGCGGAGAGCCAGCGGAGGGCGGAGTGTTCGAGTGCCTGCGGCTGGTCGCCGTGCAGGAGGCGGGCCGCGTACACCTTGAGGACCGAGCGGCCGTGCGCCATCCGGACGTTGCGGCCGACCCGCTCACCGATCTCCACGCGTACGGCCAGTTCCTCGACGCACTCACGGGCCAGCGCTGCCGTCTCACTCTCCCCTGGCTCGACCTTGCCGCCGGGGAACTCCCACATGCCCGCCACCTCGGGCGGGGCGGATCTGGCGCAGGCGAGCACCCGCCCGTCCCTGATGATGGCCGCGCCGACGATCACCTTCGGATCGCGCCGTACGGCTTGTCCGCCGCCGTTCGCCCGTTCGGTCCGCACGGGCGTCCAGGGTGCCAGATCAATCGGCGGTTTGGGTAGCTTGGTCGTCCGTCAGGCCAGGAATACCCGGAAGTGTGGGCGTGGACACACCCTCCGTGCGACGTAAGACTAGAGGCACCGACAAAGACACGGGGCGGCGACGATTTGGCCACAAGCCGGCAACGAAGCCTGGGAGGAGCGGTGATGCGTGCGCTGTTTGGCGGTCGGACGAAGCACGACTACCTCAGCGACGCCCTCACCCTACTGTCCGGTTGGACACGTGAGGGTGAGCAGATCCGGCGCACTCTCGTCATCGACGACACCCAACACGCGGCGCTCACCGAGCGGGTGAAGGTGGTCGCCGACGCGCTGCACCTGCGCCCGGAAATCAGTAGGCGTTCCCATCACACCCAGATCCGGGTCGGGCACGGCAATGAGCCCCTCTCCGAGGGCGAGGTCCTGCTGGCCGCCCGCATCGAGGATGCCTACCGCGCGGTCACCGAGAGCTGACGGTGCGTCCACTGGCGGATGCTGCCTACCGTGGGCGACATGGCCAACGCGACCTATGACCGCAAGGAACAGTTCCAGCAGATCCAGAGCGGCCTGCTCGACGGTGAACAGATCATCGCCGTCTACGACGCCGTCGGCACCGGCACCGGGTTCATCGGGCTGACCGACCGGCGCGTCATCATCCAGGACCGTTCGTTCGTCGGCAAGAAGTACGCGATCACCAGCATCCCGTACTCGAAGATCACCAGCGTGAGCGTGGTCAGCAACAAGTCGTGGGGCGGTTCGTTCTTCTCCACTGGCGCGATCGCCATCCACGTCGGTACGCACACCTACGAGGTGGAGTTCCGAGGCGACCAGAAGAGCCACCACGTGCACAACGTGATCCTGCACTACATCAGCTGATCAACTCCCCGGGGCCACGCAGCACCCCAGCGCGTCCTGCGCATCCCGGTGAATTTCGGTTGCCGCACAGCCATCGAGGCCGTTGACTCACGAACGAGCCGAACGAGCCGAACGAAGGGAGCGACGACATGAGGCACACCACGACGCCCATGCAGCGAGTAGGCACCGTCAACCCCATCGAATCGAGGCTTCGTGCGTACGTGGGAATCATCGGACAAGGCGCCGTGCGGCGCCGGTAGCAACGACGGAGGCCGCTGATGTCGGTCTTCGACGATCCGGGACACTTCGGCCGGCTCTGGGCCGACACCTACGACCTGCCGGGCGGCCTGCCCGACCCGGCACCGGCGGTGGAGTTCCTCGCCGAGTTGGCCGGCGACGGCCCGGCGCTGGAACTGGCCATCGGCACCGGTCGGGTCGCCCTTCCCCTGGCCGAGCGTGGGATCACCGTGGAGGGGGTCGAGGCGTCACCGGAAATGGTCGCGAAGTTGCGGGCCAAGCCGGGTGGCGGCGACATCCCCGTGGCCATCGGCGACATGGCGGACGTGCCGGTGACCGGCCCGTACGCCATGGCATATCTGGTCTTCAACACCCTGTTCAACCTGGTGCGCGCGCGGCGGCAGGCGGACTGCTTCCGCAACGTCGCTCGGGTGCTCGCCCCCGGCGGCGCGTTCGTCATCGAGACGTTCGTGCCCGACCCCACGGACTTCGACCGGGACGAACAGGTCCAGATTCGGGAGGTGACCGAGGAGTCGGCCACCATCCGCCTGCACAAGTACGACCGGGAGGCGCAGACGTTCCTCCGGCAGACCATCACGTTCCACTCCGCCGGGGTGCACCTGCATCCGTTCGCGATGCGTTACCTGTGGCCCGAGCAGATCGACGAGCTGGCGGAGCAGGCCGGTCTCCGGCTCGCCGAGCGGTACGCCAACTGGGACCGGTCGCCCTTCGGCCCGGACAGCACCTCGCACATCTCCGTGTACCGGCTCAGGTGACCGTGGTGCGGGCACGACGGCCTCCGCCCGCCGCGCCCGCACCACCACCGCCCGCACCACCACCGCCTGCCCGCACCACCGGCTCGCTGATCGGCTCGCATCGGGCTGGGATACTGGCCTGCATGGCGATCCGTGCGTCGCTGACGGCCAGACTTCGACAGGTCCGGGACCGCGGCCGTGGGCGGTGGCTGCGCCGAGCGGTGCTGGCCGGGGTGCTCGGTGTCGTACTGCTGACGGGCGGTGTGTGGGCGAGCGCGAGCTGGATCCGCTCCGGCGCCGAAGGGCGCACCTATCCGGCAGCGACGGTGCCCGACGCACCGGTCGCCCTGGTGCTGGGCACCCGGGTCCGACCCGACGGCACTCCGGCACCGTTCCTCGCCGCCCGCCTGGAGATCGCCCGCGAGCTGTACGCCACCGGCAAGGTGCAGGCGATCCTGGTCTCCGGCGACAACATGCGCCACGAGTACAACGAGCCTGAGGCGATGCAGCGCTGGCTTGTAGAGCAGGGCGTGCCGGCCGACAAGGTGGTGCTCGATCACGCCGGCTTCGACACGTACGACTCGTGTGCCCGGGCGAAGCGGATCTTCGGGGTGGAGCGGGCGACGGTGGTGACCCAGCAGTTCCACCTGGCCCGCGCCGTCACGGTCTGCCGCCACCTCGGCATCGACGCCAACGGCGTCGGCGACGAAACCGCGCGGGAGCTGAGCCACCGCACCTGGCGGATCAGCTCCGTGCGCGAGTACGGAGCTGGCCTCAAGGCCGCGCTGGACGTGCTCTCCCGCCGCGACCCGGTGCATCTCGGCAACCGGGAGACCGGCATCGACGACGCCCTGCGCGCCAGCTGACACCGGCCCGCTGGCCGGCACCGGCCCGCCGGCAGGTCCGTCACGCCCCGGAACAGCACGGCACGAGGGTCGCAGGTGGCCCGGATCCGAGCGTCTCGGAGGGGCGAGGGGGCGGACCTACGCCACGAAGCGGGTACGGCGGCGACGGGCGATCAGGTAGGCGGCACCGCCGAGGAGCAGGAGAAGTCCGCCTACGGCGGCCACCATCCCGGTCTGGGTGCCGGTCACCGGCAACCCGCCACCCTGACCGTCGTCCTCGCCGGGGCTGGCAGGAGGTGCGTCCGTCGGCGTATCCGTGGGCGCGGCCGTCGGGGTCGCGGTGGGCGCGGCGGTCGGGGTCGGCGTCGGGGTGGTCTCGAGAACGACGCCGACGAAGCCGAGCGGGTTCGGCGGCTCCAGACCCACCAGCGGTGCCGACGGGGAGGCCAGGGTCAAGGGGCCACCGGTGCCCCGGACCGCACTGGTGCCCTGTCCCCCTGAGTCGTCGGCCAGCTTCTGGATGCCGCCGAGCCGTTCGACGTACTCCGTGCTGCGCCAGAAGTGGATGATCGACGAGATGTTCTCCGGACGGGCGTCCGGCTTGGTGGAGATGCCGGCACCCAGCGCCGCCAGGCTCGCGCCCGGGGCAAGCTCGACGTCGAACTCGCACCAGGCCGACTCCTGGTTGCTGTCGACCGCGTACCAGCAGTTCTCGTACGTCTTCGTGAAGTCCAGGTCGTTGAGGATCCGGATGTGGACGACCAGGCCGTCGACCGGTGCATCTCCCTTGTTGGTGACGCCGATCAGGGCGGGCACGTCCTCGCCCTGACCAACCAGATAGCCTCGGCGGCCGTCGGTCGGCGGACGCTGCTCGGTGCCGGCCGCGAGCTTCGCCGAGTCGGACGCCTGCGGGGCCGGAGCAGCAGCGGCGGGCGCGGCGGCGAGACCGGCCGCGAGGAGTGCGGCGCTGACAGCGCACAGGGCAGAACGAGGCGTGGTCAAGGGAACCCCCGTGGATATCCGTCGATGACCGCGTCACGCTACACGATCCGAGTTACTCCGCGCAGAACACAACCGGTCGATTCAGGGAGTGCCGTTCGACGAGCCTCGCCATCGACAAACGCCTACACGTTGAAGCGGAACTCGACGACGTCGCCGTCCTGCATGACGTACTCCTTGCCCTCGATGCGGACCTTGCCCGCCGCCTTCGCCGCCGCCATCGAACCGGCCCCGACCAGGTCGGCGTAGGAGACCACCTCGGCCTTGATGAAGCCGCGCTGGAAGTCGGAGTGGATCACCCCGGCGGCCTCCGGTGCGGTCGCGCCGATCGGCACGGTCCAGGCCCGCGCCTCCTTGGGGCCGGCGGTGAGGTACGTCTGAAGGCCGAGCGTGCGGAACCCCACCCGGACGAGTTGGTCCAGCCCCGGCTCAGCCTGCCCGATCGACTCCAGCAGCTCCCTGGCCTCCTCCTCGGGCAGGTCCACCAGCTCGGACTCGATCTTGGCGTCCATGAAGACGGCCTCGGCGGGAGCAACCAGCGCCCGAAGTTCGTCGAGGAACTCGGCATTGTTCAGCTCGGCCTCATCGACGTTGAAGACGTAGAGGAACGGCTTGGTGGTGAGCAGGTGCAGCTCACGCAGATGCTCCAGCTCGATGTTGGCCGCCGCCGCACCCGCGTAGAGGGTGGTGCCGCCATCCAGAACATCGACGGCCCGACGCGCGGCCTCCACCGCGGCGGCCCGGTCCTTGCGGAGCTTGGCCTCCTTCTCCAGCCGGGGCAGCGCCTTCTCCAGCGTCTGAAGGTCGGCCAGGATCAGCTCGGTGTTGATCGTCTCGATGTCGTCGGCCGGTGAGACCTTGCCGTCGACGTGCACCACGTTCGGGTCGGAGAATGCCCGCACCACCTGACAGATCGCCGCGGCGTCCCGGATGTTGGCCAGGAACGCGTTGCCCCGCCCCTGACCCTTCGAGGCGCCGCGCACCAGGCCGGCGATGTCGACGAACGACACCGGGGCGGGGATCACCTTCTGCGAGCTGAAGATCTCGGCGAGCTTGTGCAGCCGCTCGTCCGGCAGCCCGACCACACCGACGTTGGGCTCGATGGTCGCGAACGGGTAGTTCGCGGCGAGCACGTCGTTCTTGGTCAACGCGTTGAACAGGGTGCTCTTGCCGACGTTGGGCAGGCCGACGATGCCGATGGTGAGACTCACGACGAGCCAGCTTACGCCGGTACCGCTCGGCCGTCGGCAGGTAGGCCCGACCCGCCGTCAGCGTGTGGCGGGCCAGGCTGGCGTCACCGGTCGTGCTGCGGTGCCGCTTGGCGCGGCACCAGCAGGTCGATCCGCAGGGCACCGGGGGCGAGCCCGGCCGCGGCGGCCAGCGGCAGCGTGAAACGGGCGTTGGCGGCGGGCGCTGCGTGCTGCGACTCACCGAGCATCCAGTGGACCTCGTCGGCCGTCCACCCAAGGGCAGGTCGGGCGGCGATCTCCCGGAGCAGCCGCAGCGCGGCGCGGGTGTCGTCGTCATAGAAGCGCATGCACCAGTGGTGCACCCACATCCCGAGCGCGCGCACCCCGTCCTGGTCGAGCGAGCCGACCAGCCGGCCGCAGGCGGTGTCACCGAAGGCGCGACCCGGATCATCGGCGCGGTCCCGCTCGATGGCCCCGACCGCGGCCGGAGCTACGGCGCGCATCCGGCGATAGAAGCGCTGGACCACTGCCGGGTCGAGTGGTGGGTGCTCGTGTCCCGACGCCGCCCGACCCGCCACGCTAACCATTGCCGCACCCTTCTGGAGTTGGTGGCCGCACGCTACCCACCACAACCGACAGTTCCCCTCCCCCGGTTGTGCTGCCCTGCCGCGATCATGCAGTGGTGGCACACGGCAAACCGGTCATTACCCACCCATCCGGGTGCCACAAGTACATGATCGGCGAGGTGGAGGGTGTGGTCCGAATTCCGCGAGCCGGGTGGGTGGGAGCAGGCGCATCATCGGTTACGTGGAACTGGACTTCGAACGGTGTTACCGGGCCGTCGACAGCCGTGACCAGCGGTTCGACGGCTGGTTCTACACCGGCGTCACCTCGACTGGAATCTACTGCCGGCCGTCCTGTCCGGCGATGACCCCGAAGCGGCGTAACGTGCGTTTCTTCCCGTCGTCGGCGGCGGCCCAGCGGGCCGGGCTGCGCGCCTGCCGTCGCTGCCGCCCGGACGCCTCACCGGGCTCACCCCAATGGGACGTACGGGCTGACGTGGTGGGTCGGGCGATGCGACTGATCGCCGACGGCGTGGTCGACCGCGACGGGGTACCGGGGCTGGCCGCCCGGCTCGGATACACCGAGCGGCACCTGCACCGGATGCTGCGGGCGGAACTCGGCGCGGGGCCGCTGGCACTGGCCCGGGCTCAGCGCGCGCAGACCGCCCGGACCCTGATCGAGACGACCGGGCTGGGGCTGGCCGAGATCGCGTTCGCCGCCGGGTTCGGCAGCGTCCGGCAGTTCAACGACACCGTACGCGCGGTCTACGGCGCACCGCCGTCGCAGTTGCGTAGCGGAAACGGCACGGCCGTCGGTGGTGCGGGCACGCTCACCCTGCGGCTGGCGTACCGGCCGCCGCTGCACGCCGCCGTGCTGCTCGACTTCCTCGCCCGTCGCACGCTGCCCGGAGTCGACGAGGTGGTCGACGGGGCGTACCGACGGGGGTTGCGGTTGCCGCACGGCCCCGGCGAGGCCACGCTGACCCCGACGGTCGGTTACGTGGCGGCGACACTGCGCCTGACCGACGTGCGCGACCTGGCTCCCGCCGTGGCCCGGTGCCGGCGTCTGTTCGACCTGGACGCGGATCCGGTCGCCGTCGACCAGACGCTCGCCGCCGACCCCGCGCTGGCCGCGATGGTGGCGGCCGAGCCCGGGGTACGCGTCCCCCGCGCGGTGGACGGCTTCGAGATGGCCGTCCGCGCCATCGCCACCCAGCAGGTCTCCCTAGCCTCCGCCCGCACCACCCTCACCCATCTCCTCGCCCACACCAGCACCGTTGATCAAGAAGTTCTGGTCTCGGAAAACGCTTCCGGTCGACGCAAAGTTCTTGATCAGCGGGAGGGGTCGCGGGGTGGGGCGCTGCACGGGTTCGCCACTGCGGAGGAGGTGCTCGGGGTGGCGGATTCGGGGTTTCGGATGCCGGTGGGGCGGCGCGAGACGATCCGGGCGGTGGCGCGGGCGGTCGCGGCCGGTGAGCTTGACCTGGAGTCGGGTGGCGACCGGGAGGAGACGGTACGGCGGCTGACCGCGATTCCCGGCATCGGCGCATGGACCGCCGGCTACCTGGCCATGCGCGCGCTCGGCGACCCCGACACGTTCCTCCCCACCGACCTCGCGCTACGTCGGGGCGCCGCCGCCCTCGGCCTCACCGACAACCCCAAGACCCTCGACGAGTACGCCGTCCGCTGGCGCCCCTGGCGGTCGTACGCCGTGATCCGTCTCTGGCGATCGGCGTGAGCCCGGCCGCCGGCTCCGCCCGAGTCCGCCCGCCCGACCCAGCCTGGGTTCGCTCGGGCAGGGCAGCATCAATCCCACCCTGGAGAGCCGCATGAGCAGTATGAACACCACCAGCAGCATGATCGACAGCACGGTCGTCGACACCCCCGCCGGGCCGTTCGCCGTTCTCGTTGGTCCAGACGGCGCGGTACGGGCGTCGGGGTTCACCGCGGCCCCGGCGAACCTGCTGCCGCTCGTGCACCCGAGCCTGCGCGGCGAGCTGCGACACCGGCCGGAAGTGGGCCCAGTCACCGCAGCCGTCGCCAATTACCTCGACGGCGACCTGGCCGCGATCGACGACGTTCCGGTCGAGCAGCACACCGGCGGGGCGTTCATGTCACATGCCTGGCAGGTGTTGCGCAACGTCAAACCAGGCGCAGCGGTCACCTACACCGAGTACGCCGCGCTGGCCGGCCGTCCCACCGCGGTACGGGCCGCCGCCGCGGCCTGCGCCCGCAATGCCGCCGCGCTTTTCGTTCCCTGCCACCGGGTGCTGCGTACCGACGGCACGCTCGGCGGCTACCGCTGGGGGCTGCCGGTGAAACGCTGGCTCCTCGACCACGAACGACTCGGCTAGCCCGTAACGCACAGTCGGTAACCATCACGGTGTGCAACAACGCCCGCGGGTCGCCCGCCGACCGAAGGTGCCCCACTCGCGCGCTTTGCTCTGCTTCACTCCACGCAACAGGCCGCTGAGCAGCGCCGACGCACCGGCAGCGAATCGATCACGAAGCTGCCATCCAACGCGGAGGGTAACCGTTGCGTGGGTTGAAGCAGAGCAAAGGCGAGGAGTAGTAGGGCGGCGAACCGTGACGCACACGCAGCGTCAGAAACCAGCCGGAGAATGATGGCGCCCAGCCGGAGCAGGACCACAAGAAGCGGAGCAACGGCGAGGGGAAGGGGCAGTACGGCGAACGGCGGGGACGACGGAGAGCGGCGGAGGCGGCAGACGGCGAAGGCGGCGGGCGGCGGGCGGCGGGCGGCGGCGCAGCTGACAGCAAGCCGACAGCGGCGTTGCTGCCAGATGCGGCTACCGTCGGGTAGTGGCTGCGGGGAGCGGCGGCGGCCCAGCCGACCGGGGCGAGATCCGTCGACATCCCCTGCGCAACCTCTGGCGGCTCCGCCGCTACCTGCGTCCGCACGCGTTCGAGTTCGGTTGGCTGATGCTGGCCGGGCTCGCCGCCACCGGCGCCGGCATCGCCGTGCCTCTGGTGGCGCAGCAGGTGGTCGACGGACCGGTGGCCCGGCGTGACCTGACCGGCCTGTTCCTGCTGGCCGGGCTGGCGCTGCTGCTCGGACTGACCGAAGCTCTGCTGATCTTCATCCGCCGGTGGGTGCAGTCGTCGTCCTCGGTGGCGATGGAGGCGGCGATTCGCACCGACGTCTACGCCCACCTGCAACGGCTGTCGGCCAGCTTCCACGACCGGTGGCCGTCCGGCCAACTGCTCTCCCGGATCACCAGCGACCTGTCGGTGCTGCGCCGGTTCCTCTCCTTCGGCCTGTTCTTCCTCATTCTCAACATGGTCACCTACCTGGTCGTGGTGGTGCTGCTGATCCGGTTGCACCCCGCCTTGGGCCTGCTGGTGGCCGCCAGCGCGGTGCCGCTGTTCCTGATCGCCCGCCGCTTCGGCCGGCACTACCACGTCGCGTCCCGCCGAATGCAGGACCAGCAGGGCGATGTGGCCACGCTTGTCGAGGAGACCGCGCAGGGCCTACGCACGATGAAGGCGTACGGGCGGGGGCCGCAACTGGCCGCCCGCTTCGCCGCCGGCACCGAGGCGTTGCACGACACCGGAATCGGCAAGGGGAGGTTGCTCGCCCGCACCTCCGCGCTGCTCGACCTGGTGCCGAACCTGACCCTGGGCACGGTCCTGGTGGCCGGTGCCGCCGCGGTCGCCGGCGGACGGCTCACCATCGGTCAGCTCGTCGCCTTCGTCAGCCTTCAGCTGATGCTGATCTGGCCGGTGCAGTCGCTGGGCTGGATCATCGCCAACGGGCAGGAGGCGGCCACCGCCGCCGACCGGATCCAGGAGGTGCTGGACACCCGGCCCACCATCGTGGACCCTCCGGTCGCCGTCGCCCTGGCTCGCTCGACGGTGCGTGGTCGGCTCCGCTTCGAGGGGGTGGGATTCCGCTATCCGGGTGGCGCCGCCCCAGTGTTGCGGGGCCTCGATCTCACCGTCGAGCCCGGCGAGACCCTCGCGGTGGTCGGTGCCACCGGCAGCGGCAAGAGCACCCTGTTGTCCCTGGTACCCCGGCTGCACGAGGTCAGCGCCGGCCGCATCACCCTGGACGGGCACGACCTGCGCGACCTGCGGCTGGCTTCACTGCGCGGCCTGGTCGGGGTCGCCTTCGAGGAGCCGACCCTGTTCTCCATGTCGGTGTGGGAGAACCTCACCCTGGGCCGACCCGACGCCGGCGAGGATGAGGTCCGGTCCGCCCTGGCGCTGGCTCAGGCCGAGTTCGCGTACGACCTGCCGTGGGGGCTACGTACCCGGCTCGGGGAGCAGGGCCTGTCGCTCTCCGGCGGCCAGCGGCAACGACTCGCCCTGGCCCGGGCGGTGCTGATCCGACCGGCCGTACTCGTTCTCGACGACCCGCTCTCCGCGCTCGACGTGCACACCGAGGCATTGGTGGAGTCGGCCCTCAAGCGGGTGCTGCGGAACACCACCGCGCTGCTGGTGGTGCACCGTCCCTCCACCATCGCCCTGGCCGACCGGGTGGCGTTGCTGGAACACGGCCGGATCACCGCTGTCGGCACCCACACCGAACTGCTCGCCGGCGTGCCCACGTACCGCGGGCTGCTCTCCGCCGAGCCGGCCGCGGCGTCGATCGCCGGAACACCGACGTCGACCGATCCGGCGCCTGGCGGCTCTCCCCTGGTGCTCTCGTGACCGCCGCGTCGGCCGTGCCGGATCCACCGCCCGGGACGGATCCGGCCCACTGGCGGGGGGTGGCACCTGACCCGAACGCCGACCGAAGCCTCGCCGAGGACACCGATCCGGCAGCGGTGGCCCGGCTCCGGGCCCGCAGCCGGGCGCTGCTGGCGGACGTGCTGCGCCCGCACCGGGCCCGGCTGGGCACGGCGGTCGCGCTGCTGTTGACCCAGAACGCCGCGGCCATGTCCGGGCCGTACCTGGTCATGCTCGGCATCGACCGGGCGATCGAGCCGCTCCGGGCCGGCGAGCCCGGCCCGCTGATCACCGTGGCCGTGTCGTTCGTCGCCGCGACCGGCATCGAGTACGCGGCCCGGCGTGGTTTCCTCACCATCTCCGCCCGCATCGGCCAGGCCGTCCTGCTCGACCTGCGCCGCCGGGTGTACGCACACTTCCTGCACCTGCCGGTGGCCTTCCACGAGCGGTACACGTCAGGGCGGATGATCTCGCGTCTGACCAGCGACATCGACTCGATCGCCGAGCTGGTCGACGGGGGTGTGGAGAGCCTGGTGATGGCCGCCCTGACGATCATCTCGGTGGCCGGCATCCTGCTCTGGCTGGACCTGCCGCTGGCCTCGGTGACCCTGCTCGCCTTCCCGCTGTTGTTCTGGCTGTCCCGCTGGTTCGCCCGCGCCTCGGCCTCCGCGTATCGGCGTACCCGGGAGGCGATGGCGCTTGTCATCGTTCATTTCGTGGAGTCGATGCGGGGCATCCGGGCGGTTCAGGCGTACCGCCGCCAGGCACGCAACCAACACATCTTCGACTCGGTCAACGACGACTACCGTCGGTCCAGCCGGCACGCCTTCCATCTGATCGCGACGTACTCGCCGGGCATCAAGCTGATCGGCAACGTCACGGTCGCGGCGGTGCTCTGCTACGGCGGCGCCCGGGTGCTGGGCGGCGACACCGGGGTCGGTGTGCTCGCGGCCTTCCTGCTCTACCTGCGCCGGTTCTTCGAGCCGATGCAGGAGCTGAGCCAGTTCTACAACTCGCTCCAGTCGGCCACGGCGGCGCTGGAGAAGCTCGCCGGGGTGCTCGACGAGCGGCCCGCGGTCGCCGAACCGGTCCGGCCCGTGCCGCTGCCCGACGGCCCGGCCCGCGGCGCGGTCCGCTTCCACGCGGTGTCGTTCGGGTACCGACCGGACTCGCCGATCCTCACCGGGCTGGACCTCACCATTCCCGCCGGGCAGACCGTGGCCCTGATCGGGCCGACCGGCGCCGGCAAGTCCACCGTCGCCAAGCTGCTCGCCCGGTTCCACGACCCGGACACCGGCACGGTCACGCTGGGCGGTGTGGACCTGCGCGAGGTGGCCGACGCGGACCTGCGCCGGGCGATGGTGCTTGTCACCCAGGAGACCCACCTGTACGGCGGCACCGTCGCGGACAACATCCGGTTCGGTCGCCCGGATGCCGACGACGACGCCGTCGAGGCCGCCGCCCGGGCGATCGGCGCGCACGATTTCATCTCGGCGCTGCCCGACGGGTACGCCACGCAGGTGCACCGGCGCGGTGGCCGGCTCTCCGCCGGGCAGCGCCAGTTGGTCGCCTTCGCGCGGGCCTTCCTGGCCGACCCGGCGGTGCTGATTCTCGACGAGGCCACCTCGTCGCTTGACGTACCGACCGAACGTCTGGTGCAGCACGCGCTCGGCAGCATCCTGCGGGACCGGACCGCGCTGGTGATCGCGCACCGGCTCTCCACGGTGGAGACCGCCGACCGGGTACTGGTCCTCGACCGGGGCCGGATCGTCGAGGACGGGCCGCCGGCCGAGCTGATCGTCGGCGGCGGTCGGTACGCCGACCTGCACCGTCAGTGGCGCGACTCGCTGCTCTGACCCTTTCGTGATCAGGTAATGGCGTGCCCACCACGGTCCCGGTGCCTACGATCGGCGAATGACTGATACGGCGAGGACGGCCCGCACCGGCGTCCCCGAGCGTCCTCATCTGGACGGGCTCGAGGAGACCTGGTCGCGCCGCTGGCAGGAGGAGGGCACGTACGCGTTCGACCGCACCAGGCAGCGGTCGGACGTATACGCGATCGACACCCCGCCGCCGACCGTATCGGGCGAGCTGCACATGGGGCACGTCTTCTCGTACACGCACACCGACCTGATCGCCCGGTTCCAGCGGATGCGCGGCCGGACGGTCTTCTACCCGATCGGCTGGGACGACAACGGCCTGCCCACCGAGCGCCGGGTGCAGAACGTCTACGGGGTGCGCTGTGACCCTTCGCTGCCGTACGACCCGGACTGGGCACCGCCGACCAACCCCGTGGACGACGCCGCCCGGAAGAACCCGACCCCGATCTCCCGGCGCAACTTCATCGAGCTGTGCGAACGGTTGACCGTCGCCGACGAGCAGGTCTTCGAGGCACTGTGGCGGCGGCTCGGACTGTCGGTGGACTGGTCGTTGATGTACACCACCATCGGGTCGGTGGCCCGGGCCGCCTCCCAGCGGGCGTTCCTGCGCAACCTGGCCCGGGGTGAGGCGTACCAGGCCGAGGCGCCGACACTCTGGGACGTCGGTTTCGCCACCGCCGTGGCGCAGGCCGAACTGGAGGACCGGGAACGCCCCGGCGCGTACCACCGGTTGCGCTTCCACGCGCCCGGCGGGCGGGCGGTGCTTATCGACACCACCCGGCCGGAGCTGCTGCCGGCCTGCGTCGCGCTGGTCTGCCACCCCGACGACGAGCGGTACGCGGACCTGGTCGGCACGGCTGTGCGTACGCCCGTGTTCGGGGTGCAGGTGCCGGTGCGCGCGCACCCGCTGGCGGACCCGGCCAAGGGCACCGGCATCGCGATGGTCTGCACCTTCGGTGACCTGACCGACGTGACCTGGTGGCGGGAACTGGCCCTGGACACCCGGGTGGTGATCGGCCGGGACGGCCGGCTGTTGCCGGAGCCACCGGCCGGTGTGCCCCCGCAGCCGTACGCGGCGCTGGCCGGGCAGACCGTGAACGGCGCCCGACGAACGGTCGTGGAACAGCTGACCGAGGCGGATGACCTGGTCGGCGAGCCGCGCCCGATCAGCCACCCGGTGAAGTTCTACGAGCGGGGCGACCGGCCCCTGGAGATCGTCTCGACCCGGCAGTGGTATCTGCGCAACGGTGGCCGCGACACCGACCTGCGGGAGGAACTGCTGGCGCGTGGCCGGGAGTTGCGCTGGGTGCCGGAGCACATGCGGCACCGCTACGAGCACTGGGTGAGCGGCCTCACCGGCGACTGGCTGGTCAGCCGGCAGCGCTACTTCGGGGTGCCGGTGCCGGTGTGGTACCGGCTCGACGACGCTGGCGAACCGGACTGGGCCCAGGCTCTCACGCCGGATGAGTCCGCGCTGCCGATCGACCCGTCCGAGGACGCCCCGTCGGGGTACGACGAGTCGCAGCGCGGCGTGCCGGGCGGTTTCATCGGCGACCCGGACGTGCTGGACACCTGGGCCACTTCGTCGCTGACCCCGCAGATCGTCGGCGGCTGGGAACGGGACCCGGATCTGTACCGGCGGGTCTTCCCGATGGATCTGCGCCCGCAGGGGCACGACATCATCCGCACCTGGCTGTTCGCCACCGTGGTCCGGTCACACCTGGAGCACGGCGCGCTGCCCTGGCGGACGGCGGAGCTGTCCGGCTGGATCCTCGATCCGGACCGCAAGAAGATGTCGAAGTCCAAGGGGAACGTGGTGACCCCGATGGCGCTGCTGGAGCAGCACGGCTCGGACGCGGTGCGGTACTGGGGGGCCAGCGGCAAACCCGGCACCGACCTGGCCTTCGACCCGGCCCAGATCCGGATCGGCCGGCGGTTGGCCACCAAGCTGCTAAACGCGTCGAAGTTCGCGCTCGGGTTGGGCGCCGCCGACGCGCTGCGGGCACCCGCGACCACGCCACTCGACCGCGCCATGCTCGCCGAGCTGTCCGAGGTGGTGGCCACCGCGACAACGGCCTTCGAGGGGTACGACCACACGGCGGCACTCCAGGCCACCGAGTCGTTCTTCTGGCGGTTCTGCGACGACTACATCGAGCTGGTGAAGGAACGCGCCTACGGCAGCGGGGCCGGGGCCGACTCGGCCCGGGCGGCGCTGGCCACCGCACTGTCGGTGCAGTTGCGGCTGTTCGCACCGGTACTGCCGTACGCGACCGAGGAGGTCTGGTCGTGGTGGCGGTACGGTTCGGTGCACCGCGCGCCGTGGCCGACCACGTACGAGGTGGGTCGGACGATCCAGGGTGACGGCGACCCGCACCTGCTGCGGCTCGCCGGCGACGCGCTCGGGCAGGTCCGCCGGGCCAAGTCGGAGCGGAAGCTGTCGATGAAGGCGGAGGTGCCGCTGGCCGAGGCGCTCGGCCCGGCCGCGCTGCTCGACCAGCTCACGCTGGTCATCGACGACCTGCGCGCCGCCGGCCGCATCAACAAGCTCGACCTGCTACCCGACCGCACCCCGGAACTGGTAATCGCCTGCGCCTTCTGACCCACGCAAGCCCTCACGCAACGCGCAAGCCCCGCGCAACCGAGAGACTTGTGCGACATCGGGGGAAGTGCCGCCTCAACAGCCGGGGAGGCAGCACTTCCCCCGAAAGTGCTGCCTCCCGACGCCCGCCCACAGGTGGGTCAGCTGGTTTCGCCGGCTACCGAGAAGGAACGTAGACGGTCGATGGAGAGGAAGGTGGCGCCGATGATGATGAGCGAGGTCATCACTGCCGCCACCGACACGGAGACCGTGGTGCTGAGCAGGTTGGTCGGGGCTAGCCGGTCGGCCAGGGCGATCACGTAGTGCTGGATCGACAGCACCCGGGTGCCGGTGACCACGTTGCTGAGCAGCCCTTCCCAGATCAGCACGTAGACCAGACCGAGCAGTACCGGTCGCCGGGTGAGCAGGCTGGCCGCCACGAACAGCGCGGTGTAGGCCAGCGCACCGACCGACGCGGCGACGGCGAGTGCCACGCCGAGACGTACCGAGTCGGCCAGCAGGCCCGCCGCGAACAGCGGGACCGCGACGGTGACCGCGGTGGCCCCGGCCGCGACGGCCAGCTTCGGCAGGACGATCTGCCAGCGTGGCAGTGGCGTGGTGAGCACGTGCACCACGGTGCCGTCATCGATCTCGGCCCCGAGCACGCCGGTGCCGACGATCAGGGCGACCACCGGCAGCACCACGGCCAAACCGAGACCGACGAGCACCGGCGGCCCCCAGTCGGCGGGTGCCACCCCGAGCCCTCGGGAGAGCACGGCCAGCCCCACCAGCAGTACCGGCAGTGGAAGCAGCAGCAGGAACCGGCGACGGCCGAACAGGCCGCGCACGGTGATCCAGGAGACAGTGGACATCAGGCCTCCACCAGGTAGGAGAAGACGCTCTCCAGGGACTCGTCCTCGGGCACCAGTTGCTGGACCCGTATGCCCCGGGCCAGGGCGACCTTCGGCAGCATCCGGGTGAAGGCGCCGTAGTCACCGGCGCGTACGGTCAGGCCGTCCCGCCCCAACTCGACCCCGCTGACCGACGTCTCGGCCATCAACGCGACGGCCAGCGCCCGGTCGTCGGTGGAGCGGATGGCGAAGACGTGCGGCCGGTTGGTCATCAGCCGCCGGATGGTCCGGAAGTCGCCGGAGGCGGCGAGGCGGCCGGCGACCATCACCTGGACCGTGCCGGAGACCTGCTCGACCTCCTCCAGGATGTGCGAGCTGAACAGGATCGTCCGGCCCGCGTCGCCGAGGGAGTGCAGCAACTCCATCATGTGCAACCGCTGGCGCGGGTCCATGCCGTTGAACGGCTCGTCCAGCAGCAGCACCTGCGGGTCGTGCACCAGCGCCGCCGCCACCCGGGTGCGCTGCCGCATGCCCTTGGAGTACGTGCCGATGCGGCGGTCCTGGGCGTCGGCCATCTCCACCAGGTCGATGGCGCGGCGGGCGGCGGCCTGCGGATCCGGCAGCTTGTGCAGCTTCGCGGTGGCCAGCACGAACTCGTAGGCGGTGAGGAAGCTGTGCACCGCCTCCCGCTCGCTGACCAGGCCGAGTAGGCGGTAGACCTCCGGGTTGCGCCAGGTGGGCCGGCCGTCCAGGGTCACCTGCCCCCGGGACGGGGTGAGGAAGCCGGCCATCATGTGCAGCAGGGTCGTCTTGCCCGCCCCGTTGGGACCGAGCAGCCCGGTCACCCCGGGCCCGAGGCTCATGCTCACGTCGTTGACCGCGACCACGTTGCCGTACCAGCGGGAGACCCCGGCGAGGTCGAGGGTGCTGGTGGTGGCGGTGGCCGCCGGTGCGGCGGTACTCGTCGTGGTCATCGTGCGGCCACCTTCTTGTAGCGGGCCAGCAGCAGGGCGACGCAGCCCGCCACGAGCGCGACGGCGACCAGCGCGTACACCGGGCCGAAGGCCCCGAGGTCGAGGTCGGCGCTGTTGGATTCGGTGACCAGCAGGTCGCGCATCGTCCAGAGGCCGACGCCCTGCACCAGGGTGGGCGGCGAGGCGATGCCGGCGAGCTGGTTCGCCGCCTGCGAGGGCAGGACCGACAGGATGCCGACGATGGGCGTGGTCATCAGGAACACGGCGACGATTCCACCGGCGGCGAAGGCGCGCTTTCCGGTCATCGAGGCGATCAGCAGGCCGACCGAGGCGAAGACCACCGCCCACAGTCCGGCGTAGAGCAGCCCCGGCAGCAGGTCGAGCAGTTCGTCCCAGACCGCGCCCATGCCGTCGGCGGTGAAGGCACCGCCGAGGAACATCAGCAGTTGCGGCGCGCCGAGCAGCAGGAAGAGCGCGGTGACCAGGGCAAGCAGCTTGGCCAGCGGGTAGTCGGCGTGCGGCAGGGGCCGGGAGAAGTACAGCGGCAGCACACCGCTGCGCATGTCCCGGGAGACCAGCTCGGGCGCGGCCACCGCGACGAAGAAGATGACCAGCCAGCTCATCGCGTCGGCGAACTGGGCATACGTCATGATCACTTCGCCGATCTGGCTGCGGATCGCGGTGACCGCAGCGGCCACCATCAGCACGATGCCGACCACCAGCCAGGGAAAGATCTTGGCTTTGGCGCTGCGGCCCAACCCGAAGGTGGTCCGCAGCCCGTGCAGGTACAGCGCGCCGAAGACGTGCCGGCGACCGAGCCGAGGACCGGTGTAGCGCTGGTAGCCGATGTCGTGGATGACGCCGGTCGGCTCAGGCATGGCTGTGCTCCCTCCGGGCGAAGAGTTCGGCCACCCGGTGCCGGCGCTGGTCCAGCCGGTGCAGGGGTAGGTCCAGTTCGGCCACCGCACCGAGGATCTGGTCGTAGGTGCGCTCGTCGGCCAGCGGCACCAGCAGCAGCCTTCCCTCCCGGCCCACCGGCAGGTCGAGCGCGGCCAGCCGGGCGGCCAGCGCCTCGGTGCCCTCGCTGACCTCGACCGCGAGCACGTCGGTGGCCGAGGTCATGGCGGCTATGTGGTCGGCCCGCAGCAGCCGGCCACCCTCGATGGCGACCAGGGTGTCGCAGATCCGCTCGACCTCACCGAGCAGGTGCGAGCAGACCAGTACGGAGATGCCGAACTCGGTGCCGATCCGCTGCACCAGAGCGAGCATCGCGTCCCGGCCGGCCGGGTCGAGGCCGTTGGTGGGCTCGTCGAGCAGCAGCAGGTCGGGATCGTGCACCAGCGCCTGAGCGAGCTTGACCCGCTGCTTCATGCCGGTGGAGTAGCCGCCCACCGGCCGGTGGCGCTCCTCGTGCAGGCCCACGTGGCGCAGCGCCTCGGAGGCCCGTTCCCGGGCGACCGTGCGCGGTAGGCCGCTGATCCGCCCCAGATGGGTGACCAGTTCGGCGGCGGAAAGGTCGGGCGGCAGGCAGTCGTGCTCGGGCATGTAGCCGACCCGGGCCCGCACCGCCGCCGTGTCGGCGGTCGGGTCCAGGCCCAGCACCTGTATCCGGCCGCGGGTGGGAGTGAGCAGGCCGAGCAGCAGCTTGATCAGCGTCGACTTGCCGGCGCCGTTGGCGCCGACCAGACCGACGATCCCTGGTTCCACCGCAACCGTCAGATCGGACAGTGCGGTGACCCCGCCGCCGTAGACCTTCGTCAACGACTCGGTTGCGATCAGTGTCACGTCGTCAGCCTAGAGGTGTCGGACAATGCGCCGCGCTCCGGAAGCAACCCCCGTTTCCCCTGATACCGGTGCGCCCACGCCCCCTAGGGAGATCGGCCACCACGCCCCGGCAAGTCGGTTCGCAGTTCGTAAGATTTGCGCGGCTGACACGGTGCGATCATCCGCGACAGACTGGGACATGCTCAGTCGCCGCCTGTTCCGTACCCCGCTGACGTGGATCGCGATCACCGTGCTGGCCGCCGGTTCGGCCTTCGGCCTGTACTGGTTCCAGCCATGGAAGCTGCTGACCGACGCCGAGGTGGCCGAGCGGCTGACCACGGTCGCCACCCCGGCGAGCTCCGCCGCACCGACCAGTTCCGCCACGCCGACCAACTCCGCCGAGCCGACCAACTCCGCCACGCCGGCTTCCCCGGCAGGCCCCGACGCCGCGACGGCGACCCTGGTCAGCTCCGGTGACTTCATCAGCCACGAGCACGACACCTCCGGGAGCGCGCGGATCGTGCGCACCGCCGACGGGCAGCACCGGCTGGAGTTGGTCGGTCTGGACACCTCCAACGGCCCGGACCTGCGGGTGTGGCTGACCGACCAGCCGGTGATCGAGGGCCGGGACGGGTGGCACGTGTTCGACGACGGCCGCTGGGTCGAGTTGGGGCGGCTCAAGGGCAACCGCGGCGACCAGGGTTACGCGATCCCGGGCGATGTCGAGCTGTCGGACCTGACAAGTGTTTCCATCTGGTGCAAGCGGTTCGCGGTCTCGTTCGGGGCGGCCGCGCTGGGCTGAGCGGTCGGGCGCGTACGACGTCGCGAAGCGGCGGGTCCACAGCGGCCGGCAGCAGGGTGCCGCCAGCCCGGTTGCCGCCGCTGCACGCAGCCGGTTCGCGGGTCGGCAGGTGACGCCGTCGACAGCAGTGGCCCGGCGGGCGTGGTGGCGCTCTCGACCGATCGGCGACCGGCTGCGAAACTGTGTGCCGGTCGCCGGAGTTGGGGGTCTGATGAGCAACGGGTGGGTGCTGCCCGACGAGGTGCTGCGGGAAGCACCGACGTACACGCCGCGTCCCGGTGAACTCGCGGATCTCGAGCTGCTGTTGATCGGTGCGTACGCGCCATTGGCCGGGTTCATGACCCGGGCCGATCTGGTCTCGGTCAGCCGCCGAGGCCGGCTCGTCGACGACGCCCCGTGGCCGGTCGCCGTCCCTCTCCAGGTGCCCGCGACGTTGGTTCAGCAGCTCGACCTCGCCGACCCGGGCCGCCGGACGCTGGTGCTCACCGACAGCGAGGGCGCACCGATGGCGGCCCTGGAGGTGGCCGACGCCTGGACGATCCGCGACGGGGTGGCCGGGGTCGGCGGCACCGTGCGCCGGCTGGGCGACGGCGCTCACGGTCCGTTCCAGCGGCTGCGGCGTACGCCTGAGGAGATTCGCGCGTTGCTGCCGCCCGGCCGGGTGCTCGGGGTGGTCGCCGACCGGCCGCTGCACCGGCCGCAGCTGGCGCAGATCGCGCACGCCGTACGCACCCTGAGCGCCCATCTGCTGATCATGATCCCGGTGGGCGAGGACGGCACCGGTGGACTACCACCGGAGGCGCTGGTCCGCAGCGTGTTCGCCGCCCGGGACCGGATGCCTCCGGCGACCCTGGTCGCCGTGCCGTTCTCCCGGCGACGCGACGAGATCAGTGACGCCCTGCTGCTGGCCAGGGTCTCCGCCGCGTACGGCGTCACCCACCTGCTCTCCACCGGCGAGATGCTCTCCGGGGCCGGGCTGCGGGTGCTGGTGCCCCGCGAACTGGCCTACGACAACCGGGACGGCCAGTGGCGCTGGCGCGATGACATCCCGCCCCGCAACCGGCGACTGGCGTTGAGCCAGGCGGAGATCGAAGACCTGCTGGACCGGGGTTTCCCGCTGCCCGAGTGGCACACCCCTCCGGCGGTGGCGAAGGAGCTGAGCCGGGCCCGACCGCCCCGGCGGCACCGCGGCCTGGTGGTGTTCCTGACCGGGCTCTCCGGTTCCGGCAAGTCGACGGTCGCCCGTGGGCTCGCCGACGCGCTGCGCGAGGAGGGCGAGCGTACGGTCACGCTGCTCGACGGCGACGTGGTACGTCGCGAGCTGACCGCCGGGCTGGGCTTCAGCAGGGCCGACCGGGACACCAACGTGCGTCGGATCGGGTGGGTCGCCGCCGAGATCGCCCGGCACCACGGGATCGGCATCTGCTGCCCGATCGCCCCGTACGCCCAGGCCCGGGCGACCGCCCGGGAGATGGCCGTGGCGGCGGGCGCGGGGTTCGTGCTGGTGCACGTCGCCACTCCGCTGGAGGTCTGCGAGAAACGCGACCGCAAGGGCCTGTACGCCCGGGCCCGGGCGGGGCTGCTCACCGGGATGACCGGCATCGACGACCCGTACGAGGAGCCGACCGACGCGGATCTGGTGCTGGACACCACCGATCTCACCGTCGACGAGGCGGTACAGCGGGTCCTGCACCATCTGACCGAGACCGGCTGGGTGGAGCCCCGCCTGCCCGCGCTCTGACACCGGAGCACCTTCCCTTCCGGTGGTCGCTCCTGGCCGCTAGTGTTTGTTTCTGTTCGGATCTGTTCGCTCACGTGGAGTCTGGAAGGGGCCGATGCTCGCGCGGCAGCGCCATGCGGCGATCCTCGACCGGGTCCGCGTGACCGGCGGCGTACGCGTCGGCGAGTTGGCCGCCGAGTTCGGCGTCTCCGACATGACCATCCGCCGCGACCTGGACCTGCTGCATGAGCGTGGCCTGCTCGCCAAGGTGCACGGCGGCGCCACCGTAGCCGGCGCCACCGACGAGCCGGGCTTCCAGGCGAAGTCGGTACGCCAGCAGGCCGAGAAGGCGGCCATCGCGGCGCATGCCGCGAAGCTGGTCCGGCCCGGGGCCGCGATCGCGCTCTCCGCCGGCACCACCACCGCCGAACTGGCCCGGCAACTGGTCGACGTGCCGGCCCTGACCGTGGTGACCAACTCGCTGCCGGTGGCCGACATCCTGCACCAGCGGGGCCGCGCCGACCAGACGGTGGTGTTGACCGGTGGGGTGCGCACCCCCTCGGACGCCCTGGTCGGGCCACTGGCCGTCGGCGCCGTCCGCACCCTGCACCTGGACCTGCTCTTCCTCGGCGTGCACGGAATCACCGAGCGGACCGGTTTCACCACCCCGAATCTGACCGAGGCCGAGACGAACCGGGCACTGGTCGCGGCGGCGGACCGGTTGGTGGTGCTCGCCGACCACACCAAGTGGGGAACGGTCGGCATCTCGGCCATCGCCGACCTGGGCGCGGCCGACGTGCTGGTCACCGACGACCGGTTGGCACCGGAGGCCCGACGACTGCTCACCGACCGGGTCGGCGAGCTGATCGTCGTGCCGGTCACCGAAGGCGGGACATTGCGATGAAGCGTACGGCGATCAGCCTGGCCGACGGCCGCGAACTGATCTACTTCGACGAGCGTGACGACGCCGTCCGGGACCAGCCGGACCGGCGCCCGTTGCCGCCTCCCCCACCCGCCTCCCAACTGCGCTACGACCCGCTCACCGACGAGTGGGTGGCGCTGGCGGTGCACCGGCAGACCCGGACCTTCCTTCCGCCGGCCGACCAGTGCCCGCTCTGCCCCTCGACGGCGGACCGGCTCAGCGAGATCCCGGCCCCGGAGTACGCGGTCGCGGTCTTCGAGAACCGGTTCCCGGCGCTGAGCGGGCGGGTGGTGGCGGAACCGGCCGCGATCACCCCGTTCACCGCGGCCCGGCCTGGGCAAGGGCGCTGTGAGGTGGTCTGCTTCACCGACGATCACGACGCCTCGTTCGCCGCGCTACCGCCGCGCCGGGTGCGTACCGTGCTGGACGCGCTGGCCGACCGGACCACGGTGCTCGGCGGGCTGCCCGGCGTCGAGCAGGTCTTCTGCTTCGAGAACCGGGGGGTGGAGATCGGGGTGACGCTGCACCACCCGCACGGGCAGATCTACGCGTACCCGTTCGTCACCCCACGGACCCGGTCGCTGCTGGGCGCGGCCCGTCGGCACGCCGAGCGCACCGGCGGCAGCAACCTCTACGCCGACGTGCTGGCCGCCGAGCGCGCCACCGGCGAGCGGGTGGTGGCGACGAACCCGCACTGGACGGCGTACGTCCCGGCAGCCGCCCGGTGGCCGTTCGAGGTGCACATCGCGCCGCACCGGGCGGTGCCCGACCTGCCGGCGTTGACCGACGCGGAACGCGACGCGTTCGGACCGCTCTACCTGGACCTGCTGCGCCGCTTCGACGGGCTGTTCGACAGTCCCATGCCCTACATCGCCGCCTGGCACCAGGCACCGGTTCGCGTCGAGCGTGAGCTGGGGCATCTGCACCTGCAACTGTTCAGCGTCCGGCGGGCGGCGGACAAGCTGAAGTACCTGGCCGGCTCGGAGTCGGCCATGGGAGTCTTCATCAACGACATCGCCCCGGAGCGGGCCGCCGAGTTGCTACGCGCGGTGTGACGGACGGCCCTCGCAGGTCGCCACGCCGGGCGCGGCATCGGGCAGCAGGAGACGGGACAGCAGGGCGCGGGGGGCCCGGGACAGGGCCCCCCGCAGGGAAGGGACGGCTGGCTGTACTCGACAGCCGGGAAGGCTGGCTGCTGGGCACGCGCGTCGCGCGGTGGCGACGGTCAACCTTCCAGGACGGGACTGGCATCTCGTCCACCCGGGTCAACGAGGCGCGCCGGACGAAGTGACGCCGACTGGCGCGTCCGGTCGCGACACGCCGCTGTTCCGGTACGGAAACACCGAACCCGCCGGCGCTCGGGCCGGCGGGTTCGGTGAATGGGTCTCAGGCAGCGAGGCGGCGAGCCAGGTTCTCGTCGAGCGTGTTCATGAACTCGTCGGTGGTCTGCCACGGAGCGTCCCGCGAGATGAGCAGCGCGAGGTCCTTGGTCATCTGGCCGCTCTCGACGGTGTCGACGATGACCTGCTCCAGCGTGTTGGCGAACTCGCTGACCGCCGGGGTGCCGTCCAGCTTGCCCCGGTGGGCCAGGCCACGGGTCCAGGCGTAGATCGAGGCGATCGGGTTGGTCGAGGTCTTCTCGCCCTTCTGCCACTGCCGGTAGTGCCGGGTGACCGTGCCGTGGGCGGCCTCGGCCTCGACGGTGCGACCGTCGGGCGAGAGCAGGACCGAGGTCATCAGGCCGAGCGAGCCGAAGCCCTGCGCGACGGTGTCGGACTGCACGTCACCGTCGTAGTTCTTGCAGGCCCAGACGTAGCCACCCTCCCACTTGAGCGCGGCGGCGACCATGTCGTCGATGAGCCGGTGCTCGTAGGTGAGGCCGGCGGCGTCGAACTCGGCCTTGAACTCGTTCTCGAACACCTCGGCGAAGATGTCCTTGAACCGGCCGTCGTACGCCTTGAGGATGGTGTTCTTGGTGGACATGTAGACCGGGTAGTTGCGGTCCAGGCCGTAGCGGAACGAGGCCCGGGCGAAGTCCCGGATCGACTCGTCGTAGTTGTACATGCCCATCGCGATGCCGCCGCCGGGGAAGTTGGCGACCTCCATCTCGACCGGCTCGGAGCCGTCGGCGGGGGTGTAGGTGATGGTCACCGTGCCCGGTCCGGGGACCACGAAGTCGGTGGCCTTGTACTGGTCGCCGTGGGCGTGCCGGCCGATGATGATCGGCTTGGTCCAGCCGGGGACCAGCCGCGGCACGTTGGACATGATGATCGGCTCGCGGAAGACCACGCCGCCGAGGATGTTGCGGATCGTGCCGTTCGGCGACCGCCACATCTTCTTCAGGCCGAACTCCTCGACCCGGGCCTCGTCCGGAGTGATGGTGGCGCACTTGACGCCCACGCCGTGCTCCTTGATGGCGTTCGCGGCGTCGACGGTCACCTGGTCGTCGGTGGCGTCGCGGTGCTGGATCGAGAGGTCGTAGTAGTGCAGGTCGACGTCGAGGTAGGGCAGGATCAGCTGCTCCCGGATCTGCTTCCAGATGATCCGGGTCATCTCGTCGCCGTCGAGCTCCACGACCGGGTTGTTTACCTTGATCTTCGCCATCGGCCGGCGCTCCTCTCAGGGGACATGCTCAAGCAGTACGAGCGTACTGGATCGGCTCGGACAAGGAACGCCGCGCCCACCGGTCGGCCCGCGCCGGCAGGCCGGCGACACGGACGTGCGCCGGGCCCGGCGGAGCAATACCCCACCGCGCCCAGCGCACACCAGCACGCGGACCGCCTGGTTCAGCCGGCGGCCTCCGGCCCGTGCACCCACTGCACGAGTTGGAGGATCACCCCGTTGGGGTCTGCGACCTGGAAGAAGCGCTCCCCCCACGGCTCGGTCTGGATCGGAGTGGCGATCGGCACACCGGCGGCGGTGAGCCGGGCGTACTCGGCATCGATGTCGTCGACCACGAAAGCGACGATCACACCCTCGGTCCGCTGCGTCCGCAGGCTCTCCGGCTGAAGGCTGGCCAACCCGGTACGCAGAAAGATCAGGTTGAAACCGACCCCGTCCCGGGCCAGCGAGACGAAGCCCTCGGCCGACATCTGCTCCTGGAATCCGAAGTGCTGCTTGACGAACGCGGCCGAGGCCGGCACGTCCTCGACGTTGAGCGAGATCGCCGATGCAGTGATGTGCACGCGCACCCCCTGTGCGGAGACAATAACTACGTACATTGTACAACGTACTGCGTACGGCGATTCGACCTGCGAAGATCGGAGGGTGCCCGACCACCGCACCGGAGGCGGAGACCCCGCTCACACCCTGCGCCTGCTCTGGCGGCAGACCGACGATGTCCCTCGTCGTGGCCCCCGCCAGGGCCGCTCCCTGGACGACATCGTCACAGCCGCGATCGAGTTGGCGGACGCCGAAGGGCTGGACGCGGTGACCATGCGAGCGCTCGCCCAGGCCATCGGCGTGGCACCGATGACCCTCTACACCTACGTTCCGGGCAAGGCCGAACTGCTCGACCTGATGCTTGACGCGATCTACACCGGCATGCCCAGGCCGGACCGCTCCGGCGACCCGTGGCGGGCGCGGGTGGCGGCAGTGGCGACGGACAACCGGGACCTCTTCACCGCCCACCCCTGGGCCGCCGAGGTCGCCACCGGCCGCCCGCCGCTCGGGCCGGGTCAGATGACGAAGTACGAGTACGAACTGCGCGCCTTCGACGGCACCGGGCTGGACGACGTGACCCGCGACGCCGCATTGACCTATGTCCTCGACTTCGTCCGGGCTGCCGCCCGCTCGGCGGCCGAGGCACGCTCCGCCCAACAGGAGAGCGCCTGGACGGACGAACAGTGGTGGACGGCGAACGCGCCCCTGTTGACGCAGGTGCTCGACGAGCGACGCTTCCCGACCGCCGTCCGGGTCGGCGCCGCGGCCGGAGCGGCTCAGAACGCCGCATACCACCCCGACCACGCGTACGAGTTCGGCCTGGCCCGGGTCCTGGACGGCCTGACCACCCTGATCGCCGCCACCCCCACCACCCCACCGGCCCACCCCGCCGGGCAACCGCCACATTGACCAAGAGGTTTGCGTCTCGGATCAGCTTTCCCGAGACGCAAACCTCTTGATCGACTCAACTCGGTGCGGTCACATGGACGCGACGTCGGCCTGCTTGGCGCGGACGGCCTCGGCGGCCTCCTTGAGCGCGGCCAGCTCGTCGGCGTCGAGGTCGGTCTCCACCACGCGGTTGACGCCCTGGGCACCGATTTCGGCCTCGACACCCAGGTAGACACCGGAGATGCCGTATTCGCCGTCGACCCAGGCGCAGACCGGCATGACCTCGCCGGAGTCCTCCGCGACCGCCTTCGCCATCCGGGCCGCCGCCGCCGACGGGGCGTAGTACGCCGACCCCGTCTTGAGCAGCGCCACCACCTCGGCGCCACCGTTGCGGGTACGCACGACCAGGTCCTCGATCTGCTCGGCCGGCATCACCTCGCGCAGCGGCTTGCCGTTCACGCTGCTCTGCGACGGCACCGGAACCATGGTGTCGCCGTGCGAACCCAGGGTCAGCGTCTTCACCGACTTCACCGGCACCTGCAACGCCTCGGCGACGAAGTTGGTGAACCGGGCGGTGTCCAGCATGCCGGCCTGGCCGAGCACCCGGTTGCGCGGGAACTGGGTGGCGATCTGGGCCAGCGCGGTCATCTCGTCGAGCGGGTTGGAGACCACGATGACGACGGCGTTCGGGGCGTACTTGGCCACGTTCTCGGCGACCTGGCGGACGATCTTGGCGTTGGTCTCCAGCAGGTCCATCCGGCTCATCCCGGGCTTACGCGGCAGGCCGGCGGTGATGACGACCACGTCCGAGCCCTCGATGCCCTCGTAGCCCTCACCGTTCGGGCCGGTCGTGACCCCGACGACCTTGGTCTCGAAGCCCTCCACAGCACGCGACTGGTTGAGGTCGAGGGCGATGCCCGCGGGCTTACCCTCGATGATGTCGGTGATCACGACGGTGTCGAAGACGTCGTACTCGGCCAGGCGCTGCGCGGTGGTAGAGCCGTAGAATCCGGCCCCGACGACAGTGACCTTCTTACCCATGGTCGTCCCACTCCCTGATACCAGTCGGTTTTCCGGACCGTATCAGCCATCCTGGCACCGTTCGGGCCAGGGGCGGACGGTTATGGGCGTTCGGCCCGCTCCACGACGTTGGTGAGCAACATGGCGCGGGTCATCGGCCCGACCCCGCCGGGCATCGGCACCAGCTTGCCGGCCACCTCGGCCACCTCCGGGTCCACGTCGCCGGTGTAGCGGCCCTTGCCGTCGGGGCCGATCACCCGGGTGATGCCCACGTCCACCACGACCGCACCCGGTGTGATCATGTCCCCGGTGAGCAGACCGGGTACGCCCGCCGCCACGATCACGATGTCGGCGGCCCGGGTGTGCCCGGCCAGGTCAAGGGTGCCGGTGTGGCAGAGGGTGACGGTGGCGTTCTCGCTCCGCCGCGTCAACAGCAGCCCCAGGGGGCGCCCGACGGTGTTGCCCCGGCCCACCACCGCCACGTTGGCGCCGCGCAGCGGCACGTCGTGCCGGCGGAGCAGCTCCACGATGCCGCGCGGAGTGCAGGGCAGCGGCGCGTCGTAGCCGAGCACCAGCCGACCCAGGTTGACCGGGTGCAGACCGTCGGCGTCCTTGTCCGGGTCGATCAGCTCCAGCACCCGCTGCGTGTCCAGGTGTGCCGGCAACGGCAGCTGGACGATGTAGCCGTGGCAGGCCGGATCGGCGTTCAGCTCGGCGAGGACCTGGTCGACCTGCTCCTGGGTGGCGTCGGCCGGCAGTTCCCGGCGGATGGAGGCGATGCCGACCTCGGCGCAGTCCCGGTGCTTGCCGTTGACGTACGCCTGCGAGCCCGGATCGGACCCGACCAGCACCGTGCCGAGCCCTGGCACGGTGCCCCGTTCCGCAAGCGCCTTGACCCGCGCCCGCAGCTCGTCCTTGATCTCGGCCGCGGTCGCCTTGCCGTCCATAAGCGTCGCCGTCACGAGCAGATCGTCTCACGCCCGCCGCCACCGGCTCCCCCGACCTCGACGACCCGCCCGATCGGCCGAACAGACTACTTTGCGTGAGGTGTCATTAGTCACTTAGCGTAACATCTTGTGCAGCAGAGCACAGCAAATCAGGACGTCAGGACACAAATGCCTGCAATCCGGCGATCATGACGAGCAACCCCAGGCACCCCAGCGCCCCCCTGGTGCACCCCAACCAGCCACATCTCCGCACGTCAAGGCGGGGTATCGGCAGTGCGCGTAGCACGCGGGTGTCAACCCGACAAGGCTGGGGGTGGCGTTCCGTTACCCCTTCGCAACCGCTACGTTGCCGATTCGCGGCATACGACCTACCGTTGCCGGTCGTTGCGCAGCGTCACCCAATGCCGGGCCCGACTGCGCAGCGTAATGGAGATGAGGAGGCTAGATGCGCGTTCGTAGGCTTGCCGCCTGGACCGCCCTCCCGCTCGCGGTGACCCTGGGCCTGGTGGCCTGCGGCTCGGGCGGCGACGGTGGATCCGGCGAGAGCGACCCCAACGCGGCCGTGCGGATCGAGATCGCCGAGCCGCAGCACCTGGTGCCGACAAACACCAACGAGACGAGTGGCTCCCAGGTGCTCGCCGCCCTGTTCAGCCCGCTCGTCGACTACGACGAGGCCCACAAGCCGTACGAGGTGGCCGCCGAGTCGATCACGTCCGAGGACAACACCACCTGGACGGTCAAGCTCAAGGACGGCTACACGTTCCACAACGGCGAGAAGGTGACCGCCGACAACTACATCGACGCCTGGAACTACGGCGCGTACGCGCCGAACGGGCAGAACTCCAGCTACTTCTTCGAGAAGATCGCCGGCTACGACGACCTCCAGGGCGAGAGCCCGAAGGCCGACACGCTCAGCGGACTGAAGCAGGTCGACGACCTGACCTTCACCGTCACGCTCTCGCAGCCGTACAGCGAGTTCAAGTCGATGCTCGGCTACACCGCCTTCTACCCGCTGCCCGAGGCCGCGTTCAGCGCTCCCGGCGAGTTGGCTGAGGGTTACGAGCAGGCGCCGATCGGCCAGGGCCCGTTCAAGATGAAGGGCACCTGGCAGCACGACGCCAAGGTCGAGGTCGAGCGGTACGACGCCTTCCCCGGCGAGCAGCCGAAGGTGGCCGGCGTCGAGTTCCGGATCTACCAGCAGCTGACCGCGGCGTACGCGGACGTTCTGTCGGACAACCTCGACGTGATCAAGACCATCCCGACCGAGAACCTCTCCACCGCCGGCACCGACCTGGGCGACCGCTTCCTGCAGAGCCCGGCGTCCTCGCTGCACTTCCTGGCGTTCCCCACCTTCCAGGACGAGTTCAGCAACCCGGACGTGCGCAAGGCCATCTCGATGGCGATCGACCGCGAGGAGATCACTCGGTCGATCTTCAAGGATTCGCAGCAGCCGGCCCGCGCGTTCGTCTCCCCGGCCGTCGCCGGCTACCGGGAGAACACCGTCGGTGCCGCGGGCGAGTTCGACCCCGCCAAGGCCAAGGCGCTCTACCAGACTGCCGGCGGACCGTCGAAGATCACCCTGTCCTACAACGGCGACGGCGGTCACAAGGACTGGATCGACGCCACCTGCAACCAGCTCAAGGCCAACCTGGGCGTGGACTGCGTCGGCAGCGCCGAGCCCAAGTTCGCCGACCTGCTGACGAAGGTCAAGGCGAAGCAGCCGGTGGGCCTGTTCCGGATGGGCTGGATCATGGACTACCCGTCCATGGAGAACTACCTGGGCCCGCTGTACAGCACCAACGGCTCGTCGAACTACTACGGCTACAGCAACCCGGACTTCGACCGTCTGCTCGCCGAGGGCGCCAGCGCCCCCAGCGAGGAAGAGGCGATCAAGAAGTACCAGGAGGCCGAGGACCTGCTGGCCGAGGACCTGCCCGTCGTACCGCTACGGTTCGGCCAGAACAACTTCGGCCACTCGACCAAGGTCAAGAACGTCGAGATGGATCTCTTCGACCGGGTCAACCTGACCAAGATCGAAGCGATCAAGTAACACCCACGCCGGCGGGTCGGGTCATCGCGAGGTGACCCGACCCGCCACGCGGTTCGCCCCTTTTCAGGGAGACTGCCAATTATGTTCCGCTTCGTCGTGCGGCGTCTGCTCCAGATGGTCCTGGCCTTCTTCGGGACCACGCTGATCGTCTACGCGCTGATGTTCGCCGGTCAGGGTGACCCGATCCAGGCACTCGCCGGGGAACGCCCGGTCACCGCCGCGCAGCGGGCGTACCTCACGGAGAAGTACCACCTCGACGCCACCGGGATCGGCGGCTTCTTCTACCGGTACTTCGACTACATCTCGAATCTGCTCCGCGGCGACCTGGGCGAGTCGCTCACCGGACGGTCGATCGGCGACATCCTCGCCGCCGCCTGGCCCGTCACGATCAGGCTGGCCCTGATCGCCATCGCGGTCGCGGTCATCTTCGGTGTCACCGCAGGCGTGCTCGCCGGCATCCGGCGGGCCAGCATCTTCGACAACGCCACCCTGCTGCTGACCCTCCTGGTGCTCGGTATCCCGACCATCGTGCTCGCCCCGCTGGCGCAGTACTTCCTGGGTGTCAAGTGGCAACTCTTCCCGCCCACCGCCGGCGCCGACCCCGACTTCTTCGCGCTGCTGTTGCCGGGCATCGTGCTCGGCTCGCTCTCCCTGGCCACCGCGCTTCGGCTGACCCGTACCTCGGTAGCCGAGAACCTGCGCGCCGACTACGTGCGTACCGCGCGGTCGAAGGGCCTGCCGAATCGGCGGGTGGTAAGCGTGCACGTGCTGCGTAACTCGCTCATCCCGGTGATCACCTTCCTCGGCGTCGAGGTCGGCAACCTGATGAGCGGCGCGATCATCACCGAGGGCGTGTTCAACATTCCCGGCGTCGGCTTCAACCTCTTCCGCGGCATCCGCACCGAGGACGGCCCGCTGGTGGTGGGGATAGTCAGCGTGCTCGTCGTGGTCTACCTCGTCTCCAACCTGGTGGTCGACGTCCTGTACGCCGTCCTGGACCCAAGGATCCGCTATGAGTGAGCGCACCCTCAGCAGGTCGATCATGAAGTTCTTGCCCCGCCACGCCGCAGCGGCTGGCAACAACTTCATGATCGACGCTCGTGGTGGGGTCGACGGGATCGAGGTGGCGGCGTGAGCGACTTTGAGACGGTGGCGGCGTCGGAGAACCAGGCCGCCCGGCGCGGGCCCTCCGGGGAACCGGGTACGCCGAACCAGGTGGGTCAGCCCCGCAAGCCGCGCAGCCTGGCCGGCGATGCCTGGCGCGACCTGCGCCGCAAGCCGATCTTCTGGATCAGCCTGATCCTGGTGCTGCTGGTGACCGCGATGGCCGCCGTGCCGGGCCTGTTCACCAGCAACGACCCCGCCGACTGCATCTTGTCCCGGCAGCACGCGGCACCCTCCGGCGGAGCCATCTTCGGGTACGACTTCCAGGGCTGCGACACGTACGCCCGGGCGGTCCACGGCGCTCGCGCGTCGCTGCTTGTCGGCGCCCTGAGCGCGCTGTTCACCGGCCTGATCGCGCTGGTCGTGGGAATGCTCGCCGGATACTTCGGCGGCTGGGTCGACGCGGTGCTCTCCCGGGTGATCGACATCGTGCTCGGCATCCCGCTGCTGCTGGCCGCGATCGTCCTGCTCAAGCGCATCGGCAGCGACAGCGCCACGGTACGCGTCGCCGCGGTCATCTTCGTGTTGGCGGTGCTCGGCTGGACCACCGCCGCCCGGGTGGTCCGTTCCTCGGTGATCACCGCTCGGGAGCAGGACTACGTGGCCGCGGCCCGGATGCTGGGGGCCGGCAACGGGCGGATCATGTGGCGGCACATCCTGCCGAACGCGCTCGCCCCGGCAATCGTGGTGCTGACCATCGCGCTCGGCTCGTTCATCGCCGCCGAGGCGACGCTGTCCTTCCTCGGCATCGGGCTGCGGGAGCCGACCATCTCCTGGGGCATCGAGATCAACAACGGTCGGGTGCACATGCGGGAATCGGCGACCCCGCTGGTGGTTCCGTCGACCTTCCTGGCGCTGACCGTCCTGGCCTTCATCATGCTCGGCGACGCGATCCGCGACGCCTTCGACCCGAAGCTGCGGTGAGGCGATTCATGCGAGCGCGAGGAGTGAGCGCAGCGAGCCCCGCAGTCGCGAGCGAAAGGCAGGCACCGTGAGTCAGCACGCCGTCCGGCCGACGCCGGCCTCGCCCACCCCGCCCGGCGGGCACCTGCTGGAGGTACGCGACCTGCACGTCGAGTTCCGCACCGGCGAGGGTGTGGCCAAGGTGATCAACGGGGTCAGTTACCACCTGGACCCGGGCGAGACGCTCGCCGTGCTGGGCGAGTCCGGCTCGGGCAAGTCCGTCACCGCCCAGGCCATCATGGGCATCCTGGACACTCCGCCGGCCCACATCAGCTCGGGCGAGATCTGCTACTCCGGCCGTGACCTGCTGAGTCTGCCGGAGGAGCAGCGCCGGCAGATCCGGGGCAAGGAGATCGCGATGATCTTCCAGGACGCCCTCTCCGCGTTGAACCCGGTCTTCCCGGTCGGCTGGCAGATCGGCGAGACGCTGCGCCAGCGACTCGGAATGTCCCGCGCGGACGCCCGTCGTCGCTCGGTGGAGCTGATGGACCTGGTGCAGATCCCCGCGGCGGGGCGGCGTCTCGGTGACTACCCGCACCAGTTCTCCGGCGGCATGCGGCAGCGGGTGATGATCGCGATGGCCCTGGCGATGGAGCCGAAGGTGCTCATCGCCGACGAGCCCACCACCGCGCTGGACGTCACCGTGCAGGCCCAGATCATGGATCTCCTCGCCGACCTGCGGCGGGACCTGGAGATGGCGATGATCCTGATCACCCACGACCTCGGCGTGGTCGCCGACGTCGCGGACCGGATCGCGGTCATGTACGCGGGTCGGATCGTCGAGCACGCCGATGTCCGATCGCTGTACCGGGCGCCCGCCCACCCGTACACGAAGGGTCTGTTGAACTCGATTCCGCGCCTGGACCAGCGGGGCGGGAAGCTGTCCACGATCCGCGGCCTGCCGCCCAACCTGATGCGGATCCCCAGCGGTTGTCCCTTCCACCCTCGGTGCCCGTACGCGCAGCAGGTCTGCGTGGACGTGGTGCCGCACGATCTGGTCCTCGGTGACGGCCGGACCAGCGCGTGCCACTTCGCCCAGGAGGTACGTGATGACCGCGCCGGCTAGCCCCACCACCGTCCGCGGCGAGACCCTCCTCGACGTCAACCACGTGGTCAAGCACTTCCCGATCACGCAGGGCGTGGTTCTCAAGAAGAAGACCGGGGCGGTCAAGGCCGTCGACGGGGTGAGCTTCCAGCTGCGCCGGGGCGAGACGCTGGGCATCGTCGGTGAGTCGGGCTGCGGCAAGTCCACCCTGGCCCGGCTGCTGATGCGGCTGGAGAAACCCACCGCCGGCCGCGCCACCCTGGCCGGTCGAGACCTGTTCGCCGCCTCCGGCGGTGAGCTACGCCGGATCCGGCGCAACATGCAGATGGTCATGCAGGACCCGTACACCTCGCTTAACCCGCGGATGACCGTCGGCGACATCATCGGCGAGCCGTTCGAGATCCATCCGGAGGCGGCCCCGAAGGGCAGCCGCCAGCGGCGTGTCCAGGAACTGCTCGACGTCGTCGGGCTGAACCCGGAGCACATCAACCGGTATCCGCACCAGTTCTCCGGTGGCCAGCGGCAGCGGATCGGCATCGCCCGGGCGTTGGCGCTACGGCCAGAGGTGATCGTCTGTGACGAGCCGGTCTCCGCGCTGGACGTCTCCATCCAGGCGCAAGTGATCAACCTGCTGGAGGAACTTCAGGACGAACTGGGCCTGTCCTACATCTTCATCGCCCACGACCTGTCGGTGGTGCGGCACATCTCCGACCGGGTCGCGGTGATGTACCTGGGCCGGATCGTGGAGATCGGCACCGAGGACGAGATCTACGATCGCGCCACCCACCCGTACACGCAGGCGCTGCTCTCGGCGGCACCGGTGCCGGACCCGGACGCCCGGGAACACCGCAGCATCATCCGGCTGCGCGGCGACGTGCCCAGCCCGGCGGACCCGCCGAGCGGCTGCCACTTCCGCACCCGGTGCTGGAAGGCCCAGGACATCTGCGCCACCCAGGACCCGCAGGCGGTGCTACGCGCCGCCGACCCGCACCCGTCGGCCTGCCACTTCGCCGAACTACGCCCGGGAGGGTGAGCACCGAACCTCCCTCCCTAGTGGATACTGCGGCATCGAAGAAGCACCCGATGACGGATGGCGATCCCCTGCTCACTCACTAGGGTCTACAGCCGTGACGCAGGTGGCGCTACGGCCGACGACAGGCCCCACGGTCGGGGTCGCCGCGACGAACAGCCGGATCGCCGTCCGGTACGTGCAGGCCACCGTCGCGGTCATCGCCCTCGGCATCGTCTGGTGCGTCGCGAACTTCACGGTCGGCGCCGGCACCGAGGCGCTCGCGTACACCTTCGTTCCCGTCGGCGGGGTCTTCGCCGCCGGGTCCGTCGTGCACCTGCTCCGCCACGCCGACCTCGACCCGGTCACCCGACGCTTCTGGCGCGCGCTCCTCGTCGCCGCGGTCACCATCACGATCGGGTACGGCTGGCTGGCGCTGGACATGCTGACGCACGCCGCCGAGGCCCGTACCCGAAGCATGCCGTTGCCGGCGGCGGCCTGCGTGGCGATCGGATTCGTCGTCGCCAGCTGGGCGGTGGCCCGGGTGCCGATCGCCGAGACCGGCGGTGTCGAGCGGTGGCGCATCCTGCTCGACCGCATGATCGCGTTCCTCGGCTGCGCGGCCCTGCTCTGTTACGTCGGGCTGGCCCCGATGCTGACCGCCGACGAGCCGTGGAGCCCGCAGGCGATGGCGCTGGTCGGGCTCGCCTTCCTGGTCGCGGTCGGCGCCGCGACAAAGGTGTCCTTCGTCGCTGGCGGCCCGGTGGATCGCGTCGCCCTACGATTCGTCGCGGCCAGCGGCGGCGTCACCGCCGGGATCGTCGCCGTACTCGCGGTCCGGTTCGGGTACGTCGCCGGCATCCCCGTCCAGGCGATCGTGATGCCGTTGACCCCGGTGTTCTTCACGCTTGGCGTCAGGGCGCAGTGGCGGGCCGGTCTCGGTGTCCGCCGCGATCAGGCCCGCAACGGCGTGCTCCTGCCGTACCTGGCGGTAGTGGCGGTCGACGTGCCACTGCTCGCCGTCGCGTTCGGCGCCCCCCTGAACTGGCCGGTCCGGGTGGTCCTGATCGCCGCCGTGGTGGTGACCGCGCTGGTAAGCGCCCGACAGTTCATCGCCTATCGAGAGAACGCCCGGCTGCTGCGCAACACCCGCCTTCAGGAGGAGCGCCTCCAGTACGAGGTCAGCCACGACGGCCTCACCGGGCTGGCCAACCGGGTGCTCTTCCGGGACCGGCTCGCGTCCGCGCTCACCGCCACGACGCCCGCGTCGGTGCTCCTGGTCGACCTGGACGACTTCAAGACCGTCAACGACCTGCTCGGCCACGGCGTCGGTGATCGGCTGCTCGTCTCGGTCGCCCAACTGCTGCGGGCCGAGGTCGGCGACGAGGGCCTGCCGGTGCGGGTCGCCGGTGACGAGTTCGCCGTCCTGCTCACCGGCGCGGACGCCGACCCCGAGGAGTTGGCCGGCCGGCTGCTGGCCGCCCTCGACCAGCCGATCAGTAAGCACCGCCTGCTGGTGCAGGCCAGCATCGGCATCGCCGACGCCGCACCCGGTGCCACCGTCGACTCGGTGCTGCGAGACGCCGACGTCGCCATGTACACGGCCAAACAGCGTGGGAAGGCGAGCTTCGTACGGTACGTGGACGGCATGGGTGAGCCGGTACTGGCGCACATGCAGCTCGGCGGCGAGCTGCGGCGGGCCCTGGACGACAACGAGCTGCGGGTCGTCTACCAGCCGATCCTGCGGCTCGACGACAACTGGTTGGTCGGGGTCGAGGCGCTGGTCCGTTGGCATCACCCGACGCGCGGGGTCGTCGGCCCAGCCGAGTTCATCCCGGCCGCCGAGCGGACCGGTCTGATCGTGCCGCTGGGCCGGTTCGTACTGCGCGAGACGTGCCGCCAGGCGGCGGCGTGGTCACGGGAGTTCGGGCCGGACGCACTCCGGGAGGCGGGCCTGAACGTCTCCGCGCGGCAACTGCACGATCCCGACTTCGTCTCCGACGTGACGGCCGCGCTGGCCGAGAGCGGGCTGCCCTGCGAGCGGCTGGTGCTTGAGGTGACCGAGTCGGCGGTGCTCCGCGGTCAGCAGGTCTCCCGAACCCTCTTCGAACTCGACCGGATGGGCATCCGCCTCTCGCTTGACGACTTCGGCACCGGCGAATCGTCGCTCAGCCTGCTGCGGGCCTTCCCCGCCGCGATCGTGAAACTCGACAGGTCCTTCGTCGAGGGAATCGAGATCGACGACGGCCAGGCCGCGGCGGCCGACGCCCGACAGGCGGTGGCCCGCGCGGTGATCCAACTCGCCCGCGCCCTCGGCCTGGAGACAGTCGCCGAGGGCGTCGAGAGCGCCGAGCAGGTCGCCGTGCTCCGCGACCTCGGCTACACCCGTGGCCAGGGCTATCACCTGGCCCGACCGATGACCGCCGACGGCATCTCCTGCCTGCTGGCCCGACAGCGGACCGTGACAGCCATCCGACCGCCGACCTGACCGGATGACCCCCGGCGATGCAGTTTCCAGCTACAGGTTCGGTCCAAATCTTGGACGATTTCCGTTAGCGGCTAACAGTTAGCGGCTAACGGAAATCGTCCAAGATTTAGCATTGGCATCTCATCCGGTGAGAACAGGACCGCGCCGCGAGCTAGTGGAAGAAGTGGCGGGTGCCGGTGAGGTACATGGTGACGTCGGCCTGCTTGCAGGCGGCGATCACTTCTTCGTCGCGGATGGAGCCGCCGGGCTGGACGATCGCCCGGATGCCCGCGTCGATGAGGATCTGCGGGCCGTCGGCGAACGGGAAGAACGCGTCCGAGGCGGCCACCGCGCCGCGTGCCCGGTCGGCGCCGGCCCGGCTGACCGCGAGACGGGCCGAGTCCACCCGGTTGACCTGCCCCATCCCGACGCCGACCGTGGCGCCGTCCTGCGCCAGCAGGATCGCGTTGCTCTTCACCGCGCGTACCGCCCGCCAGGCGAAGGCAAGGTCGGCCAGGGTCGCCGTGTCGGCCGGCTCCCCGGTGGCCAGCCGCCAGGTGGCCGGGTCGTCGCCCTCGGCGTCGATCGCATCGCGCAACTGCACCAGTACGCCGCCGCTGACCTGCCGCCACTCGGTCGGACGCGGCTGGAAGGCGGGCGCACGCAGCAACCGGATGTTCTTCTTGGCCTGGAGCGTCTCCACCGCACCGGGTGCGTAGTCGGGCGCCACCACGACCTCGGTGAAGATCTCGGCGATCTGCCCGGCCAGCTCGACCGAGACCGGCCCGTTGACGGCGATGACTCCGCCGAAGGCGGAAACCGGGTCGCAGGCGTGCGCCTTGCGGTGCGCCTCCGCCACGTCCGCGCCGACCGCGATGCCGCACGGGTTGGCGTGTTTGATGATGGCAACCGCGGGCTGGTCGGCGAAGTCGTTCGCGGCCCGCCAGGCGGCATCCGCGTCGACGTAGTTGTTGTAGGACATCTCCTTGCCGTGCAACTGCTCGGCCTGGGCCAGCCCGACCGGCCCGGCCGGGTCGGTGTAGAGAGCGGCGCTCTGGTGCGGGTTCTCGCCGTAGCGCAGCACCGACTGCCGACGCAACGCCAGGCCGGCGAACTCCGGCATGCCGTCGGCCGCCGGGGCGACCGACGCGGCGAACCACTCGGCGACCGCCACGTCGTACTCGGCGATGTCGGCGAAGGCGCGGGCGGCCAGCGCCCGACGCTGCGTCAGGGTGAAGCCACCGCCGTCGAGGGCTGCCAGCAGCATCGGGTACGCGCCCGGGTCGGTGACCACGGCCACCGAGGCGTGGTTCTTGGCGGCCGCCCGCACCATCGCCGGGCCACCAATGTCGATCTGCTCGACACACTCGTCCTGACCGGCACCGGAGGCGACGGTGTCCTGGAAGGGGTACAGGTTCGACACCAGCAGGTCGATCCCGGCGATGTGGTGCTCGTCGAGCTGCGCGGTGTGCGCGTCCTTACGCAGGTCGGCGAGGAGCCCGCCGTGGATGGCCGGATGCAGGGTCTTCACCCGCCCGTCGAGGATCTCCGGGAAGCCGGTCACCTGCTCCACCGGCGTCACCGGCACCCCCGCCGCGGCGATCGTCGACGCGGTGCTTCCGGTGGAGACGATCTCCACACCGGCGGCGTGCAGGGCCTGGGCCAGTTCGGCCAGGCCGGTCTTGTCGTAGACGCTGACAAGTGCCCGCCGGATCGGGCGCCGCCCGTCCTGGATGGAGTCCACTCCGACCGTGACCTTTCTTCCAGTGATCGTCCAACCTTCACGGACCAGCCGGCCCACCTGCTCGACGAGCTGGCTCCGTTCCGCTTCCTTGATGCGCTCGGTGAGCGTGTCGACGTCGTCGTCGTCGCGTACCGGCACCGCCACCTGCGCGACGATCGGGCCGGTGTCCATCCCGGCGTCGACGAAGAAGAGGGTCGCCCCGGTCACCTTGACCCCGTAGGCGAGGGCGTCACGCGGGCCGTGGATGCCGGGAAACGCCGGCAGCAGGGTGTTGTGCGTGTTGAGGTACCGGTCGCCGAAGGTGGCGAGGAAGCGGGGTCCGACCAGCTTCAGAAACCCGGCCGAGATGACCAGGTCGGGTCGGTGCTCGGCGACCCGCGCGGTGAGCGCGGCGTCCCACTGTTCGCGGTCCGAGTGGTCCTTGACCCGCTCGACGAAGGTAGGCACCCCCGCGGCGACGGCCCGGTCCAGGCCCGCGATCCCGTCACGGTCCGCCCCGACCGCGACCACCCGCGCCCCGTACGCCGGGTCGGCGGTCGCGTCCAACAGAGCCTGGAGGTTGCTTCCGGAGCCGGAGACAAGGACGACGATACGGGCGGACTGGGTCACCGGCTCACCCTATCCGGCCGCCGACCGGTGCCCATCCGCTGGGCAGCGCGGTGTCGCGCGACCACCCGACTGGCCGGAACCGGGTACGCTGCCGGTCGCTTGGGACCGGCGCATGTCCGGTCCCGCACCCGTCAGCGAACAACCGTGAGGAGCACGTCGTCATGCAGCCCGAATACCAGTCTCAGCCACCGCAGTCGGTCGACAACAACATGACAATGTCGATCGTCGCGATCTTCCTGTTCTGGCCGCTGGCCATCCCGGCGATCATCAACGCCTCGAAGGTCAACCCGCTGCTTCAGCAGGGTGACTACGCCGGTGCCCAGGCCGCGGCGGCCGAGTCGAAGAAGTGGTCCAAGTGGGCCCTGATCGTCGGTATCGCCTGGCTCGCGATCGTCCTGGTTTGCTGCCTCGGCGGCGGCCTGCTGGGCTCGTTGAGCAGCAACAACGCCAGCGGTTACTGAGCACCGGATGCAGCCCGGTCACCCCGGTCAGGACCCGTACGGCCAACAGCCGCCGTACGGGGACCCGACCACACCCCAGCCGGCAAACCCGTACGCGCCGCCCCCGGCGAACCCGTACGCGCCACCGCCGGCCAACCCGTACGCCCAGCCGACCGACCCGTACGGCCAGCAGCCCCCGGCCGACCCGTACGGTCAGCAACCCCCGGTCCCGGGTCAGCCGGAGCCGCCGGCCTCGCCGGCGCCCTACGATCCGTACGCACCGCCGGCCGGTCCTCCACCGGCCGCCGGGCAGCCCCCGGCGTACGGTCAGCCGGGCTACGGCCAGCCGGGCTACGGGCAACCGGGCTACGGGCAACCGGGCTACGGGCAGCCCTACGCCGACCCGTACGCCCCGCAGCCCTACGGCGGCACGCCGATGTACCCGAACGCGGGCTTCACCGGCGCGCAGGGGCAGCAGAACACCCTCGGTCTGGTCGCGATGATCCTCGGTATCGCGTCGATTCCGCTGAGCTGCTGCTACCTCGGAATCCCGCTGGGACTGGCCGCACTCGTCACCGGCTGGCTGGGCAAGCAGAAGGCCGACCAGGGCCTGGCCGGCAATTCCGGTCAGGCACTCGCCGGTCTGATCTGCGGCGCGGTGGGGCTGCTGCTGGGTCTGCTCCAGATCGTGGTAGTCGCACTGAACGTCGGCGGGTCGATGTATCCCTGACAAGTACCTGCCCACCGCCAGGGGCGTCCCGGTGCATCCGGGACGCCCCCTGGCTCGTCAGAGTCGCCCCACTTCTCCAGAATCCCCCCACCTACCGCAGCTTTGCCGCCTCCGGCGCCAGCGTGCACCGACAACATCAGGGATGTAGCCGCCTCCCGCCCCCAGGCAGGCCACAACATGGGGGATGTTGTGGCCTCCCCGGCGCGAGATGCAACCACGGTCTAGGGAAGGTGCGGTTTCGGGCGCGGGGAACGAGAGCGCGACGAAGGCTGGGAGCGGAAGGGGACGGGGCGCGGCGGGAAGCCCAGGCGGCACCCCGTCGGATCTCCGGCTGCGCGAGCCGGGCGGGCCAGGGTGCGGCAGGACGCTCAGGTCGCGAGCCGGGCGAGCCAGCGGGTGGCGGCGGCACCGAGCAGCGCGCCGGCACCGGTGACCAGCAGCGCCGCGAGCGCCACCTGCCAACCGACCGGCCCGACCTCCGCCAGCCGGCCGGCGCCCAGCGGCCCGCCGGACGCCTTCGCCGCCGCGCCGAGCAGCACGCCGGCCACCGGTCCGGCGAGCGCCGCCGGTACGAGCAGCCGCCGCCACGACAGGGTCGTCCGTTCGGCGATGGCCAGGCGCAGCAACCGGCGCGCGAGCAGCCAGCCGGTGGCCATCCCCACGAGGACGGGCAGGGCGAGAACGGTGACCGCGCCGGGCCCGTCGACCGGCCCGCTGGGCAGGCCGGCGAACAACGGCAGAGCCGGTAGCGCGCCGACCGACACCTCGCTGGTGCGTACCGCCGTGTCGGTGCCGACCGCGAAGCCAGGGCCGAGCAGATAGCTGGCCGACCACACGCTGACATTGGGCGCGTACGCGAGGCTGACCAGGGTGATGCCGGCCTGGCCGGCGACACCGGTGCGGTAGGCGCCGATCAGGTCGGCCGCGTCACCACCACCGGTCGCCACGGCGAGCCCCGCCACGGCGGCCCCCGCGCCGAGCAGCACCAGCGCGGCGACCAGGCCGGCACGTACGCCCTCGCGCAACGGCATCGGCGCCTGCCCGGCGAAGACCTCCGCCACCCCGGTCGTACGGGCGGCACCGACACCGGCGGCGAGGGTGCCGACGGTCACGAACGTCAGCCCGGCACGTACCGGCGACACGCCGGGGCCACCCGCACCGACCACGATGGCGGCGAGCGTTCCCAGCAGCCCGTACGCGACGCCGACGGCCGTCGCGGCAGCGAGCGTACGGCCCGGGGACCGGCCGCCGCGGGCACCGATCGCGCGGCTCGCGTGCACCCCGGCCCGGGTGAGCCGCCACACCGCCAGCGCGGTCACCGCGAGCGGTGCCAGGCCCAGCGGGCCGGTGGCCGTGGCCAGGGGCACCCCGTGACCGAGGAGCCAGCCCGCCGCCCCCGCGCGGGCGGCGTCGAGCAGGCTGCCGGCACCCTCGCTGAGCTGGAACAGCCAGAGCGCCAGTGCCACGGGAAGCCAGGTGGTGACGGCCGCCCCGCTGGCCGCGACCAGTGCGGCGACCGCGAGCGGCGCGTGGCTGCGCCCCGTGGGCGCCGCCCGCGCAGCCGGCACCCGGCGCGGAGGGCCGGCCCGGCCGGGTGGCCGGGCGCCGGCACCGCGGGCGTCGGTCGCCCGGCGAGGCTGGTCAGGGGTGACAAAGGACATCGGCTCTACTCTGGCATGCCGTGCCGGCCCTGGCTGCCCGAGACCCGCCCGCAGCCGCACCCGGTACGCCGGACGCACCAGTTCGCCTGATCCGACGTGGGCAGGGCGTCGGCTCCTCTAGCCTCGGCTCAGGGGCCGTGACCGACGTCGCGGCAGCATGTGACCGGAAGGGGAGTCGTGAACGCTCCGTATCCACCGCCCCCGCCACCACCGGCCGGCCGGGACCGCACGACCCTCTGGGGAGTGCTCGGCATCGTGACCGGTGTGCTCTGCTGCGGCATCCTCGGCATCGTCTTCGGCTGGCTGTCGATCCGCGACGCGCGTCGGTACCGCCAGTCGCCGGTGCTGGGCTACGTGGCCATCGCGCTGGGCGTGCTGAACATCGTCGTCAGCCTGATCCTGCAGGCGACCGGGAACTACCCGTACTGGAACCGCTGAGGGGCCGACCTTTCGGTCGGCCCCTCGATGCGTGGTCCGCTCAGCCCGCGGACATGATCTCGCGCATCAGCTTGGCCGTCTCGGTCGGCGTCTTGCCGACCTTCACGCCGACCGCCTCCAGCGCTTCCTTCTTGGCCTCGGCGGTGCCCGCCGAGCCGGAGATGATCGCACCGGCGTGCCCCATGGTCTTGCCGGGCGGGGCGGTGAAACCGGCGATGTAGCCGACCACCGGCTTGCTGACGTTGGCCTTGATGAACTCGGCCGCCCGCTCCTCGGCGTCCCCACCGATCTCACCGATCATGACGATGGCGTCGGTGTCCGGGTCGGCCTCGAACGCGGCCAGCGCGTCGATGTGGGTAGTCCCGATGATCGGGTCGCCGCCGATGCCGACACAGGTCGAGAAGCCGATGTCCCGCAGCTCGTACATCATCTGGTAGGTCAGCGTGCCACTCTTGCTGACCAGGCCGATCCGGCCGGAGCCGGTGATGTCGGCCGGGATGATGCCGGCGTTCGAGGCACCCGGCGAGGCGATGCCGGGGCAGTTCGGGCCGATGATCCGGGTCCGCTCCCCCTTGGCCACGTTGTACGCCCAGAAGGCGGCGGTGTCGTGCACCGGCACCCCCTCGGTGATCACCACGGCCAGCGGGATCTCGGCGTCGATCGCCTCGATGACCGCGGCCTTGGTGAACTGCGGCGGTACGAAGATGACCGTGACGTCCGCGCCGGTGTCCTTCATCGCGTCGGCGACGCCGGCGAAGACCGGCAGTTCGGTGCCGTCGAAGTCGACGGTGGTGCCGGCCTTGCGCGGGTTGACGCCGCCCACCACGTTCGTACCGGCGGCGAGCATCCGGCGGGTGTGCTTGGAACCCTCGGAGCCGGTCATCCCCTGGACGATGATCTTCGAGTCCTTGGTCAGCCAGATAGCCATGTGTCAGACCCCCGCAGCCGCCAGCTCGGCGGCCCGCTCGGCCGCGCCGTCCATGGTGTCGACCCGCTCGATCAGCGGGTTGTTCGCGCCGTCGAGGATCGCCCGACCGGCCTCGGCGTTGTTGCCGTCAAGACGGACGACGAGCGGCTTGGTGACCTGCTCGCCCCGCTGCTCCAGCAGGCCCAACGCCTGCACGATGCCGTTGGCGACCGCGTCGCAGGCGGTGATGCCGCCGAAGACGTTGACGAAGACGCTCTTGACCGACGGGTCGGAGAGCACGATCTCCAGACCGTTGGCCATGACCGCGGCGCTCGCGCCGCCGCCGATGTCGAGGAAGTTGGCCGGCTTGACGTTGCCGTGCCGCTCCCCGGCGTACGCGACCACGTCGAGGGTCGACATGACCAGGCCCGCGCCGTTGCCGATGATGCCGACCTCACCGTCGAGCTTGACGTAGTTGAGGTCCTTCTCCTTGGCCGCCTGCTCCAGGGGGTCCACCGCCGCCTGGTCGACAAGTGCCTCGTGGTCGGGGTGCCGGAAGCCGGCGTTCTCGTCCAGCGACACCTTGGCGTCGAGCAGCAGCAGCTTGCCCTCGGCGGTCTTGGCCAGGGGGTTCACCTCGACCAGGGTGGCGTCCTCCGCGACGAACGCCCGCCACAGGCTGACCGCGACGTCGACGACCTGGTCGGCGACGTCGGCCGGGAAGCCGGCCGCGTTCACGATCTCCCGCGCCTTCGCCTCGTCCACGCCCTTGACGGCGTCGATCGGTGCCTTGACGACCTTCTCCGGGGCCTCGGCGGCGACCTGCTCGATGTCCATGCCACCGGCGACGCTCGCGATGCAGAGGAACGTGCGGTTCGCCCGATCGAGCAGGTACGAGAAGTAGTACTCCTCGGCCACGTCCGCGGTCACGGTGATCATGACCTTGTGGACGGTGTGGCCCTTGATGTCCATGCCGAGGATGTCGGTGGCGCGGGCCACCGTCTCCTCCGCGCCCTCGGCCAGCTTGACGCCGCCCGCCTTGCCTCGGCCGCCGACCTTCACCTGTGCCTTGACGACCACCCGGCCGCCGAGGCGTTCGGCGATCGCGCGGGCCTCCTCCGGGGTCGTGGCGACGCCGCCGGCGAGCACGGGAAGCCCGTGCCGCTCGAACAGGTCCCGCCCCTGGTACTCGTACAGGTCCACGATTGCGCGTCCCGTCCCGTCTCTGCGGCGCACCGTCGCGCCGCCACCAGCGTATGGAAAGAAAACAGTGTGATGCCCGACATCAGTTGAAGTTGACGCAGGCCGTCGAACCCTCGCCACCGCGACCACGCGCCGCAGCCGACCTGACGGTCCGGCTCGCGGAGGGAGGTGGGAAAGGGTTCATTGGGCGCAGCCTAGCGATGCCGGCACCTCCGGCAACCGAGCGGGTGCGCGGTGTGCGGTAATGCACAGCCCTGGCCGACGCTGGGTCACCGGCAGGGCACCCGTCAGGGCGGCGGGCCGAGCAACGTCACCCGTTCGAGCGATCTTGTCAGGGCGGCGACGGTTCTCGACGGTCCCGCGTAACCCCGCAGGAAGGGCGTCGTTGAGTCAGGTGTCGGAGCGCTGGAAAGCGCGAAGACGGAAACGGCCGATGCCCTGTCGGTCGAGGGGTGGCGGCGGGGCATCGTGCATAGAGGGGCCGGACGTGTGAGGGGTGCGTCCGGCCCCTCCCCTGTGCTCAGGCCACCGGCTGGGCGACGTTGTCGCGGACCCATTCCACGATGGACGCGGTGGTGGCGCCCGGGGTGAAGATCTTGGCCACGCCGAGCCGCTCCAGCTCGGGAAGGTCGGCCTCCGGGATGATGCCTCCGCCGAAGACGACGATGTCCCGGGCCTCCCGCTCGGCGAGCAGTTCGAGGACCCGGCGGAACAGCGTCATGTGCGCCCCGGAGAGCACTGAGAGACCGACGGCGTCGGCGTCCTCCTGGATCGCGGTCTCCACGATCTGCTCCGGGGTCTGGTGCAGGCCGGTGTAGATGACCTCCATGCCGGCGTCGCGGAGAGCGCGCGCCACCACCTTGGCACCACGGTCGTGGCCGTCCAGGCCCGGCTTGGCGACGACGACCCGAACACGAGAGCTCATCTGGGCATCCCTTTCACCGGCTCCGCGGCATTCACCTGAACGAACGGTAACCCGACCGGCCGGGGCCGGGGAACCGGGGCCGGCAGGACGAGCGGTAAACAGCCTTCGCCATCCGGACCCGCCGTGGCATCCGGTCACCTCACGCAGGCATCACCGGCACTTCACGCAGAGACACGACCGACGCGCGACGCGTCAAGCGGGACGACTCCGCCGATCGGTCACGGTGTGCGACGAACGGAGGATAACGAGGGCACCCCACTGCACCCCCGAGCCATGACAATCTCGGACGGAACCGGACAGAACGTTGCAGGCAATTCGGCGCTTCGGCTTGTGACAGGACTGACGGTTGGCTACCGTGTCCACGGTTGTCATCAGGTCTACGGACGGGTGACGACGCGACCAGCCGACGCACGGTCACCAGATCCGGACGACGGCTGATCCGCATCGGAACCCCGACAACGGAGGGTATGCGTGCGCCAGCGCCTGTCGTCTGAGCCCGACCGATATCGCGGCCGCCGCCGCGTACCCACCCCCCCGCGCAGCCGCTACGCCGCGGTTGTCACCACCGCTTTCGTCGGCGCCGGTGTGGTGGCACTGGGTGCCAGCGCGATGCCGGACGCCAAGAGCGTCAGCCCGACGGTGCTCGACGAGCTGAAGCAGGCGTCGATCAGCAACCAGGGCGCGGCCGAGCGGGCCGACGCCGCCGAGCGGGCCTCCCGGGACAGCCGCAGCGGCCCGGAGAGCGCCGAGGAGACCGGCGTCTGGCTGCTGCCCCTCCAGGGCTACGACTTCAACTCCCCCTACGGCATACGCTGGGGCAAGCTGCACACCGGCGTCGACCTCGTCGCGCCGGAGGGAACCCCGTACGTCGCCATCCACGAGGGCACCGTCACCAAGGCCGGCTGGTTCGGCGGCTATGGACACGCGGTGATCGTCCAGCACGCCGACGGCAGCGAGGCCATCTACGGCCACTCCTCCGCGCTCAACGTGCGCGAGGGGCAGCAGGTCAAGGCCGGTGATCAGCTCGGTCTGGTCGGCAACACGGGCCACTCCTACGGCTCCCACCTGCACCTGGAGATCCATGTCAAGGGCGAGCCGCTCGACCCGGTGCCATGGCTCCAGGAGCGCGGAGTGGACATCAAGCTACAAGTCGAGGCAATCTACAGCGAGGTAGCCGCGTCCTGACCGGCCGTGACGCCCGTTGACCGCCCGGATCTGTCGATCCGGGCGGTTTTGCTTGACCCCTCGCGGCCGTAAGTGTCCCAACTCACACCCGCGATTGTGACGGGCGGCACACCAGTCGACCGGGTCAGCATCGGGCAGTCGAGAACAGCCAGGCACGAACGCGGACAGCGGAACCGACCACCGTCCGCGCCGCCCGCACCCCCGGTACCCACCGACGCCCGGACCGACACCAGGATTTCGAGGTCACGTACCACTCGAAACCAATGAGGTCCCTACCCGTGCAGGACGACAGCCCCACCCCGACCCGCAGGATCCCCCACGCCCCGGCTCGACACCGGCGACGCCTGAGCCGGCACTCCCGTCTCCTGGCCATCGGTGCGGTCGCCCTGGTGGGGCTCGGTGTCGGCGGTGTCGTCATGACCGACCGCGATGAGCGGCCGGCCACCAGCCCGGTCGCCCTGGATGCTCAGACCCGGGCCGAGGCCGCCGAGCGCGCCGACCGTTCGGCCCGCGAACCTGCCGCCTCGGGCAGCTCGTCGCCGAGCCCGTCAGCGAGCGCCAGCCCCACCGCGACGCCCAGCCCCAAACCGAAGCCGAAGCCGAAGGCCAGCCGAACGGCCACCGCCAAGGCGAAGCCGAAGAAGAGTACGAAGCCGAAGTCGTCCTGGGTCCTGCCGATGGCGGGAGGCGGCATCACCTCCTGCTACGGGCCCCGGTGGGGCACCCTGCACGCCGGCATCGACTTCGCCATGCCCGCCGGCACCCCCGTACGCGCCGCCTTCGGTGGCACCGTGACGAAGGCCGGCGACGTCGGCGACGGGTACGGCATCTCCGTGGTCATCGACCACGGCAACGGCTACCTCACCCACTACGCCCACCTGAGCACGGCCAGGGTGAGCGTGGGCGAGAAGGTCGGTACCGGGCAGACGATCGGCCTGGAGGGCTCCACGGGCGACTCCACCGGCCCGCATCTGCACTTCGAGGTGCACCAGGGCCAGATGTGGAACCAGATCGACCCGGCGCCGTTCCTGCGCGCCCGCGGCATCGACGTGGCCTGCTGAGCCTGCGGATCCGCCGGAACGTCGGGGCTGAGCTGCCGTCTCAGATCTTCTCGATCGGGGCGTGTCGCAGCACCAGCCACAGCGTCTGGTCGCCGAAGTCGATCTGCGCCCGGGCGCCCGGGCCGTGCCCCTCCACGGCCACCACCCGGCCGAGGCCGTACCGCTGGTGGTTCACCCGGTCCCCGGCGGTGACCTTGGGCCCCTGCGGCAGCTCGCTCGCGGTGGCCAGCCGGCTGCCGTCCACCCCGAGCTTGCGGGCCAGCTGAACCGCCCGAGGCGTGCCGCCGGCGAACCCGCCGCGACCGCCGGGGGTCCGGTCCGCGCGACCGCCCACGCCGCCACCACCGCCGCCCCAGGAGGTGTACGAGCCCTCGGTCCGCTCCCAGCGCACCAGTTCGGGCGGCAGCTCCTCGACGAACCGGGACGGCGGGTTGTAGGACGGCTGGCCCCACGCCGAGCGGGTCACCGCCCGGGAGAGGTAGAGCCGCTGCCGGGCGCGGGTGATGCCCACGTACGCCAGCCGGCGCTCCTCCTCCAGCTCCCGGGTGTCGCCCAGCGAGCGCAGGTGCGGGAAGACGCCGTCCTCCAGGCCGGTCAGGAACACCACCGGGAACTCCAGGCCCTTGGCGGTGTGCAGCGTCATCAGAGTGACCACGCCCTGATGCTCGGGGTCGTCGGTGGGCACCTGGTCGGCGTCGGCGACCAGCGCGACCTGCTCCAGGAAACCGGCCAGGGTGGCCCGCTCCCCCTCCGCGCCGGTCGCCTCGATCCGCTCGGTGTACTCGCGGGCGACGCTGACCAGCTCCTGGAGGTTGTCGACCCGGCCCGCGTCCTGCGGGTCGAGGCTCTCCTCCAGCTCGGTCAGGTAACCCGAGCGGGTCAGCACCGCCTCCAGCACGTCCTCCGGGGTGCCGTCGACGGCCAGCTCACGGGCGGCGTCGAGCAGCGCCACGAAGTCGGCGATGCCGTTGGCCGCCCGGGTCGAGATGCCGGGCGCGTCACCGGCCCGCCGCAATGCGGCACCGAAGGAGATCCGGTCCCGGCTGGCCAGCGCCTCCACACAGGCCTCGGCGCGGTCGCCGATGCCCCGGCGCGGGGTGTTGAGGATCCGCCGCAGGCTGACCGTGTCGTCGTCGTTGACCACCGAACGCAGGTAGGCCAGTGCGTCCCGGACCTCCTTGCGCTCGTAGAAGCGCACCCCGCCGACGACCTTGTACGGCAGACCGAGGCGGATGAACACCTCCTCGAAGACCCGGGACTGCGCGTTGGTGCGGTAGAAGACCGCCACGTCGCCCGGGCGCGTCTCCCCGTCGTCGACCAACCGGTCGATTTCCCGGGCCACCCAGTCCGCCTCGGCGTGCTCGGTGTCGGCGACGTACGCGACGATCGGTTCACCCTGGCCGGCATCGCTCCACAATCGCTTCGGCTTACGAGACGTGTTGCGGTCGATCACCGCGTTCGCGGCGTTCAGGATGGTCTGGGTGGAGCGGTAGTTCTGCTCCAGCAGGATGGTGCGGGCGTTTGTGAAGTCGCGCTCGAACTCCAGGATGTTGCGGATCGTCGCGCCCCGGAAGGCGTAGATCGACTGGTCCGCGTCGCCGACCACGCACAGCTCCGCCGGGTCGAGGCCCTCGGTGCCGGAGACCAACTCCTTGATCAGGACGTACTGCGCGTGGTTGGTGTCCTGGTACTCGTCGACAAGCACATGCCGGAAACGACGGCGGTAGCTCTCCGCGACGTGCGGATGCGACTGGAGCAGATGCACCGTCGTCATGATCAGGTCATCGAAGTCCAGCGCGTGGGCCTCGCGGAGCCGTCGCTGGTAGAGGGCGTACGCCTCGGCCAGGGCGCGTTCGTTGGGCCCGCTGGCCCGCGCGGCGAACGTCTCCGGGTCGACCAGCTCGTTCTTGAGATTAGAGACCTGGGCGGCCAGGCCACGCGCCGGATACCGCTTCGGGTCCAGGTCGAGTTCCCGGGCGACGAGCTGCATCAGCCGGCGGGAGTCGTCCGCGTCGTAGATCGAGAACGTGGACTTCAGGCCGGCCTGCTCGTGCTCGGCACGCAGGATCCGCACACAGGCGGAGTGGAACGTGGAGACCCACATCAGCCGGGCCCGTGGGCCGACCAGGGCGGTGACCCGGTCCTTCATCTCGCCGGCGGCCTTGTTGGTGAAGGTGATCGCAATGATCTCACCGGGGTGCACGTCCCGCGCGGCGAGCAGGTACGCGATCCGGTGGGTCAGCACGCGGGTCTTGCCCGACCCGGCGCCGGCCACGATCAGCAGCGGCGAGCCCGCGTGGGTGACCGCGTCCCGTTGCGGGCCGTTGAGTCCCTCCACCAGCTGCGCCGGGTCGAGGCGGCCGGGCGCGGGCCGATGGGGCGGCAGCGCCCGGGCAGGCTCGGGCTCGGGCGGGGACGCGGGGATGTCGAAGAGAGGATGCATCGCACGGCGAGTCTATGCCGCCGGCCGGACATCACCCGCCGACGGCACCGCCCGGTGGCGTAACCCGGCAGCACCAGCGGGAGGGGTTCTTCCCGACAGGTGAGCGGATGACAGCCTTCTCCGGCCTTTCCTTGCGCGCCGGCCCCGTCCGGCGGCATACTCGGCAGCGTGTTCGACAAGCGCTTCTACTTTTACTACGGCTCCGGGAGTCCGGCAGCCGTAGGTCGCGCCTGATCGATCAGACCTACGAAAAGCCCCGGGCTCTCGGAGCCCGGGGCTTTTCGCGTCCCGGAATCCGGGCAACGGGCACCACATCGCGAGGGGTACCTGAAGATGGCAGACGTGATGGAGCAGAACGGCGGCGCGACCGGGTCCGGCACGATCTCGAACGGCGCCGGTCCCACCGGGCCCGAGGGGGGCAACCCGGCCACCGGCACCGCTGAGCCGGACGCCGCCAGCCGAATCGCCGAGATCCGGGTACGGATCGACGAGATCGACCGTGCGCTGATCGAGTTGTGGCAGGAGCGGGCCGCGCTCTCCCAGGAGGTCGGCGCGACGCGGATGGCTTCCGGCGGCACCCGACTCGTCCTCTCCCGCGAGCAGGAGATCCTGGAGCGGTTCCGGTCGGCCCTGGGCGCGGACGGCACCCAACTCGCCCTGCTGCTGCTCCGCGCCGGCCGCGGCCCCCTCTGACACTCACCCCCTCCCCAACGCATCCACACCTGCGTCCCGCCCTGTTGATCAAGAAGTTTGCGTCTGGAATCGCGCTGTTCCCGGCGAAAACTTCTTGATCAACCCGAGGGGCTGGGCCGGCGGGGGTGAGGGGAGTCGGGTGGGGTGGGTGGGTGTGGACCGGGGCGCCGGCTGCTGGTGACGGCCGACGCCCCGAATCACTGAGGAGGCACTACCTTCACCGCTGCTTCCGGTACGGATGGACGGAGCGGCGGCGTCTGTGGGGCTACTCCGTCGCGTGTACCACGTCGCGCACCTCAGCGAAGTGGCAGGCGCTCGGGTGGCCCGACTTGTCGCGGACCTCCAGCGCCGGCTGCTGCTCGGCGCAGATGTCCTGGGCCTTCCAGCACCGGGTACGGAACCGGCAGCCCGAGGGCGGGTTGGCCGGCGACGGCACGTCACCGGTCAGCACGATCTGGTCCCGATGCCCGCGCAGCTTCGGGTCCGGCACCGGCACCGCGGACAGCAGCGCCTGCGTGTACGGGTGGGTCGGCTTGTCGTAGATCTCGTCCTCGGTGCCGATCTCGATGATCTTGCCGAGGTACATGACCGCGACCCGGTCGGCGATGTGCCGGACCACCGACAGGTCGTGGGCGATGAAGATGTACGACAGCCCGAGCTCCTGCTGGAGCTTCTCCAGCAGGTTGATCACCTGGGCCTGGATGGAGACGTCCAGCGCGGAGACCGGCTCGTCACACAGGATGATCTCCGGGTTGAGCGCCAGCGCCCGGGCGATGCCGATGCGCTGCCGCTGGCCGCCGGAGAACTGGTGCGGGTACCGGGTGATGTGGTCCGGGTTGAGACCCACCAGATCGAGCAGTTCCTGCACCTTGGCCCGCCGCTTGCCCTTCGGCAGAACGTCCGGGTGCACCTCGAACGGCTCCCCGACGATGTCACCGACGGTCATCCGCGGGTTCAGCGAGGTGTATGGGTCCTGCATCACCAACTGGATGTTGCGCCGGCCCCGACGTCGCTCCTCGGCGCTGACCTTTGACATGTTCTTGCCCTGCACGAACAGGTCACCGGAGGTCGGCGTCTCCAACCCCACAAGCATCCGGGCCAGCGTCGACTTGCCGCAGCCGGACTCGCCCACGATGCCGAGCGTCTCGCCGCGCCGCAGCTGCAGGTTGACCCCGTCGACCGCCTGAACCGCTCCGTACTGCTTCTTGAAGACGATGCCCCGGGTCAGCGGGAAGTGCTTGACCAGGTCGCGGGTTTCCAGCACCACGTCACTCATCGCCCTTGACCTCCTTCCAGAAGTGGCAGGCGGCCGTCCGGCTCGGCGACACCTGGTACAGCGGTGGCGCCGGGTCCTGCCGGCAGACCTCCTGCGCGTACCGGCACCGGGGGTTGAAGGCGCAGCCCGGTGGGATGTTCGTCAGCATCGGCGGCAGGCCCTTGATGGCGCTGAGCTCGTGACCCTTGAGGTCCAGGCGCGGGATCGACTCCAGCAGACCCTTTGTGTACGGGTGGGCGGGGCTGGCGTAGATGTCGTTCACGCCGGCTTCCTCGATGACCCGGCCGGCGTACATGACCGAGATCTGGTCCGCCACGTCGGCCACCACACCCATGTCGTGGGTGATCAGCACGAGGCCCATGTTCCGTTCCCGCTGCAACTCGGCGAGCAGCGCCATGATCTGCGCCTGCACGGTCACGTCCAGCGCGGTGGTCGGCTCGTCCGCGATCAGCACCTCGGGATCGAGCGCCAACGCCATGGCGATCATGACGCGCTGCCGCATACCACCCGAGAACTGGTGTGGGTAGTCGTTCACCCGCTGCTTCGCCGCCGGGATCTTCACCAGGTCCAGCAGCTCGACGGCACGAGCCTTGGCGTCCTGGCGGGACATGCCCCGGTGCTTGCGGAACAGCTCGGCGAGCTGGAACCCGACGGTGAAGACCGGGTTCAACGCGGAGAGCGCGTCCTGGAAGATCATCGCGATCCGGTTCGCGCGCACCTTGCGGCGCTCGGACTCCGGCAGCTTGAGCAGGTCGACCCCCCGGTAGAGGATCTCGCCGCCGGTGATGAAGCCGGGCGGGGTGTCCAGGATGCCCATGATCGCCTGAGCGGTCACGCTCTTGCCGCAGCCGGACTCACCGAGGATCGCCCGGGTCTCGCCCGCCCGCAGGTCGAAGCTCACGCCGTTGACGGCGCGGGCGATGCCGTTGCGGGTACGGAACTCCACGTGCAGGTCCTTGACCTGCAGCGGCAGCGCGTCCGGGTCGACACCCGCCAGCGCCTCCATCTTGACGTTCACATCAGTGCTCATGCCGGCACTCCGCTCGCTCCGTGCCCTCGTGAGGCACCGTCGCCCTTGGCTGATGATTCGCTCGCTGAGACTCGCTCATCGGACTCACCGGAACTTCGGGTCGAGGGCGTCACGCAGGGCGTCACCCATCAGGATGAAGGACAGCACCGTGCCGACCAACAGACCGCAGGGGAAGAGCAGCAGCCACGGGTCGTCCAGGAAGTAGACCTGGTGAGTGCTGATCATGATCCCCCAGGACTGCGCGGGCTGCTGGAGCCCGACACCGAGGAAGGTAAGCGTGGCCTCGGCGGCGACGAACGAACCGAGCACGATGGTGGCGTACACAAGCATCGGGGCGATCGCGTTCGGCAGGATGTGCCGGAACATCAACCGGGAGTTGCGGGCGCCGACCGCCTTCGCGGCGTGCACGTAGTCCAGGTCCTTCGAGGAGATGACGCTGCCCCGGATGATCCGGGCGATGGTCGGCCAGGCCAGCAGGAACAGCACCGCGGTGATGGTCCAGATGTTCTGCCGCTTGATCACGGTGAGGAACACGATCGCGCCGAGCAGGAACGGCAGCGAGAAGAAGATGTCCATCACCCGGGAGATGACCGCGTCGACCCAGCCGCCGTAGTAGCCGGCGAGCAGGCCGAGCACCCCGCCGAACAGCACGATGCCGCTTGTCGCCATCACCGCGATCACCATCGACGGGCGGGCGCCGTAGATCGCGTGCGCGTAGTAGTCACAGCCCAGCACGTCGAAGCCGAAGGGGTGCTCCCAGCTCGGCGAGACCCGGGACCGGTCGGTGCTGCACGCCCGCGGGTCCTGGCTGGTCCAGAGCTTCGGGAAGGCCGCCATCGAACCGACCGCGAGGATGTAGAGAAGGGCGATCACAAAGACCGGGTCGCGCAGCAGCTGCCGCCGGGCGTCCGCCCACAGGCTCGCGCTGCGCTCCTTGCCGCCCGGCGCGTCAGTCGTGGGGCCGTCACCGGCCACCGGCGCACCGCCGACGGCGGCGCCCGCGCTCGTCAGGTCACTCATGTCCACACCTCGTTTCGCTCCACCCGGCCATCAGAAACGGTCGGAAAACGGCGTCCGCCACTGTGATTCGGTCACTCATAGCGGATCCTCGGGTCGAGCACGGCGTAGAGCAGGTCGACCAGCAGGTTGGCGACCAGGACGACCAACACCAGCATGGTCACCACCCCGACCACCACCGAGGACTCACCGGTACGCGCCGACATCGTCACCAGTCGGCCGATGCCCGGCACGTTGAAGATGGTCTCGGTGACGACCGCGCCGGCCATCGCGGCGCCGATGTCGACGCCGAGGAAGGTGATCACGGGGATCAGCGAGTTGCGGAGCGTGTGCACGCCGATGACGCGCTTGTTGGTAAGACCCTTGGCCTTGGCGGTACGGACGTAGTCCGCCCGGATGTTCTCCATGATGCTGGTCCGGGTGAGCCGGGCGGTGGTGGCGAGCGAGACCGCGCCGAGCACCATGCCGGGAATGATCAGGCTGGCGAACGGATAGTCGGGCTTGAATCCAGGCGTGAAGACGCCGACGGAGATCAGGTCGGGAATCCAGTCCTGGCCCCGCAGCACGTTGCCGAACTTGACCCCGACGAACTCCCGGACCACCAGGCCCAGCACGAAGATCGGCACCGAGATGACGAAGACCGTGCTGATCTTCACCATGTAGTCGGTGAAGCTGCCGCCTCGCAGACCGGCCAGCACACCCGCCGCGATGCCGACGACCGCCTCGAACACGATCGCGATCACCAGCAGCTTCAGGGTGAACGGGATGGCATCGGCGACCAGTTCGGTGACCTCCCGCTGGCGCAGGTTGATGCCGAAGTCGAAGTGGAAGAAGATGTTCTGCAGGCGGTCCAGGAAGAGCCCGAAACAGGGGTTGCCCCGCTGGTCCAGACAGGGGTCGGCGTAGCCGAGCCGCTCGGTGATCGCCGCAAGCAGCGCGGGATCCGGCGTCCGGTCCCCGAACAGCGCCCGGACCGGGTTCCCGCTGAACTGGATCGCCAGCGAGGTCATGTAGTGCAGTAGGAACATGGTGCCCAGCACGGTGGGGATGAACTGGAGCAACCGTCGAATGACGTAGCGCCCCATGACGGGGTCTCCTCTCGGCGCTGACGTGGCGGCAACGATCACCCTGGTGGGGTCACCGTTGCCGCCACGTCGTATTACGGCAGGATCAGGAGTCTGAAGCTCAGTTCTGCTTCAGCGAAATCGCACCGTAGTCGGCATCCGAGACGGCGTTCCAGACGAACTGGTCGACGTTCTCGCTGTAGACCGCGCCAACCTTGTTCCACCACATCGGGATGACCGGCAGGTCCTCGCCGAGGATGTCCTCCGCCTGCTGGTACGCCGGGATGGCGGCCTGGATCGACTCGGCCGAGTCACCCTGCTTCATCAGGTTGTCGAAGGCCTCGTTCGAGTAGCCCGAGTTGTTGCTGCCGGCACCGGTGCCGTACAGCGGGTAGAGGAAGGTCTCCATGAACGGGTAGTCCGGACCCCAGCCGAGGCGGAACCCACCGGTGAACTTCTTCTGGTCCGCAGTCTCGAGGTACTCGGCGAACTGCAGGTTGACCTTGAGCTCGTAGTCGATGCCCAGGGCCTCCTTGATCTGGTCACCGACCGCCTGCAGCCACAGGTCGTGGCCGGCACCGGCGTTGGCCCACAGGATCAGCTTCTCACCGGCCGGCCAGCCGCCGGCCTCGGCGAGCAGCTGCTTGGCCTTCTCGACGTCCTTGGTGCAGTACTTGCAGACGCCCTCGCGAGCACCCTCGAAGGTCGGGGCCACGTAGCCGCTGGCCGGGGTGAACCGACCGTCGAAGACGGCGTCGATGATCGACTGGCGGTCGATCGACAGCGACAGCGCCTGGCGGATCCGCTTGTCCTTGAAGGCGTCCTGGTACAGCGGCATACCGACGTAGGTGAAGCTGTCACCCGGCTGCTCGTACATCCGGTCGCCGTACTGCGCCTGGGCCTCCTTGTAGCGGGCCGGGGGCAGGGTGTAGAGCACGTCCAGCTCGCCCGCCTGGAAGGCGGCGTAGCCGGCGTCGATGTCGGCGAAGATCCGGTACTCGATGCGGTCCGGCTTGCCCGGCTCGCCCTTCCAGCTGTCGCTGCGGACCAGGTTGATGGCAACGTTGTGCTGCCAGCTGCCATCGATCTTGTACGGGCCGTTACCGATCGGCGTCTCGTTGCACTTCGCGATGTCGTCGACGCAGGCCTGGGCCATCGGGAAGAAGCCCGGGTAGCCGATCGTGGTCGGGAAACCGGAGAACGGTGCGTCCAGCTCGACGGTGAAGGTCAGGTCGTCGACCTTCTTGAGACCCGACATGGTCTCGGAGGTCGGCTCCGGAGCCTTCTTCGGGCCCTCGCCGTCCGGGTCCGCCGGTGCCACGTCCGCCTTACCGGCGATCCGCTTCATGAAGTAGCCGTTGTTCTGGGCGTTCGGCCCGTAAGCGGCGTAGTTCCACGACCGGAGGAACGCGTCGGCGTTGACCGGCTCACCGTTGTCGAAGGTGTAGCCGCTCTTGAGCTTGATCGTCCAGAGCTTCTGGTCGTCCGACTCGACCGACTCGGCCAGGTCCATCTCGACGGCCGAGGTCTCGGCGTTGTACTTGACCAGACCGCGGTACAGCTGACGGATCACGTACAGCGACGGCTCGTCGTCGCCACCGGACGGGGTCAGGAACGCCGGCTCGGCGTTGTACACCCGCAGGGTGCCGCCGGACTCGCCGGCTGGCTCGTTGTCGTCGCCACCGCTACTACAAGCGGTAGCCAACATGGCGGTGGCGGTCGCCGCGACCGCCACCTTCAGGAATTTCCCGCGCATGGGAGTGCCTCCTCAGGGCGCTCGGCTCACGAGGGGGTTGTGAGGTGCCTGCAACTGTGACACTCAATGCGCCCAGGCGGGAAGGCGTGTTATCAACCCGATACCCGCCCGGGACGGTGCCGACATCGACCCGCAGGCGCCGCTCCGACGCCCCGGAGGCATGGTATGAGCTGCTCGTCAACCACATTTCCACGCTCGGCCGGCCATCGGATGACGCGGAGGCGACGACTCCGCGAACCCACCGGAGTGTCGACGTGAATCCCGCCACTCCTTTCGCAATCCTATCCGAAAGTATGAGTCTGATTCCAGACCAGCGGTCGACCGTTCTGGTCGGGCGAAGGACTCCTGCCCCCGAAGACGGTCCGGCCCCGGATCCGCGTGCTGCGGGATCCGGGGCCGGACGGGGTGTCGCGGCGTGGTGATCAGGCCGTGAAGTGGATCCTGCGACGACGCAGCACCAGGACGGTGACCGCGCCCGCGACCAGGAGCACCAGCCCGGCGGCGATCGCGGTGACGATCGGCGCACCGGTCAGCGGCAGACCACCGTCGTTCGAGGCCGGCGAGGTGGAAGGGGCGGGGCTCGCCGGCGACTCCTCGGGGGTGCTCGGCGAGGGCTCCGGCGACTCCGTCGGGGTGGACGGGGTCGGCTCCGGCGTCGTCGGCTCGGGCTGAGGGCTGGTCGGCGTCGGCGACGGCGCCTCGGTGAAGGTCGCGGACGCGTTGGCGGTCACCGTGGCACCGGTGCTGCCGCCCAGGATCAGCTTCTGCGCCGCCTTGGGCCCGGTGTAGAGGAACACCCGGCCGAAGGAGACCGAGTCGGCGGCGGACGCGGTCACGGTGACCTCGCCCGCACCCTCGGCGGTGAGCCAGAACTGGCCCTCGTTGCTGGTCGTGGTCAGCGGCGTGCCCTCGGCGTCGACGGCCGAACCGCCGGTGACCGCCAGCGTGATCTCGCCCGCCGGGCCCTTCACGGTGAAGGGTCCGGCCTTCTCGCCGACCGCCGCGGTGGCCGTGGTCGGATCGATGCTCAGCTCAGCCTTCGGCTCGGGCTGGTCGGTGGCGTTCGCGACCAGGTAGTCGTGGACCTTCTTGATCACGTCGTACTTCGCCTTGCCGATCAGGCCACGTCCAGCGACCCAGTCGCCCAGCTCGATGCCGTCGCTGAAGTGCCAGACGGCGGTCTGGGTGCCGAAGTAGAGCAGGTTGCTGCGTGCCTTCTCGTTCGTGCCGGCAGGCACGGTGGCGCCGGCGGCGGCCAGCAACGCGGCAGGGTCGGCGTTGGGGTACCCGTGGGTCAGCACCCACTGAACCTTCGCGAGGTTCTTCACCTGGGACTCGTCCCAGGTGCCCTCCTGATACTTCCCGTCGAGCGCGACCCGGGTGTGGTAGTCGATGCAGAAGGCCGGAAGCTGCTTGCCGTCGATCTTGATAGCCAGCGCCGAGGTCTGCTTGACCTTGCCGTCGAGCAGCAACTTGACGCTGCTGCCGGGCACCGACTTCGCCACGCCGGTGGCCGGGTCCTCGGCAGCGGCAGGGGCGGCGGCACCGAGCGCCAGCGCGCCACCGGTGACGGCAGCGAGCGCGATCCGCGCCCAGCGCCGTCCTCGTTGTCCGATCATGAGTTTCGTGCACCTCTCGGGCAGGGAGTGACCCGCGTACGCGCGGGCGGCCGGAGTCGCCGTTCCCGCGGGATGAGCGGCATCCGCACGCGGGAAAGGCGAGGGGAATTATCGACCGCAACTTGATCACATGTCACGCCGAGGAGCCGGAATAGCCGCTTATGCCAGAAAGGTCGGTTATACCAAGCGCCGGTCCGCCGCCCAGCGGGACAGCTCGTACCGGTTGGACATCTGGAGCTTGCGCAGCACGTTGGAGACGTGAGTCTCGACTGTCTTGATCGAGATGTACAGCTCCCGGGCGATCTCCTTGTACGCGTACCCCCGGGCGAGCAGCCGCAGCACCTCGCGTTCCCGGTTGGTCAGCTGGTCCAGCTCCGGATCGGCGACCGGGGCGTCCGGACGGGCCGCGAAGGCGTCCAGCACGAAACCGGCCAGGCGCGGGCTGAACACCGCGTCGCCGTCGGCCACCCGCCGGATCGCCGCGGCCAACTCGTCCGGCGAGATGGTCTTGGTGACGTAACCACGCGCACCCGCCCGGATCAGCCCGATCACGTCCTCGGCGGCGTCGGAGACGCTGAGCGCCAGGAACCGGACCTCGGGATGGCTACGCCGCATCGCCTCCAGCACCGCCCGGCCACCACCGTCGGGCATGTGCACGTCGAGCAGGACCACGTCCGGCCCGGTGGCCGCGATCCGGCTGACCGCCTCGGCCACCGTGCTCGCCTCGCCCACCACCTCGACGTGCGCACCGAGTTCGGCGCGTACCCCCGCTCGGAACATGGCGTGGTCGTCGACCAGGAACACCCGCAGCCGTCCGGGCGCGGTGCTCTCCGGTTCGACCGGTGGTGTCGACTGCTCGGCCATCATCTGTCCCTCTCCGCAGTGGCCGACTCCCGGGAGATCGGCAGGATCAACCGGACCTCGGTCCCCTCTCCAGGCCGGGAGCGGATCTCCGCCCGGCCACCGTGCCGTTTCATTCGCCCGACGATCGAACCTCGGACACCATGCCGATGGTCCTCCACGGTATCCGGGTCGAACCCGACACCCCGATCCCGTACGAAGACACTCACCTGCTCGGGCTCGACCTCGGCGTAGAGCGAGACGGTCTGCACCCCGGCGTGCCGAGCAGCGTTCACCAGCGCCTCGCGCGCCGCGGCCACCAGCGCACCGACCCGCTCGTCGGTCTCCCGGTCGCCCACCACCACCGCCTCCACCGTCATCGCGAAGGTGTCCTCCACCTCGGCCGCGGCCTGTTCCAGCGCGGCGGCGAGGCGCTCGGTGGGTGACGCGGTGGGCTTGTAGAGCCAGTTGCGCAGCGAGCGCTCCTGGCCCCGGGCGAGCCGCTGCACCGTCTTGACGTCGCTGGCGTTGCGCTGGATCAACGCGAGGGTGTGCAGCACCTGGTCGTGCACCATGGCCGCCAGCTCGGCCCGTTCCTGCTCGCGGATGCGGCCCTCGCGCTCCGAGCGGAGCTGGTTCCAGGTACGCCAGAGCACCGGCGCGGCCACCACTCCAACCCCGGCCAGCCCGACCAGCGCGAAGATCACTCCGTTGATCACGGCGTCGAGGTTCTGTGCCGGTGAGTAGACCGCGGCCACACCGATGATGCCGACCGCGACCAGCACCCCACCCCCGACGAAGCGCAGCACGAAAGCCCGCCGGTCGCTCTCCTCTATCACCGCGCCGAGCCAGGGCACGGGCATCGAATCGCCCCACTGCCGTCGCCGCTCGGGCGCGGACTGGTGCCAGATCACGCCGGCGCCGACCGCGATGATGGCGACCAACCAGCCCGCCGTGCCGGCCGCGCCGACCGAGTCGAAGACCATCACCTGGATCAGCAGTACGCCGAGCCCGATGGCCACGAAGGGCAGCAGCTGGCCGACATCGCGGCGCGCCGGCACGGCGTTGTCACCGGGTCGCAGCGGCACGACCGCCCAGAAGGCCGCATAGAGCAGCAGACCCAACCCGCTCAGCCCCAGCAGCACCATGAAGGCGATCCGGACCCGAACCACCGGGACGCCGAGATGCTCGGCGATGCCGGCGGCCACCCCGGCGGCCATCCGGTGCTCCGGAGCGCGGTAGAGGCGGGGTGGTTGACTGATGCTGCTGATCGCGGGCTCCCTGGTCAGGATGGTCGGGCCGGAGGAGTGGCGAGGGTTCCCGGCGCCGGTTCGATCGTCACACGCGGCGTGGTGGTCCGACCACGGGGACGCCCCCGACATTCGGGCGGGCCGGATCTCAGGGTGGGGTCAGGGTCGTCTCCGGAGGACGCTCAGGCGTCGGGCGCAGCAGGATCGAGGCATGACCGACGACGCTGCCCAGCCGCACCGGCCGGGGCCGACCGAACCGGAGCCGACGCCTCCGGCGGCCACCGGGCCGGCCGTACCCGCATCCCCCGGTGCCGCCACGGACGGCCCGGCCGCACCGGCCGCCGGACGGGCGCCGACCGGCGGGACGGCGTGGGACGACACACCGCCACCCGTCGCCACCGCGCCACCGCCCACCGGCGAGACGGCATGGGACACCACCACCGCGCCACCGTCCGCCGGGCCGGGGGGGCCGGGCGGACCAGGGGGGCCAGGCGCACCAGGGGGACCGGGCCGACCCGGCGGACCGGGGTGGTGGGGCGGGCCGCCGCCGGGGGGTGGCCCGGGCGCTCCCTTCGGCGGCGCCGGCTTCACCTCGCGGTACGGCCTGGTCCGGCCCCGCGAGGGCCGTTACCTGGCGGGCGTCTGTGCTGCCGTCGGCCGAGCCACCAACACCGACCCCGTGCTCTGGCGGGTGCTGCTGGCGGTCCTGGGCTTCTTCGGCGGCGTCGGCATCCTGGTCTACGTCGCCGCCTGGTTGATCATCCCGGGCGAGGGTGACAGCGCCTCGCCCATCGAATCCATGCTGGGCCGCGGGCGTTCCAGCATGTCCCCGGTCACCGTGATCGTCCTCGGCGTGGTGGTCGCGGTGGGTTTCGGCTTCGTCGTCACCGACGCCTTCCGCGCGGTACTTCTCGGCGCGGCCATCCTGGTCGGCGGCGCGCTGCTGCTGAACCGTCAGCAGCGCGAGTCCCGACCCGAGCCGGTACCGACCGCACCGGGTACGCCGGATGCGGGTGTCGCCGCGAATCCACCTCCGCCACCCGGTCCGGTGCCACCGGTCAGTTACCCCGGGCCGACCGCCTATCCCGCGGCGTACCCGGAGTTCGGCCGGACCGCGACCGTCACGCCGCCCGCCTTCCACCCACCCGGCTCGACGTCCGGCGTTCCCTCGGCGCCGGGCGGGCCTGAGGAGCCAACAATGCAGACGTCAGCGTGGCCGACGAGCGCCGCCGCGTCAGGCCCACCGGTCGGCCAATCGACCTACCGTCCCCCGTTCGCCCCGCACGGCCCCTACGCCGGTCCACCGAAGGTGGCTCCGCCGCCACCACCACCGCCCAGTGCGAAGCCGCCCCGCAAACCCCGGGAACGATCAGCCCTGGGCGCGGTGACCTTCTCGTTGATCTTTGTCGCGTTGGGCCTGGTCGGCGTCCTCGACCTGCTGGACGTCTTCGGGATCGGCGCGTCGGCCTACTTCGCCGCGGCACTCGCGGTGATCGGCCTCGGCCTGCTCGTGGGTACCTGGTTCGGGCGGGCCCGCTGGCTGATCGCGCTCGGGCTGGTGACCGCCGCCGCCCTGGCCGTGGTCACGGTCGTCGAGTCCTACGACCGGGTCCGTGGTGTGGACGGCGCGGTCACCTGGGCACCGACGAGTCAACGCGACCTCGCCAACAGGTACGAACAGAGTTTCGGCGACGCGGTGCTCGACCTGCGGGCGATCGACTTCGACCAGCAGGAGACGGAGATCACCGTCGCCGTCAACTTCGGCGAGGCCACCGTGGTGCTGCCACCGAACGTGGACGTCACGGCGGTGACCCGGGTGACCGCTGGCGACGCGAACATCCTCGGCCAACGAATGCAGGGCGTGGACAACCGGCCCACCGACGTCGTCGATCTGGGTCCGGACGGCGCCGGGGGCGGCAAACTGCGCCTCAACCTGCACGTCAACGCCGGACACATGGAGGTGACCCGGTGAGGACCCACCGCACCGACCTGGTGTCGTTCGCCTTCGGACTGCTCTTCCTCGCACTCGCCGCCTGGTGGCTGCTCGCCCAGGTGCTCGGTCTCGTGCTGCCGCCGGTCGGCTGGTTCCTGGCCGGTGGACTGATCCTGGTCGGCGGGCTCGGTCTGATCGGCGCCCTGCGCTCCAGCCGATACAACGGTCGGCCCGCACCGGTCGACACCCCTGACGACACCGGCCGGGACGTCTCGGCACCGGGCGCTGGGGACACCACCGCCGATCCGCTGGCGGACCCGGCGCGTCCCGACACCCCGACGGGTGAGCCGGCCCTGGACAGCTCGACAGCGGAAGTCGACCCGGAGCCGCAGGCGGACCGCACGCTGGATCTGTTCGGCGGGGCGGACGAGACGCCGCCGCCCGGACGGCCGGGGCGCGACGCCTGACCGTGCGGCCACGGTCGCTCGCCGCCTATGCTGGCCGGTGTGCTCCCGCCAGCGCTGGCCGGCCCGCGCCGCAGGGCAACCCCCGCGGGTCGTCGGCGCGCGCGGGTCGTCCGTGGCCGGGCCGACCTCGCCGCCGGCGGTGACCATCGCGTCAGTCGCCTCTACCCGTCAGGAGCCCGTTCGACATGACCCAGTCTCCCGCCGTGCGTACGCCCGACCGATCCGGTCCGGTCCGCCTCGGCGAGCGCGCCGCCCGTACCCTCGTCTCCGAGCTTGCCCGGATCAACGAACCGAAGGCCGCCCTACTGGTCGGCGCGGCTCCGGAGTCCGCGGTGCTGACCGCGGCGATCGAAGCGATGCTGCCCGGCGACACCCTCACCGTGGTACCCGCCGAACGGGTCAGCGCCACGGCGCTGCGGGAGCACATCACCGCCCAGGGCCGCTGGGTCGCCGAGCGGGTCCGGGTCGTGGACAGCCTCGCCGAGGCGGAGGCCGCTGTGGTGGTCATCGCCGCCGAGGCGTTCACCGGCACCGCGGACGAGGCCCGCGCCACCATCGGGGCACTCACCAAGTACCTGGCCGACGGCGCGGTGCTCAGCGTCGCCACCGCCGTCGCCCGGACCGCCGGCGCAGCCGCCGAGTTGGATCGGCAGGGCGCGCTGTACGGCGTCGGCAACGACCTGGTGCTGCGCAACAACCCGCCGGTACGCGTGTACCGGCTCCGCTTCACCCCGGCCGACGCCGCAGTGGCGGAGCAGCTCGCTCCCGCGTACCGGCCGTCGAGCGTGCCGCTCAGCCGCGACATGCACATCGACTCCAACGGGGTCGCCGCCGCCGGCATCGCCCTCGGGCTGGCCGCGCTGACCCGACTGGCCCGACCGAAGTCGAAGCTCTGGCTGCTGCCCGCGCTGGCCGCCGCGCCGGTGGCCGCCTTCTTCCGGGACCCGCAGCGGGATGTGCCGGAGGACCCTTCGGCCGTGGTGGCCGCCGCCGACGGGCAGGTGTTGTCGGTGCAGCGGCTGACCGACGAACGCTTCGGCGACAGCGAGTTCCTGCGGATCGCAGTCTTCCTGTCGGTGCTGGACGTGCACGTCAACCGCTCCCCGGTGGCCGGCAAGGTGGTCGACTACTTCGTCGCCGACGGCGGGTTCGTCAACGCGATGAAGCCGGACGCGGAGCACAACGTGGCCGCCTACACGGTGCTGGACACCACCCACGGCACCGTGGTGGTGGCTCAACGGACCGGCCTGATCGCCCGCCGGATCGTGCAGCGCGCTCCGATCGGCGCGTTGCTGGCCCGCGGCGAACGGTTCGGGCTGATCCGCTTCGGCTCACGTACCGACGTCTACCTGCCGGCCGAGGCCGCGGAGCCGCTGGTCGGGCCGGGCGACAAGGTCATCGGCGGATCGAGCGTGATCGCCCGCTGGCGCTGAACCCGGGCACCCGCGCAGGCGGCGGCCCGGCTACAGCGGCACCCAGGCCCGAGGCCCGGCACAACGACACCCAGACCCGAGGCCGGGTGCAGCGGCACCCGGGTTGCGGTAACCCGGGCCCTCAACCGGCCCGGACACCGCGAGATGCCGCGAGCCGGGTCCCACCCGTCGGGTGAGGCCCGCCGGTTGACAGCTGAGGTGCTTACGAAAGGGGCGTCGCGGCCTGGCCGCGACGCCCCTTTCCAGCAGCGGGTCAGGGTCAGACGATGGTGCGACGCTGGCGCAGCCAGAGCACCGGACCGCTGACCAGGTATCCGACCACGATCAGGCCGAAGGTGAGCCGGACGTCGATCAGGGCGCCGATCACCGGCGCGAGCCAGACCCACGGCGGCAGCTTGACCAGGCGGGCGAGCTTGGCGTACGGGAAGCTGCTGACCATGGTGAAGGCGAGCAGGGCCACCCCGGCGATCTGCACCGCCCCCGGCACCGGCATGCCGATCACCACCATCAGGGCGAGCACGGCGGCCGCCATCGTGGTGGGTACGCCGGAGAAGAACCGTCCGTCGTTCGGTGAGACGTTGAACCTCGCCAGCCGGATGGCGGCGCAGGCGGCGACGAGCGCGGCGGCCACCGCGGCGGCGGCCGTCGGTGCGGAGCCGGCCAGCGACGCGTAGACCACCACGGGGGCGGCGAGCCCGAAGGAGCACATGTCGGCCAGCGAGTCCATCTGGGCACCGAACGGGCTGGACACCCCGAGCTTGCGGGCCAGCGCGCCGTCCAGGCCGTCGAACGCGACGCAGGCGATCAGGAGGAGCGCGGCCAGCCGCACCTCACCCTGCATGGCGACGAAGATCGCGTTGATGCCGAGCAGCAGGCTGGCCAGGGTGCAGGCGTTGACCAGGGCGAACTTCATCCGTCGTGCCGGGGTCCGCTCACCCGGCAGCAGCGGCGCAGGTGTCGCTGTCGACGCACCCGGCGCCGGAGCCGGCACGACGGGTGTATTGACCGTGACCGGGCCGACAAGCGGGCTAACCGGGGAGATGGTCTCCATCCCGGTGCGGTGGAACCGCTTGAGGCCGTACCGGCGACGCGGGCGGTCCTGATACCGGGGCTCGGGCAACACGTCGGTCGCGCCGTGCAGTTCCGCACCTCGGCGGCCGACGCGAACCAGCAGGACCTGGCGGGCGAGGGTGCCGCTGCGGCGCAGCGGGCCCGTCCAGCTTCGCCCTGCGGGACGCGGGCTGTCAGTCGTACGACGCCGGCGCCATGGGGCTCTCGGCACGTTTCCTCCATCACCGGATCGGCTTACCGCCGCATGGCGGGCGTCCGGCTGTCTCGTGCCGGACCTTCCTGGCCCGGCAGCCGTTTTGCGGAGTACACCATCGCACAGGGGGTGGGGGAATGGCGATAGCTGCCGGCGGTACTTATATCTCCCTTAACCGCGCGAACCGCCGTCTTATTCCCATCCGGGACACCATCGCCCGTTTTCTACGCCTGTCCTGCCTCGACTGTACCGGAGGTCGTCCGCACCGGCTTGGCGGTGAGATCGGCCCGGCATCGCCACCGTGGGTTACCGCGACGGTTCCAGGGCTGTCGCGGCGATCTCAGTCATCGGAAGATTCCGCAGCTCAGATGGGGTGAACCAGGCGGCACGGGCGGTGGAGCCGCCGGCCAGTTCGGTCACCGCCGGTTCGGTCGGCACGTCAACCTGCACCCGGTAGACGACCCGGATGCCGTGCCAGTCGAGGGGGTACCCCTCCGGGCCCAGGGCCGCCGGGTTGTACAGGTTGTCCACACCGATCAGCTCGGTCACCCGGCCCAGTTGGCCGGACTCCTCGACCAACTCCCGCAGCAGGGCGGTGACGGGTTGTTCACCGTGATCGGTGCCCCCACCGGGCAGGTGCCAGCGCCCCGCTCCGGGATAGCCCTCGGCGATCAGGGTCAGCAACACCCGTCCGCTCGGATCGGTGACCACCCCGTACGCCCCGAAGCGCTGCCGGCGGTCGGCCCCGGGGCGGGGGAACGGCTCTCGACGACGCAGGGCACCGGACGGCAGCGGAACGACCGGCAGACCGACAGCTTCGGCGGTGAACGCCAGCAGCGGCAGTTCGGCCGCCTCATCCAGGGTCAGCCAACGGGCCAGGTCGGTGCTGCCGTCGCGCTCGGCACGCAGCCGTCCACCGACGGCCGTCACGTCGAACAGCATCCGATCGGTGTGCAGTGCGACTCCGAGGTCCGGGTACGGCGTCACATCCGCGACGACCGCGCGCAGCCCGCTCACCTCGACGGTCAGCCCGGTCTCCTCGCTGACCTCGCGGACCACCGCGTGCGCGGGATGCTCGGCATGTTCCAGCCCACCACCGGGCAGCGACCAGACCCCGGGAAAGTCCGCCAACGCGGAGCCCCGCACCAGCAACACCCGCCGCTCGGCGCCCCACAACACCCCGTACGCCCCCACCCGCCGCACCTGCTCCACAACCCCACCCTCGCCCCGCCCTCGCCCCGACGCCCGCCGCCCCACGCAGGCCCTACGCCGCGCCGATCATGAAGTTATCGCCGTCGCCATCGGCGTGTCCCGACAATAACTTCATGATCGACGCGCGCACGGGGGTAGGGGTGCGCGGGCACAGGGAGGTGGGGGGGTGGGGGGTCAGGTTAGGTGGGCGGCTTGGACGGCTTCGGCGGTGACCTCGGTGAGGCGGTCGGTGGGGAGAGCACCCAGTTCTTCCCGGGCGAACCAGCGGGCCTCGCAGGTGGAACCCCCGACGTCACCGACGGTGGGCGGTGCCGGCTGGTCCACCACCACCCGGTAGAAGGCACGCACTCCGTGCCAGTCGATCGGGTAACCCTCCGGGCCGAGCGAGGCAGCGTCCCGGTGACTGGCCACCCCGAGCAACCCGACGAGCCGACCGGTCTGCCCGGTCTCCTCGACCAGTTCCCGGATCAGCGCCGCGCCCGGCTGCTCGCCGTAGTCGGTGCCGCCTCCGGGCAGGTGCCAGCAGCCGGCACCCGGGTAGCCGTCGGAGACCCGGGTCAGCAGCACCCGACCTGCCGGGTCGGTCACCACGGCGTACGCGGCGAAGCGCTGCGCCCGGTGCAGCCCGTCCGGGCCGGGTACCGCGTAGAAGGAGGGGAACTCCGGCGGCTCGTCCGGGACGATGTCCGCCGACGAGGCGGGCAGCCCGAGAGCGCGGGCGGTGAACGAGCGAAGTGGCAACCGCGCCGCCTCCTCCCGGGTGAACCAGCGGGCCAGGTCGGTGGGCCGGTCGACCCGGTCGGTGAGTAAGCCGCCCCGGACCGACACCCGGTAGACCAACCGGTCGGTGTGGATGGTGATGCCCCGCTCGGGAAGTGCCCGCATGTCGGCCAGTACGTCGTGCAGGCTGGCGACGGCCACCGACAGGCCGGTCTCGGCGGCGGTCTCGCGGACGACGGTGTGGTGCGGGTCCTCGCCGTGGTCGACCGCCCCGCCGGGCAGGGACCACGTGCCGGGGGTGCCGGAGCGCTCCGATGCGCGGACCAGCAGCACTCGGTCTACGGAATCAGTACAGACTGCGTATGCCGCGATCCTGCGCAGCGGCTCGAGCATGGTGGTCACGGAGCCAAATTCTCCCCGTCCCCCGTTGCCGACGCGGAAAAGAGTCGGATTCCTGACTGATGACTCGCCCCTGAGAGCTGGTTCAGGGTAAGGATCCGGGCGGTCACCGAGGTCGATACGCTGCGCGACGGGGACCGTGGAGACATGACTTCCACACCTCACGCTCCGTACCGGCAACTGCGCCGCCCCACCACCGACCGGATGATCGCCGGTGTGGCCAGCGGTCTCGGCCGCTACTTCGGCGTCGACCCCACCCTGATCCGGGTGGCATTCGCCATCGTCACGCTGGTGACCGGCGGGATCGCCGCCCTCGCGTACCCGATCATGTGGTTCCTGATGCCCGAGGAGCCGGCCGGCGCACCCGCCTGGCCGCACCCGGCGCCCGGCGCGCCGCACGGACCCACCGGCACGCCGCCGCAGCCGGCCACCACACCACACCCCGCCTGGCCGTTTCCCGGGCCGACCGGACCGGTGCCGCACGCCGGGCCGCCGGCGCCAGCCACCTGGCCGCCGGCAGCCACCCCGCCCGCGCCCGCCCCGCACCCCGACGTCCCGCCCGCACGACCTGAACCGTCGGCACCTGCCGACACCGGGCCGATCCGGCCCGAGGGCCCGTCGGTTCAGCCCGGGGCCACGCCAGCGAATCCCGACGGCCTGCCGGCACAGCCCGCGACCGGCCCGGCCGGAGCAGACGCCGGACCGGAACGTGCGGACATCACGCCGGAGGCCGGGACGACGCCGGAGCCGGCGCCGCGACCGGCGCCTCAGCCGCCCGCGTGAGGCGTCGCTCCAACGGGGTACGGCGTCACTCCCACTCGATGGTGCCCGGGGGCTTGCTGGTGACGTCCAGCACCACCCGGTTCACCTCGGCCACCTCGTTGGTGATCCGAGTGGAGATCCGGGCGATCACGTCGTAGGGCAGCCGGGACCAGTCGGCGGTCATCGCGTCCTCGCTGGAGACCGGGCGCAGCACCACGGGATGCCCGTAGCTGCGCCCGTCACCCTGGACACCGACGCTGCGCACGTCGGCCAGCAGCACCACCGGGAACTGCCAGACGTCCCGGTCGAGACCGGCGGCGCTGAGTTCCTGGCGGGCGATGAAGTCGGCCCGGCGGAGCACATCGAGCCGCTCCCGGTCTACCGCCCCGATGATCCGGATGGCCAGGCCGGGGCCGGGGAACGGGTGGCGCCAGACCATCGCCTCGGGCAGCCCGAGTTGGAGGCCGAGCGTACGGACCTCGTCCTTGAACAGCGTGCGCAGCGGCTCGACCAGGGCGAACTTCAGGTCCTCGGGCAATCCGCCGACGTTGTGGTGGCTCTTGATGTTGGCGGTACCGGTGCCGCCGCCGGACTCGACCACGTCCGGGTAGAGGGTGCCCTGCACCAGGAACTCGACGTCACCGTGCGAGGCGATCTCCCGGGCGGCGGCCTCGAAGACCCGGATGAACTCCCGGCCGATAATCTTGCGCTTCTGCTCCGGGTCGGTCACCCCGGCCAGCGCGCCGAGGAACCGGTCGGCCGCGTCGACCACCTTCAGCTTGATGCCGGTGGCCGCGACGTAGTCCTTCTCCACCTGCTCGGCCTCGCCCGCGCGCAGCAGCCCGTGGTCGACGAAGACGCAGGTCAACTGGTCGCCGACGGCCTTGTGGACGAGCGCGGCGGCGACCGCCGAGTCCACCCCGCCGCTCAGGCCGCAGATGACCTCCTTGTCGCCGACCTGCTCGCGGATCCGGGCCACCTGCTCGTCGATGATGTTCTCGGCCGTCCAGGTCGGCTCGATCCCGGCGATCTCGTAGAGGAAGCGGGTCAACATTTCCTGCCCGTGCGCGGTGTGCCCCACCTCGGGGTGGAACTGCACGCCGGCCCGCCGGCCGGTCACATCCTCGAACGCGGCCACCGGCGCACCGGCCGACTCGGCGGTCACCGTGAAGCCCTCCGGCGCCTCGGTCACGCAGTCTCCGTGGCTCATCCACACCGGCAGGTCGGCCGGCAGGTCACGGAGCAGTACGCCCGGTTCGAGCAGGCGGGGGCGCAGCGGGGTGCCGCCGTACTCGCGGCCGCCGGTGCGGGCCACCGTGCCACCGAGGGAGCGGGCCATCGCCTGGAACCCGTAGCAGATGCCGAAGACCGGCACGCCCGCGGTGAACAGCCCGTCGTCGACCTGCGGAGCGCCCGGCTCGTAGACGCTGGCCGGGCCGCCGGAGAGGATGATCGCGGCGGGATCGCGGGCCAGCATCTCGGCCACGGGCATGGTGTGCGGGACGATCTCGGAGTAGACCTTCGCCTCGCGTACCCGGCGCGCGATCAGCTGGGCGTACTGGGCTCCGAAGTCGACCACGAGGACAGGACGCGGCAGGCTCATAGCCGGCAATCCTACCGAGCGTGACGCCCCCTCCCCCGCCCACCGCCCCCATCGACACTCCCGCGCCGATCTTGCACTTTCGGTCGCCGTTATGACCGCTATACGACGTTATGCACGGACACCAAGTGCAAGATCGAGGAGACGGGGGGTGGGGGTGGGGGGTGGCTCAACCCACCACCGCCCCGGTGGGACGACCTCACCCGTCCGCCCCCGCACCCGGCGGGCACGGCGAGGGCGCGGTGACCACCACGTACC